>NZ_SJZH01000024.1:0-16781 GCF_004959785.1 Tabrizicola sp. YIM 78059
AGCGGTCGCGCAGCGCCACCCAGCCCTCGGCGCGCTGTGAGGCAATATAGGCCTCGCAGGCTTCCCGTTGGGCGTCGAGGCTGTTGAACTCCATGTCGAGCCCTTCCTCGCTCGACTTGCGGGTGTAGATGGCGCAGCGCAGGCGGCGGACGGGTTCGGGCTTGGTGCGGCTCATGAACGGGCCTCCGCACCATGAGCCAGCCCGAAGAACTTCCACCCGTTCCAGTGACTGCCGGTGATCGCGCGCACCGCAGCCGAGAGCGACTTGAAGCGCCGGCCCTGCCATTCGAACCCGTCGGTCAAGACAGTGACGACCCTCTCCTCACCTTCCCATTCGCGCACCAGCTTGGTGCCGGGGATCGGGCGGCGGGGATCCGCGATCAGAGGGCCCGGCGCCCCCGAGGCGACCTCGGCCGCCAGCGCGTCCAGCGTGCGCCGCGTCGCGGGCTTGATCCCGCCATGGGCCAGTTCCTGGATGCGGTAGCCGATCCGCAGCTCCAGGTTCCCGCGACTGGCGTTGGGGGCGTGTTCGCCGAACATCACTCGCCACTTGCCCTGCAACTCGGGCACCGTCATCGCCTTCAGCGCCGCCAGTTCGGTCAGGACGTCGATCCCCTCCGCCTCGCGCGCGAGCGCGGCCTTTGCGCTTGGTTTCCTTGCATTTTTCCTCATGACTCGTCTCCAACTCGGTTTTGCACCTGTCTCCGACGACGGCGTCTGAGGGCGAGAATGTCCAGCGAACTGTCTCCGCTGAGCGGAGAATTCTCGTTCTTTTCCCGTGGGTTGGTCCGTGCGATGGCGCTGGCGAGGATTGCGGCCAACTCCGTCAGCCGCTCATCTGTGGAAAGCGTCTCGGCGGGCGGCGCGAAGGCGATGTCGTCTTGCATGGGGAGCGAACCTCCTGAGGCGATTTGCTCCGTGTTCGCCGCGCGTAGCGAGGGAATTCAAGTTAAAACAATAGGTTGTCGTAGGGGCGCGAAACCGAGAGAAGGAAAGCGGATGCGTTGATCAATGCCGCGTCGCTCTGCCAACCATTCGATCCGTCTTCAGCTGCAACGCTGCCCGCCACAGCGGCGTTTTCATGAACACCGCGTCCTCGAACCGATAGCTGGCCTCCCCGCGCTCCTGCTGCAGCAGGCCCGACCAGCAGAGCGGGCGCAGCACCTGTATGTAGAGCTGGCCCATCACCTCGTCGTAGCGCGGAAGCGGACCCGTCTCGGGCGCTCCAAACAGCACGCGGCGGAGGTGGCTGCCGGTGGCACCGTCTTCGGTCTCGACGTTCAGCACGTTCAGGAACACATCCCAGTTGCCGAGGATCGGTGGATCCTCGAAGCGCGACATGCTGGCGTGGTTGATGCGGAACAGGAAGAACGGGACGACCGTGCCGAAGATCCGGCCGGGATGGCCGACCAGCGCCTGGCCGGTCTTGGTGAGCCGAAACTCGCCCTTGTGGTGCCGACCGAGCTTCATCGCGATCATCAGATCGTGCAGCACCATGAGCGGGGCGAAGTCGGGCTCGTTCAGCACCTTGTTGACGGCGAAGAGGTCCGCCTCGGTGTGGCCGGGCCAGTCGAACTCGGCCGCGGCCCAGTGCACGAACACGCGCTTGAACGCCTTGGACGGGGTCAGGGGGATGCTGCCATGCGCGCCGATCCAGGCAAAGGTCTTCTCGACCCCACGCACCAGAGGCGAGAACGCCAGCGCCGGATCGGCATCGTCGATTTCCCGGAATGCGATCACCTCAGATCTCCCGCGCGAACCAACGGATGCGGCCGACGATGTGGATCTCGTCGGCCGTTCGTTCGTACTCGGGGTAGTGCTTGTTGTCGGAGATGACGCGCACCGCGGGCGGGTCGCTGTTCGGGATGTGCTCGAGCCGCTTGGCCACCAGCCCCATCCCGTCGTCCAGCACGAAGATGCCGGGCGGGTTGGGCGCGCGGCGGGCCATGTCGACCAGCACCGCGTCACCGCTCAGCAGCGTCGGCGCCATGCTGTCGCCCTCGACGTGCATGATGCGCAGCTGCGACGGGCTGGCCTTTAGCTTGTGGCGGATCCAGGAGCGGCGGAAGTGATAGACGCGGCCGGGGGTGTCGCCGTCCTCGGTCACGACCGCGCCGCCGCCCATCGCGGGGCGCGGGGTGGCGTGTGCGATCGCCACGAAGGCGTCGTCGGGGTTGTCCACGAAGGGGGGCTTGCCCTCGACCTCGCCCATGCCGTGGATCAGCCAGTCGCGGTCCACCTTCAGAACGCGGGCGACCTCGGCCAGGCGGTCGATGCCGGGGCGGGCGGAGCGGCCGCGCAGGATGTCGTAGACGAAGGAGCGGTTCACGCCGGCCATCTCGGCGACATGGGCAGGCGTCAGGCCGAGCTGGTGGGCGCGGGCCCGCAGGCGGTCGGCCAGGGTGTGCTGCTCGGTCATCTTGTCCCCAAGGGATTGTGGATAGATTGGGATAAAACAGGATTGATGCGGACCCGTCAAGCGATTAGAACAAAACCTAAACACTCGCTGCGCGGAATCGGGGGCCCGGATGGAGATC
Source organism: Tabrizicola sp. YIM 78059 (assembly GCF_004959785.1). Classification (NCBI taxonomy): domain Bacteria; kingdom Pseudomonadati; phylum Pseudomonadota; class Alphaproteobacteria; order Rhodobacterales; family Paracoccaceae; genus Tabrizicola; species Tabrizicola sp. YIM 78059. Next base: position 2,538 of record NZ_SJZH01000024.1, read on the forward strand.
GAGAAGTCGTATTTCACCCTGCCGGAGGTCCTCGCGCGCTGGTCGATGGCCGAGGCGGACCTCATCTACCTTGCCGAGAACGACCAGCTGCGGCTGTCGATTCGGGTGTTCAACCTCGGCGTCGAGTTCGGCGACTACGAGGAGACGCCGGAGGGGGAGCGGTTCCCCGTGCCCTTCGAGCGGGGACCCTTCAACGGCCTCCTCGATCTCCACGCCCATGACGTCTTCCAGCTCTTCCGGCACGGCGAGGTGAAGCTCGCCCGCTTCCGTTCGCCGAAGGGCGACTATGCCTGCCTGACGGGGAAGCCCGAGCACATAAGCATCCGCCAGCGCGATCTTTTCCTCAGGCGGGAGGAGCGCGACCGGTTCGAGATCGAGACCGGATTCGCGGGAGCGGCGGCGGGTCCGCGCCCGGGCGCCTTCCATGCCTCGGCCGACTATCAGGACGCCCGCTGCAATGGCCAGCATTTCCGGCTGGGCGCGATCCAGGCGCAGGTCGTCCGCGCGCTGCACGAGGCGGCCGGGCGCGGCGAGCCGTGGCAGAGCGGCAAGGCGATCCTCGCCGCGGCGGGCTCGCGCAGCCTCAAGATGGCGGATGTCTTCAAGTCGAAGAAGAACTGGCGCCTCCTGATCGAGTCGGACGGCCGCGGCGCCTATCGCCTGCGCGGGCTCTGACCTCGCCCCATCCCTCCCATCCGCGCGTGTTCCCGATCCCTCCGTGGGATGCTGCGGGGGATGAGAGGGGGATGGCGATCCCTCGCAGGGCCGTTCTCCATTGGATTGAAAGGCTCCGGACAATCCCCCTCCGTATCCCCCGCCGATCCTGACGACATCCCATCGCGGGATTTCGCATCGTGCTCCCGACAAACGACACCGGGAGACGACGATGCAGCAGAAGACCTGCCTCACACAGAAGGAGCTTGCGCGGCGCTGGACGATCTCGCACCGCACGCTCGAGCGCTGGCGATGGGCCAAGGAAGGCCCCGCCTACATGAAGCTCGGCGGCCGGGTGGTCTACCGGCTCGAGGACATCATCGCCTTCGAGAAGGACCAGCTCACGCACACCGCCGACAGCGCGCGCGGGGCGGCATGATGGAGCGCCGGTCCGCCATCCGCGCCAGCGGGGTCGTGTCGATCTTCGGCGCCGCCGGTCCCGCGCTCGACGAGGTGGGGCTTTCCGCCTGGATCGCGCAGGCCGCCCCGGGCGAGGCGCTGGTCTATCACCGCGGCTTTCTCGCGGTGGATGCGACCGGCGCCGTCTCGAACCTCACGCCCGAGCGCCAGCGCACCCTGCGCGGTGTCGCCGCGGCCGCCCTGCGCGCCGCCGAGCAGCGGCTCGTCCACCTCGTGCAGGCCCGGCTCGGCCCCGACCACTTCGCCTACATCGCCGTCGCCCGTCCGAAGCCCGGACCCGCCGGCGCAGCCATCTCGATGCGCCTCCTCGAGGCCGCCTGATCCCATTCCCATCACGGAGACCCCCATGCCATCCCCTGAGAACACGCCCTCGATCGACGAGCTGATCAACCTGCCCGCGGGCGAGATCGCCCAGCTTCCGGTTGAGCTTCTGGCCGCCCTGCAGCGCGAGATCGACGCGGCTGCGAAGCAGATGAAGGCCGTTGCCGCGCGGTTTTCCACGGCACTCGAGATCCGTTACGCCAATCGCGCCGCCGAAGCCCGCCGCGCCTGTGGCAAGGACACCGGCACCGTGCGCCTGGTCGACGGTGACTTCACCGTGGTCGCCGACCTGCCCAAGCGCGTCGAATGGGACCAGGCCAAGCTTGCCGCCATGGTCGAGCGCATCCGTGCCGCCGGAGAGGATCCGGTCGAATATGTCGAGATCAGCTTCAAGGTGCCCGAGCGCGCCTATGCCGCCTGGCCCGAGGCGATCCGCCAGGGCTTCGAGCCCGCCCGCACCGTTAAGACCGGCGCGCTGAAGGTCGAGATCCTGCCGCAGGAGGATCGCGCGTGAGCCTGCCCATCATCACCGCCGACCAGCGGCTGGCCGAGACGCGGGGTGTCAAGGGCGTGATCTTTGGCCCCTCCGGGATCGGCAAGACCAGCCTGCTTTGGACGCTGGACGCCTCGACCACGCTGTTCTTCGACCTCGAGGCGGGCGACCTCGCCATCGAGGGGCTCCATATCGATGTGGTCCGGCCGCGCACCTGGAAGGAGTGTCGGGACTTCGCGGTCTTCATCGGCGGCCCGAACCCGGCGCTCCGGCCCGAACAGCCCTACAGCCAGGCGCATTTCGACGAGGTGTGCGGGCGGTTCAGAGATCCGGGCGTCCTCGCCAAATACGACACCGTCTTCATCGACTCGATCACCGTGGCCGGGCGGCTCTGCTTCCAGTGGTGCCGCGGTCAGCCCGAGGCGCATTCGGAGAAGACCAGCAAGCCGGACGTGCGCGGCGCCTACGGGCTGCACGGGCGCGAGATGATCGGCTGGCTGACCCACCTCCAGCACACGCGCGGCAAGAATGTCTGGTTCGTCGGGATTCTCGACGAGAAGCTCGACGACTTCAATCGCAAGGTCTTCGTCCCGCAGATCGACGGCGCGAAGACCGGGCTCGAGCTGCCCGGCATCGTCGATCAGGTCATCACCATGGCCAGCCTTCCGGACGAGCGGAACCGGCCCCAGCGGGCTTTCGTCTGCCAGACGCTGAACCCGTGGGGCTACCCGGCCAAGGACCGCTCCGGCCGCCTCGACCTCGTCGAGGAGCCCCATCTCGGCCGGCTGATGGAGAAGATCCGCGGGCCGCTGATTCCTGCGGAACGGCGGCTGACTTATTCGCCGCCGCAGCTGCCCGGGCCGCCCGGCGCGACGCCACCTGACACCCAATCCGCTCCCACAAACTGAAAGGACCCGAGCCATGTCCGGACTCTGGAACGACTTCAACGACGCCCAGTCCAACACCAACCTCATCCCCAAGGGCACGCTGGTAAAGGTGCGCCTGACGATCCGCCCCGGCGGTTTCGACGACCCTTCACAGGGCTGGACCGGGGGTTACGCAACCCGTGGCTCGACCGGCGCCGTGTATCTCAATGGCGAGTTCACGGTCACCGAGGGCCAATACGCCCGGCGCAAGATCTTCACCCTGATCGGGCTCTACAGCCCGAAGGGGCCGGATTGGGCGAACATGGGCCGCAGCCTGATCCGCGGCATGCTGAACTCTGCCCGCGGGATCTCGGACAAGGACCAGTCCCCACAGGCGCAGGCGGCGCGGCGCATCAACGGCTTCGCCGATCTCGACGGGATCGAGTTCGTCGCCCGCATCGACGTCGGCAGCGACGCCATGGGCGAGGAGAAGAACGAGATCCGCGCGGCGGTCACGCCCGACCATCGCGACTATGCGCAGGTCATGGGGCTGGCCGCGCACCATGGCTACCAGCCGCCCGTGCAGCCCGCGCCGCAGCACTCGGTCCAGCCGCCCGCAACATCGCCGGTGCCGGGCCGTCCTGCCTGGGCGCAGTGAGGGCGCGATGCTCCTCCGTCCCCGCCAGAAACTCTTCGTGGAGCGCAGCCTCGCTGCGCTCTCCGCCCGCGACAACACGCTGGGCGTGGCGCCCACCGGCGCGGGCAAGACGATCATGCTCTCGGCCGTGACCGGCAGGATGACCGGGGACGGCGCAAAGGTTTGCGTCCTCGCGCATCGTGACGAGCTGACCAGCCAGAACCGGGCGAAGTTCGCCCGGGTCAATCCAGACACGGAGACCTCCGTCGTCGATGCCACGACCAAGTCCTGGGAGGGCCAGGTCGCCTTCGCCATGGCGCCGACGCTGTCCCGCGCCGCCAATCTCGCGGCCATGCCGAAGCTCGATCTGCTGGTGATCGACGAAGCGCATCACGCGGTGGCCGACAGCTATCGCCGCATCATCGACCGGGTGCGCGACGCCAATCCGGACGCCCGCGTCTTCGGCGTCACGGCGACGCCGAACCGGGGCGACAGGAAGGGGTTGCGCGAGGTCTTCGACAACGTCGCCGACCAGGTCCGGCTGGGCGAGCTCATCGCCTCGGGCCACCTCGTGCCGCCACGCACCTTCGTCATCGACGTCGGCGTGCAGGAGCAGCTGCGCGCCGTCCGCAAGACTGCCGACGACTACGACATGGCCGCCGTTGCGGCGATCATGAACCGCGCGCCCATCACCGAGGAGGTGGTCCGGCACTGGGAGGAGAAGGCCGGGAACCGGCAGACGGTCGTCTTCTGCTCGACCGTCGCGCACGCCATGGACGTGGCGACCGCCTTCAACGAGGCCGGGAACCCGGCCGCCGTTGTCCTTGGCGACATGGGCTCCACTGAGCGGAGGATGGTGCTCGAAGCCTATGCGACCGGCGAGGTGCAGGTCATCGTCAACGTCGCGGTCCTGACCGAAGGCTGGGACCACCCGCCCACCTCCTGTGTCGTGCTGCTGCGGCCCAGCTCCTGCAAGTCCACGATGATCCAGATGGTCGGGCGGGGCCTGCGTACCGTCGATCCGGCCGAGCATCCCGGTGTGGTCAAGACCGACTGCATCGTGCTGGACTTCGGGATCTCGAGCCTGACGCACGGAACGCTGGAGCAGGACGTCGATCTGGACGGTCGCGATCCTGAACCGGGCGAAGCCCCGACGAAGACCTGTCCGGAATGCGCGGCGGAGATCCCGCTCGCCTCGCGCCAGTGCCCGATCTGCGGCCACGCGTTCCTGCGCGACGGGGCGCCGCCCCTGGAAAGCGTCCTCCTGTCCGAGATCGACCTGCTGAACCGGTCGAGTTTCGTGTGGGAGGACTTGTTCGGCGACGACGCGGCGCTCATGGCGAGCGGCTTCAACGCCTGGGGCGGCGTGTTCTTCCTCGAGGGCCGCTGGCATGCCGTGGGCGGCGCGAAGGGCTTGGCGCCCCGACTTCTGGGTGTGGGCGAGCGGACGGTCTGCCTCGCGCAGGCCGACGATTGGCTGAACGCGCATGAGACCGACGAGAGCGCGTTCAAGTCGAAGCGCTGGCTGACGCAAGCGCCGACCGAGAAACAGCTGCAATACCTCTCGCCCGCGCAGCGGCAGGATTACGGCCTCACCCGCTACCGGGCGTCCGCGCTGATCACCTTCCAGTTCAACCGGCGCGACATTCGCCGGCTCGTCATGTCGGCCGCGCCCGAGCGGAGGGCGGCGTGAACCATGTCGCGCAAGTCCCATCCCCGCCCGCAGAGGCTCCGGATCGACCGGGCCTTGAGCGCCTCTGGCATCCGCGCCCGGTCCTCTGCGCCATCTGCTCTGCCCGCACGCGTGGCTTCGGCTGGTTCGATCTTCACCGTCCGCGGTCTCACCGCACCCGCCGCTGGTTCTGCTCCATCGGCTGCCAGGCGGCCTTCACCCGCAAAGCGAAAGGAGGACTGAGCATGGTCGATTTCACCGAAGAGGAAACCCGGGCGCTGCCCGCCGTCATGCGCGCTCTCGCCCCCGAGATGGAGCGGATCGGCTGGGACCGGCCGCTGGGCCAGCTGACGCAGAACGACATGCACCGGCTGATCGTCACCACCATCGAGGCCTTCCGCGCCGAGATGGCCGAGATCGCCAGCCAGTCGGAGATCCCGTTCTGATGCTGGATTACAACCACCGCCCGGTCATAGCCGAGCGCATCAACGCGGCCGTGGACGCCGCGCTTGAGGCTGCACACGCTGCAACTCCGCCGCGCGACTATCTCGGGGCGTCGCGGCTGGGCCACGCCTGCGAGCGGGCCCTGCAGTTCGAATTCGCGGGCGCACCGAAGGACGAGGGCCAGGGCTTCTCCGGCCGGTCGCTGCGGATCTTCGCCATCGGGCACCAGCTCGAGGATCTTGCCATCCGCTGGCTGCGGGCGGCTGGGCTCGATCTGGTCACCCAGAAGCGGGACGGCGGCCAGTTCGGCTTCTCCGTCGCGGGTGGGCGCATCCGCGGTCATGTCGACGGGATCGTCGCCGAGGCGCCCGCGGCGCTGAGGCTGCGCACCCCGGCGCTCTGGGAGTGCAAGACGATGAACGCGAAGAACTGGCGCGAGACGGTGGCCAAGGGCGTGACCGTGTCGAAGCCCGTCTATGCCGCGCAGATCGCGCTCTACCAGGCCTACATGGAAGCCACCGCGCCGGGCATCAGCGGGGCCCCCGCGCTCTTCACCGCGATCAACAAGGACACGGCCGAGCTGCACCACGAGCTCGTCCCCTTCGACGCGGATCTCGCGCAGCGCATGTCGGACCGGGGCGTGCGGATCCTGCGGGCGACGGATGCGGGCGAACTGCTGCCGCGCATCGCCGCCAATCGCGGCTTCTTCGAATGCCGGTTCTGCCCATGGGCCGGGCGCTGCTGGAGCCTGCCGGCATGAGCGACGACAACATCATCCACTTCAACCCCTGGCGGGATTTCAACGACGCGGCGCCGTTGGACGATCCCTTCGCGGTCGAACCGGACGCAGGGCAGATCGCCCGCTTCTTCGACGTGGTCTTCGGCTATTCCGAAGGCCTGATCCCGGTCCGCGGCTTCGTCGACAAGGGCCAGGGCAATGACGGCCGTCCCCACAACATCTGGATCGAGGCGGACGCCACCGCGCCCGAGAAGCTCGCGATCTTCGCCGGCTGGGCGACGCGCGAGGGCGCGGCGGTCTATGTCATTCCCGGCACGGTGGCCGAGTCCGGGCAGGCCCGCGCCGCCGACGTGCTGCAGATGCAGAGCCTCGTGGTCGATCTCGACTCGGGCGATATCCCGGCCAAGCTCCATCACCTCGTCCACCATCTCGGCCGACCGACCCTGATCGTCGAGAGCGGTGGGCGCACGCCCGAGGGCGCGACCAAGCTCCATGTCTGGTGGAAGCTGACCGAGCCCGCGGAGGGCGCCGACCTCGCCCGGCTCTGCGCGCTCCGCGGCGAAATCGCGCTGAAGGTCGGTGGCGACACACATTTCCGCTCGGCGCACCAGCCGATCCGCGTGCCCGGCACGGTCTATCACAAGGGCGGGCTTTCCCGGCTCGTCCAGATCAGCGAGGCGACCGCGCTCGAGGTCGATCTCGCCGAGATGGCAGAGCGCGTCGCCGACATGCCGCCCATGCCCGGCGTCGGCATGGCCACGGCCGAGCCCCGCGAGAAACCCGCCATCGACGATGTGCTGGTGACCCCCGTTCACGAGGGCGGCGCGGACGACTGGTCCCGCTTCGAGGGCGCCTCGGCCGCCATCGGCTATTTCCTGCGGCTGGTCCACGAGGGCCGGATGTCGATGGACGAGGGCTGGACGGCGATCTGCGGCTACAACGCCGCGATGCTGCGCCCCTGCTGGCCGCTCGACCGGCTGAAGCGCGAGACCAACCGCCTGTGGGAGCTGCATATCAAGCGGCACGGGCCGCCGCTGATCCGCCTCGACAGCGCGGCGCCTGCGCAAAAAGACCTGCCGACCTTCAGCCTAGGCGCGCTGCTCGACGACACCACCCCGATGCCCGACGACATCATCGGCCCGCGTGTCCTGACGCCGGGCGGGCTCCTGGTGCTAGGCGGCGCGCCCAAGGTGGGCAAAAGCGACCTGCTGATCGCATGGCTCGTGCACATGGCGGCGGGCGTGCCCTTCCTCGGCTTCACCCCGCCGCGACCGTTGCGGATCTTCTACCTGCAGGCCGAGATCCAGTATCACTACCTGCGCGAGCGCCTGCGTCAGATCGGCCTGCCGTCCGAGCTGATCGCCGCCGCGCGCGACAACCTGATCGTCACGCCGAAACTGCGCATGCTCCTCGATGCCGAGGGCAGCGCGCGCGTGGCCGAGGCGATCAAGGCTGCGTTCCCCGACGAAGCTCTCGACATCCTCTGCATCGACCCGATCCGCAACCTCTTCGACGGCGGCCCCGACGGCGGCGGCGAGAACGACAACGCCGCGATGATGTTCTTCCTCAAGGACCGGATCGAGGTGCTGCGCGACCACGTCAACCCGGACTGCGGCGTGATTCTCGTCCACCACACCAGGAAGCTCTCGAAGCACCAGGTGAAGGAGGATCCGTTCCTCGCGCTTTCCGGCGCCAGCGCGCTCCGGGGCTTCTACACCACCGGCCTGATCCTGCACCGGCCCGAAGAGGAGTCGACCCAGCGCCGCCTCGAGATCGAGCTCCGGAACGGCCCCGCGCTGCCCGCGAAGCTCGTGGACAAGGTCAGGGGCAAATGGGTCGAGATCGACCCGATGAACGAGCGGCTCGTGCGCCCCGAGGTCGGTGCCAGGCATGACGCCGAGCGCGACCGCAAGCGGGACGTGATCCTCTCGATCCTGCTCGAGGAGGCGGCCGAGGGACGGCTCTACACCATCAACCAGTTTGCCGAGGCCTTCGAGAACAAGGGCGGTCTGGGCGGCAAGGATACGATCCGCGACCGGATCGCGGTGCAGGCCACCAAGGGCGCCATCAAGTTCGTCCGCGATGGCGCCCCCTACGGGCTCGGGCCGTCGCGATCGCGCTTCGGCTATCTCTGCGTCGAGGGGATGGTCATGCCCACGGACGGCGAGGCGGTAGATCCGGCAACCGGAGAGGTCACTGCCGCCAGCATCGTGGTCCTGCCCACCCACTACAAATCGCCGCAGACCGGGGCGCTCCTCGAGGTCGAGAACCCGCATGTCTGGGTCTATCCGGAGGGGGAGCGGCCATGATCGCCCCCGCAGAACGCTTCGCGCAGAATTGCGCAGGAGCCAGCTTCACCCAGATGCGGGGCTTCTCCGAAACTGCCTCGCCATCGTTTCGCGGACCCCCGCAAATGTCCGACGTGGCCAGTTTCGGCCCGCTTCCGAAACTGCCCCCGCAAGATTGCGCTCGGACCGCAACCGCTACTCGGCAACCAGTTTCGGCTGAGTCACCCGGTATCGACCATCCGAAACTGGAAATCTCATTTCCTGTCAATGGGTTGATGCAGGTTTCCAGTTTCGGGGGTGAAACCACCCCCTACGGGGGTGGGGGAGAACGCCGCAGGCGGGTTCTCCCACGCCCATCCCCGGGGGTTTCGCGCGCGTGGCCCGTCCTCGCTCCAACCCTCCGATCCGACGACAGCGGCCCCGTACCGCCAAGCACCAGACCGCCGTCGTCTTCCACCCGAGCAGCCAACCAGAAGAGGAGACCACCCATGGCTGACCTGACTCTCGCCACACACCGCTGCGAGGCAATCCCCGTTCTGGCACCGTACCCCCGTGCCAACCGCGCGATGCTGGCGCTCGACCTCGGCACCACGACGGGATGGGCGCTGCACGGCATCGACGGGCTGATCACCAGTGGCACGGTCAGCTTCCGCCCCGGCCGTTTCGATGGCGGTGGCATGCGGTATCTCCGCTTCACCAACTGGCTGACCGAGATCGACCGCCTGACCGGACCCGTCGCCGCCATCTGGTTCGAGGAGGTCCGCCGCCACGCGGCCACCGACGCGGCCCATGTCTATGGCGGCCTGATGGCCACGCTGACTGCATGGGCCGAACTGCGCGGCATTCCCTACGAGGGCGTCCCGGTCGGCACGATCAAGCGGCACGCCACGGGCAAGGGCAACGCTCCCAAGGAGGCGATGATCTCCGCGGCCCGGGCGCGCGGCTTCAGCCCCGCCGACGACAACGAGGCCGATGCCATCGCGATCCTGCTCTGGGCGCTGGAGACCAAGGGGGGCCTGCAATGAGGTGGCATCCCCGCGGCTACGGCGGCGAGCGCCGCAACCCCGAACAGGTCAAGCGCGACGGCTGGAAGGAGCAACGCATCTTCGCAGTTTCCCTTGACGACCAGAGACTTACTTGGCCTGAGCGGGAGCTGGTGCGGCAACTCGGCGAGCGTCTCTACGGTGCGCGCCCGACACAACGAGAGGTGCAGGAATGACCCATTGGACACCAGACGAGGTGGAAGCGCGGCTCGCCGAGGCCGGGATGATCCTTCGCCGACTGCCCGAGCCCCGGCGCAACGGCTACTTCAGCACATGGCCCGAGATCATCCACGGCTTCGCCGACAGGGTGGGCCAGGAGCCCAAGCCCATGCGGGTCTCGCCCTCGCCGAGGGACATCGCGCGCATGGAGGAGACGCTGACCTGGACGAACTGCCTCGAACCCATCGACGGCAAGATCGTCTGGATGAAGGCGCATGACGAACGCTGGAAGAACATCTGCTGGCACGTCGGGCTCTGCCACGCCGCCGCGCACCAGCACTGGCGCTATGGCCTTTCCCTGATCGCGCTGACCCTCAACAAGCGGCCCTTCAACCGGAAGCTTCCGATCCTCGAGGTCATCAAGCTGGCGCGCAGCCTGTAGGAAAGTCTCGTGTAGAGGGTTTTCGCGCAGACAAAAGCGCCGCTCCCGGGCTAGAAAGTGGATATGCTCGGGAGAGGCGCGCGCGGCGGGGACGCTGCGAAGCTGGCTTCCGGGACCAGCGAAGGGACCAGTCAGAGTCCAAGCGTCCAAGCCTTTGTAATCTTGGTTCCTTCCAGGCGATATTCGTATGCTGGCGGGCGAAGCGCGGCACATCGCCAGCGACAGGGCCGGATTTTTGGGAAGCCACCCGGAATCCGGATCCACCTGACCCTGCGCAAACACCAATGAACGCTGGCCTTTGGGCTGGATACCCCGGATGCCGCTGGACCCCGTGTGGAGTCCAGCGCGGCATTCGGTATCCGGAATCCGGCCAGCATCCACCATCACATCGGAACCCACCCGCCCATGACGCTGAGCTTCGCCCCCGAGCGGATCGAGACCTGGCCGCTGTCGCGCCTCCAGCCCTACGCAAGGAACGCGAAGACCCATGGCGCGGACCAGGTCGCGAAGATCGCCGCCAGCATGGCCGAGTTCGGTTGGACCGTGCCGTGCCTCGTCGGCGAGGACGGCGAGTTGATCGCGGGGCACGGACGCGTGCTGGCCGCGACGCAGTTGGGGCTGACCGAAGCGCCGGTGATCGTGCTGGGCCACCTGACCGAGGCGCAGCGGCGGGCGTACCGCATCGCGGACAACAAGCTGACCGAACTCGGCACCTGGGACGAGGCACTGCTGTCGGCGGAACTGAATGACCTCCTGGCCGAGGATTTCGACCTGTCGCTGGTCGGCTTTTCCGACGGCGAGTTGGACAAGCTCCTGGCCTTCGTGCCGGAAGGGGACGGTGAAGAAGGTGGCGCCGGGGGCTCCGTGCCGCCGGTGACCATCCCCGAGCCGCCGCGCAACCCGGCGTCGCGGACGGGAGATCTCTGGATCCTCGGCGACCATCGCCTGCTCTGCGGCGACAGCACCAGCGCGGCCGACGTGCGCCGCCTGATGAACGGCGAGAGGGCGATCCTGTTCGCGACGGACCCGCCCTATCTGGTGGACTACGACGGCTCGAACCATCCCACGCGCAACAAGGACTGGTCGCAGTCCTACGGCGTGACTTGGGACGACAGTTCGCAGGGCGCGGAGCTGTATGACGGCTTCATCGCCGCGGCCGTGGCCGAGGCTATCGCCGAGGACGCCGCCTGGTACTGCTGGCACGCCTCGCGTCGCCAAGCGATGCTCGAAGCCTGCTGGGAGAAGGCCGGCGCCTTCGTCCACCAGCAGATCATCTGGGTGAAGGATCGCGGCGTCCTGACCCGGTCCCACTACCTCTGGAAGCACGAGCCCTGCTTCATGGGATGGCGCCGCCCGAACCGCCCGCCGAAGGTCGCCGAGGAAACCCTGCCGTCGACATGGGCGCTGCCCAGCTTTGCCAAAGACGAGCGGCCCGACCACCCGACGCCGAAACCGCTCGACGCCTTCGGGATCCCGATGCGCCAGCACGTCGCCCGTGGCGGCCTCTGTTACGAGCCGTTCTCGGGCTCCGGCTCGCAGATCATGGCGGGCGAAGCCAACGGCCGCCGCGTCTTCGCGATGGAAATCAGCCCGGCCTATGTCGATGTCGCCGTCGAACGCTGGCAGGCCGAGACCGGCCGCGACGCGATCCTCGACGGCGATGGTCGGACTTTCGCGCAGGTGAGGACCGCGCGGCTGGGCGAGAAAGTCGCCTCAGGGGCCGACGCCGCCGCGTGATGGCCGTCTACTACAACGACGCCGATCCCGCGGCCTGCGCCTGGCTGCGGGAGCTGATCGAGGCCGGACAGCTGCCGCCCGGCGAGGTGGACGGGCGCTCCATCCTGGAGGTGGAGCCCGCCGACCTGCGCGGCTTCGCGCAATGCCACTTCTTCGCCGGGATCGGCGGCTGGCCCCATGCGCTGCGCCTCGCGGGCGTGGCCGGGGACCAGTCCGTCTGGACCGGCTCGCCGCCCTGCCAGCCCTTCAGCCAGGCGGGGCAGCGCAAGGGACAGGACGATGACCGCCATCTCGCCCCCGCCTTCCTGCGGCTCGTCGCCGCCTGCCGACCGGGGCTCGTCTTCGGCGAGCAGGTCGCCAGCGCGGCGGTGCTCGGACCATCTGGGCGAACGGCTGGAACGGAGACTGAGGGCGCGGCTGCATGGGCGTGGTTCGACGCTCTGGCGGCTGACCTGGAAGCGGCATCTTACGCCGTCGCGGCGGCCGATCTGCCGGCTGCGTGCGTCGGCGCCCCGCACATCCGCCAGCGGCTGTTCTTCGGCGCCGTCGCCCTGGGGCCGGGCGGACCGGGCGGGCTGGGCCACCGCCTCGGCGCGGGATCACAAGGACGGATCGGAATGCCGGGCAGTGCCGATCAACGCGCTGCTCGGCCGGCAGGTCTGGCTGGCGGGCTGGCCGACGGCGATGGCGGGCACGCCCGCGACGGCAGCGTACAACGCCGCCGGCAACACCGATGCGAGCCGCCGGACGGTGAAGCTGGTGGACTGGTCGACCTCGCCGACCCCGCCGGGACCGGCGCGACGGACGGCGTCTGGCGAGCTGCGGACTGGCTTCTCTGCCGCGATGGACGCTGGCGGCCCGTTGAGCCCGGAACATTCCCGCTGGCTGATGGGGTATCCGGCCGCATGGGGCTTCTGCGGGGCTACGGCAATGCGATCGTGCCGCCGCTCGCGGCGGAGTTCGTGACGGCCTTCATGGAGAGCCTGCAATGAGGCAGAGCCGGATGATGTCGCTGGTCGAGGCCGCGACGAACGTCGTCGTCGGTTATGTGCTGGCCATCGCCACGCAGATCGTCGTGTTCCCGTGGTTCGGGATCGAGACGGGGCTGGCCGAGCATCTGACCATCGGCCTCGCCTTTGTCGGCGTCTCGCTGGCGCGTTCCTTCGCCCTGCGGCGGGTCTTCGAGGCTATCCGGATGCGGAGCGCCAGATGATCGACCGCCGCCCCGGCGGGCCGGCGGCCATCAGCTTGTCGGGGTCCGGCGCGTCAGGCGACAGGGAGCTTGTACACGCGCCCGCGCCCCTCGACCTTCTCCGAGGTCACCTCGAGCCCGAGCTTCTTCTTCAGCGCCCCGGCCATCGCGCCGCGCACCGTGTGCGACTGCCAGCCCGTCGCGCCCATGATCTCCTCGATGGTCGCGCAGTCCGGCGCGCGCAGCATGGCGATCAGGGTGGCCTGCTTCGTCCCCCCGCGCGGCGTGCGCGCCTTGGACGCAGTTTCGGTCTCGGTGGGGGTGTCCGTCGCGGGCGCGTCGCTCGGCGGTTCGTCGGCGTCCGCAGGCGCGCAGTTCGCGTCCTCGGGCTCGATGCCGATGGCGGCGAGGCCCGCGTCGGTGATGCGCAGCAGGATGGCGCGGCCGTCCGCGTCGTTGCGCCAGAAGCGGTTGAGGGCGGCATCGGCCTTCGTCCGGCTGTCGGTGACGATCTCCGCGACGAGCCCGCGGGCAAGGAGCGCGCCGATCACCTTGACCGCGGCGCCGCCGCGCAGGGACCCGGGCAGCGGCAGGAGGTTGCGGTCGCCGCGCTGCGCGGCGGCGGCGAGGATGATGGCCTGGGTGTCGGAAAGCTTGGTCATGGGGTCGTCTCCGGATTCGGGCCCGCGTGATGCGGCGCCTTCTACGACCCGTTCGCCCGACTTACGCGGCCCCGCGGGGGGCCACGGTTCGGGCTCACCGCGCGCTGGCGCGGGGGGAGTTCCGGCAGCGCCGGAGATCAGCGGGCGTGCTCGCCCTCGCCGAAGGCGCTGTCGGTGATGCGCTTCAGAAGTTCGGCGTAGTATTCGAGGGTGCCGACCATGGCCCAGCCCACCTCGTCGGGGTGGCAGCCGAAATGGTCGTCGCTGAGCGCCTGCAGGCGGGCGAGCATCTGGTCGATCTCGGCCTTCTTGCCGATGAAGGCGTTCAGCGCCGCCTCTCGATTGCGGCGTACCTTTTCGGCGCGGGCCTCAAGGCGGGGGGTGGCGATCGGGTTCGGGCGGGTCATCGGGGTGC
>NZ_SJZH01000025.1:0-16014 GCF_004959785.1 Tabrizicola sp. YIM 78059
CGCGCCGCCTCCTACACCATCACCCGGGGCACTATCCTCGAACAGTTCGCGATCAGCAACTAGCGCAGCGAATAATGCGAGTGCCTGCTCCGGCACAGCCCATGAACCGCATCAGATCGGTGGCCGAGAAGAGGATTCTGTCGCCAAGGTTCCTCATGGTCGCCCTGAAATCGGAAATGAGCGCAACCCGAAGCGGAATCGTCTCGTCAGGTCGCAGGTTCTTCAATGATCGTCCGGGGTGTCAATTATTTACGGGCTCGGCGCGCCAACAAATCGGCGCGCCCCCGCTGAACCTTGCACAGGTTCAGGCGCACGACACATCATCCTCGCGCACGATCCGCAGGCTCTTCGGCGCGATCAGCGAGGGCGGTTTGCCTTTGGCGCCCATGCGCAGCGAAAAGCCGCGCTCCACCAATGCTGCCGCCTCGTCCAGCGTCCGGACATAGGTCGCGTGTTCGGCGTGATGCCTGTGCTTGCCATGCGCCGGATCGGCAAGCTGATAGCCCTTCGAGGTCAAGACAGGTTCCTCGACACAACCGCCCCGCGGTGAAACCCGTTCGATCCTGATGACAGATCCTGCCATTGCTTTCCCCTTTCATGCTCTGGTGCGCCTGCCGGGCCAAGGAACTGGTGATGGAAATCACTCGGGAATCGGCTCGACAGGACGCAGCAACCTTCCTAGCCTGCAGGGGTGACAATCTCTGACAGGCTTGCGAGGGTGCATGTCCTTTTCCAAGGCTCGGGATTTGATCCGGCTGGCGCAAATGGCCGCCGCACGGCGCGGCGGCGTCAGTCTGCAGGACATCTCCACGGAGTTCGGCGTCTCGCACCGAACCGCGCAACGCATGACGGATGCGCTCGAGGGAATCTTCGGGAACGTCGAATTTGCTGATGGCGAAGACCGCAAGCGACGCTGGCGGCTGGTCGGGTCCGACCTTTCGCAGCTGCAGCTTCGCCATGAAACCGGCGTCGAGGCGCTGGAAATCGCTGCCCGGACGGCCGAGTCTGAGGGACGGCTGCGCCACGCCAGGGCCTTGAACGACCTGCGCGATGGCATGCTCGCGCGGGTTCCCGCCCGGGCGCGAATCGAGGCGGATGCCGAGGCGGTGCTGATGGCCATGGGCCAGGTCACCCGGCCGGGGCCGAAGGTGAGCCTTCAGCCGGACATCCTGGATGCCATCATCGAATCCCTGCGCGGCCCCTTCCGTCTGCGGGTGCGCTACAATCGGGACGCCGCGCCCCGCATTCTGGAACCGCACGGGGTGCTGCTGGGCCACCGGAACTATCTTGCCGCCCGCGATCCGGCCAAGGCCGACGAGGTGCGCAACTTCCGCATCGACCTGATCCACGAGGCAGAGACGCTCAACGAAAGCTTCGCGCTGCAGGACGGCTTCACCATCGCCGATTACGCCGCCCAGGCGTTCGGCGTCTGGCAGGATCCGGCGCAATATGGCGAGGTGATCTGGCGCTTTGCCCCCGAGGCCGCCGATCGCGCCGCGGGCTTCCGGTTTCATCCGCGGCAGGTGCTGGAACCGCAGCAGGACGGCAGCCTGATTGTGCGGTTCCACGCGGCCGGGTGGCTAGAGATGGCCTGGCACCTTTACCAATGGGGCGACAAGGTCGAAGTCATTGCCCCCCAAGCGCTGCGCGACATGGTCGAAGGCCATCGCCGGTCAGACTTTGCCGCCATGCCGTGACCGGATTTCCAGAGGACGCATTTCCATGCCTGAGACCCTGACCTTTGCCGCGCTGAAGAAAAAACAACGCTCCATTCGCACGGGTTTTCCCGAGAACATGGGCCTGCGTGTCCACCGCGCCATCAGCTGGATCGGTCGGGCCGAAGCCTGCGAGGGGGACCACGACGCCCGCTTCATCTTCTTATGGATCGCATTCAACGCCGCCTATGCCGATGAGCGCGAGTTCCAGTCGATGCCTCAGGGCGAGCGCGCGGCCTTCCTCGACTACTTCGGAAGGCTGACCGCACTTGATGCCGAACGGCGCATCTACAGGGCCATCTGGCAGCGCTTTTCGGGGCCGGTGCGGTTGCTTTTGGAAAACCGCTATGTCTTCAATCCCTTCTGGCAGCACCATAACGGGATCGTCGGCTTCGAGGATTGGGAGGATCGCTTCAAGGCGTCTGCGCGGGCCTTTGCGAACGCGTTCCAGACAGGCGACAGCGCGCGCGTCCTGAGCTTCGTGTTCGACCGCCTCTATGTCCTGCGCAATCAGCTTGTGCATGGCGGTGCAACCTGGAACAGTAGCATCAACCGCGCCCAGGTGCGCGACGGGGCTGCTATCCTTGGCTTCCTGCTGCCGATCTTCGTGGACATCATGATGGACAACCCCACCGCCGACTGGGGCCGCCCGTTCTATCCAGTCGTTCGGTAAGAACTCTGTCTGCCGGGCCAGCCACGCCGGTTGCCAGCCCTTTCTTCGCAAAAGATCTTGGCACCCCAGGCGATTTCTCATCAACTCGCGGCCGGCGGCAGCCAAGGCAGGTTGTCGGCCGGCATCGTCAGGATGATGCGCGGGCGCACCTGACCCATGCGGCGCTGGGCGGTCTGCACAGGGACACGCAGCTTCGGGTCGCCAAAGCTGGGTGGCGGCCCGCCCGTCACTGCGCCGCAGCGATCGA
Organism: Tabrizicola sp. YIM 78059; assembly: GCF_004959785.1. Taxonomy (NCBI): domain Bacteria; kingdom Pseudomonadati; phylum Pseudomonadota; class Alphaproteobacteria; order Rhodobacterales; family Paracoccaceae; genus Tabrizicola; species Tabrizicola sp. YIM 78059. The sequence continues at coordinate 2,636 of NZ_SJZH01000025.1, forward strand.
GAGCGCCGCACGCATTTCGGCAACTGCCTCGTCGATCCGTTCCGGGTGGCGCAGAAGGCTGCCTCCCAGCAGATAGACCACATCCTCGCCATACATGGCCTGCATGTCGGCAGCACGGGCGACGCTCATCCCGCCGCCGGGGCTGGGCAGCATGGGGGCGCCGGGGCCTTCCGGGGTGCGGCAGGCATCGGCGATCTGGCGGCATTCGTCGGCGGTAAAGCCGAAGCGTCCGCCCACGTTCGGAAAGACCGAGATGTCCGAGCCCGCCAGCCGCTGGATCGTGCCGAACAGCACGCCATGGTCGATCCCGTTGTCGGGGGCCAGCACATAGGGGCCGAGGAACGAGGGATGCGTCATCACCGGCAGGTCAAGCGCCGCATCGCGGGCGATCCTGTGCACTAGGCCGAAGCCGAACAGCCCCGGCATCACCAGAACGCCATCCGCCCCGGCCTCTTTCAGGAACCGCAGGTTGTCCTCGATTTCCTCCGGCCGGCCCGAGAGGTTGGGGAAGTAGAGCGTCCGCCGTCCGGTTTCGGCGCGGGCCTTGCGCATGGCGTCGCAGACGGCCTCGACACGCGCGCGGAACGGGGCGGTCGGCTGGCCGGCAAGACCGTGGTCTTCCTTCACGATGTCGGCCCCGCCCCGGACGCAGCCCGCCGCCAGCCTTGCGAAATCGGCCGGCGCAAGGCCCATCGGCTTCAGCACCGGCGCGATCATGCCGCCGGTGGCCCTCCCGCAGCGGGCGCGGATCCCGGCGATGCCGAAGCGGGGGCCGGGCAGGCGGCGGGCCATCTCGGCCCCGATCTCGATGCCGGTCACGCGGATGCCCTGCTGGATCGAGGAATTGCCGAAGACCACGTTCAGGAACTGGGTGAACTCCTCGCCCGCACTGTCGGGGGAATAGCTGACGCGGGCCTGCCAGACGCCCTCGGCCAGCGCCCCGATTTCCTCGACCCGGCCGAGGATCTCGTCCTCGACATAGCCCGCGGGCACCACGTTGCGCGGGATTTCCACCGTCTGCTCCAGCGCGATGCCTTGCGCGCGCGCCGTGGCCTCGTCGCGGGAGGCGGCGCGCAGCCGGTAGGTGACGGTGAACCGCGCCATTCAGAGCGCCTCGGCCTTGACGGCGGAATGGACGGCGTCGATCCGCACGGCCTCGAGCGCGCTTTCGTCGATCCCGGTCGTCTGGCCGGTCAGCCGCTCGATCGCGCGCACCAGCGCCAGCGCGTCCATCCCGTAATAGCGCATCAGATAGGGGCGCGAGCCACCGTGGGCATAGGTGTCCTGAAGCCCCAGCCGGATCAGCCGGCGGGCAAGGCCGGCCTCGGCCAGCACCTCGGCCACCATCGACCCGATGCCACCCGCGACCAGATGGTTTTCCAGCGTGACGACCCCGTGGCGCACGCTTGCGGCATGATCGACGATCTGGGCCGCATCGAAGGGTTTCAGCGTGTTCAGGTGCAGATGCCGCACCGAGACCCCCGCGCGGGCCAGCGCGCCCCGGGCGCGGATCGCCTCTTCCGTGGTGATGCCGGCGGTGACGACCAGAACGTCGTCGCCTTCCGACAGCACCCGCATCCGCCCGATCCGCAAGGGCGTGTCGAAGAGCCGGGGCACCGCGCCCCGCAGGATGCGGCAGTAGACCGGGCCATCGACCGTATCGGCCTCGGCCACGATGCTTTCGACCTCGGTCGCGTCGCCGGCTTCCAGCACGGTCATGTTCGGGATCGTGCGCATGACCGAGATGTCCTCGATCGCCTGATGCGTCATGCCGCCGGGCGTGGTGACGCCGGGCAGGAAGCCCATCAGCCGCACCTTGCGGCGCGGATAGGCGACGCTGGCCATCAGCTGGTCATAGGGCCGGCGGTAGAGGAAGACGCCGAAGGAATGCAGGAAGGGCCGGAACCCGGCGAGGCCCAGGCCACCGGCGAAGGACAGCATGTTCTGTTCGGCCATGCCGAGCGACAGGAACTGGTCCGGGTGGCGGTCGCGGAAGCCGTCGATCTCGCAACTGGAAGTGAGGTCGGCCGACAGGCACAGGACCTCGGGGTGCTGCACGGCATAGGCCTCGAAGGCGCTCGCGTAGGGGCGGTTGACCATGTCCATCAGTGCGTCTCCAGAGCGATTGGCGCGACGCCCAGTTCGGCGGCAATTTCGGCGTTCATGCGGGCACGCTCCTCCTCGGACTTGAAGCGGACGTAGTGCAGGCGGGGAAAGCGGGACATCAGGCTTTCCATGCCTTGCGTGGGCCGGGAGTGGGCCAGCACGATCAGCGGTCGGCCGGGATGGGGCGTCGCGGCGGCGGCGCGCATCGCGGCGAGGTCATGGGCGTCGCACTCGGCCACCACGGCGCCGAAATCGCGGAACTTGGTGGCGATGTCGCCCACCGTCATCACGTCATCCATCGCGCCGTCGCATTGCTGGCGGTTCACGTCCATGATCGCCCAGAGATTGTCGATCCCGTGATGGGCGGCGGCCTGCACGGCCTCCCAGGTCTGGCCTTCCTGCACCTCGCCGTCGGACATGAAGACGCAGACCCGGCCGGTATGGCCCAGCCGCTTGCGCCCGAAGGCAAGGCCCGCGGCGGTGGAGAGCCCGATGCCCAGCGTGCCGTTGTGCACCTCCATCCCCGGCGAGTGTTCTGCCCCGATCATTTCGACCGAGGAGCCGTCCTTGTTGAACATCTCCAGCCCCTCGGGCGCCATGCGGCCGACCTCGATCAGGCAGGCATAGGCGACAAGGGCATAATGCGCGGGCGCGATGAATAGCCGGTCGTGCACGGCGTCGAAGGGGCCGTTGTAGCCCGCGCCGGTGACATAGCCGGGGTTGGACGCCGAAGGCACGCCCGAGAAGGGCGGCGGCACCAGCGGCATGGTCGAGGGACCAAGGTTCAGCGCCTCGTTGTAGAGGAAGGCCAGCTGTTCGGCGGCCGAACAGGCCTGGCTCAGATAGCCGCCGTTGTTGCGGATCGTGTGCTCGAAGACGCGGGCACGGATGCCGCGGGCGACCTCTTCGGTGGATTTCTCGTTGCGCAAGGGCTTCTCCGGTCGTCTTTGGGTGGGGCGGGCCAGAGCGGTCCGCCCCGAGGGGGCCGTCAGCGCGGCGGCAGTTTCATCCAGGGCGTCATCGCCACATCGGCATGGGCGAAGGCGGGCAGCTTGGCGCCCAGCTCCTCCATGTTCTTGATGTCGAGATCATTCAGCATCTTCTGGGTGATAAGCGTCGGCGGCACGATGACCTGCGCGCCGGGATCCTCGCCCGCCAGCAGCATCGCCAGCGCCCGGACCGAAACCTCGCCCACCACGGCGGGGTTGGTTGCGGCCGTCGCCTTCCAGGCCGAGCCGGGTTCCCGCATCAGCGCGATGTCGGCGGTCGAGATGTCGGCGGAATAGATCGAGACCTGGCCGGACATGCCCGCCTCGTCCACGGCGATCTTGACGCCCTTGGCGAATTCGTCATAGGGCGCGAACATCACTTGGATGTTCGGATTGGCCGACAGGACCGCGCGCGCCTGATTAGCGACCGAATTGGCGATGGGGTTGTCCAGGGTGCCGAACATCGCGACTTCCTGGATGCCCGGATTGGCGGCCTTGACGGCCTTCCAGGTTTCGTCGCGGCGATCCAGCGGCGCGATGCCGGGGACATAGACATAGCCCGCGACCCATTCGGTGCCGTTGTCGGCAATCGCCGCTTCCAGCGCCAGCCGCGCAAGGTCGCGGTCGGACTGTTCGATCTGCGGGATAGCGGGGTTCTCGACGTTCACGTCGAAGGCCACGACCTTGATGCCCGCATCCACCGCGCGCTTAGCGGCCTCCTTCATCGACTCGGTCAGGCCGTGCTGGATGATGATGCCATCGACACCCAGCGCAATTGCCTGATCCACCATGTCGGCCTGAAGGGCGGCGTCCTGCCGGCTGTCGAAGACCTGAAGGTTCACGCCCAGCGCCGCCGCCTGCTTTTCCACGCCCGAAAGATAGGCCTGGAAGAAATCGCCGGTGGACAGATAGCGCACCAGCGCAATGTTTACCTCTCCCGGCTTGTCGAAGGGCGCCGGCGCGTCCTGAGCAAGCGTCAGGGTCGGGGCCAGCGCCACGCTGGTCACAAGGGCTGCGAATGTCCGTCTGGAGATCATTGGTTCCTCCCGTTTCTCCGTGGTGTCAGGCACCGGCGGCCGCTTCTGGCGGCGGTGTGCGCCGGCATTCTATCGGCGCGCCCGGCCTACCCGACCGGACAGCGCGAAGGTGAAGACCAGCGCCACGACCAGCACGGCGCCCTTGATGAAGTCCTGCGTGTAGTAGGGCGCGTTCAGCATGGTCAGGCCCTGCAGCAGGATGCCCACGAACAGGGCTCCGATCGCGGTGCCGAAGGCGTTCGGCTTCGCCGTCCCCAGAACGGCGAAGCCGATGAGCGCGGCGGCGACCGAATCGAGCAGCAGGTTGTTGCCCGAAGCCACATCGCCCCGCCCGAGCCGGGCTGCCAGAAGGATCCCTCCGAGTGACGCCATGACGCCCGAGATCACATAGGCCAGCACCCGGTAGCCCGCGACATTGATCCCCGCCAGCGCCGCAGCCTGTGCGTTGGACCCGATCGCATACATGACCCGCCCATGGCGCGTAAGTTCCAGAAAGACCCAGGTCAGGACCGCAATCACGACCAGCACCACCACCGACAGCGGCACAAGATCGGGCAGGATGAAGTCGATCCGGTGGCGACCAAGCATCAGGAACTCTGGCGCGAAGGTGCCGGTTGCGGTGCGCCCGTCGGCCAGCACCATGCCGGTGGAAATCGAATTTCCCTGGGTGGGAATCCGTTGCAGGCCGACCAGAAGGAACATCATGCCAAGCGTCGCAAGTAGATCCGGCACACGCATCTTGACGATCAGAAGCCCGTTGATCAGACCCACTGCCGCGCCCATCAGCAGGCACAGGATGACCGCCGTCAGCGCGCCCATCTCCCAGATCACCATCACGTAGGCCGAAAGCATCATGGCCGAGGTCGCCACCGCCCCGATCGACAGGTCGAACCCGTCCACCACCAGCGTCGCAGTGACGCCCAGTGCGAGGATGCCGGTGATCGCCACCGATTGCAGGATGAAAACCGCGCTCTGCGGCGACAGGAAGGCCGGCTTCAGCACCGAAAACACCACGATCATTCCGGCCATCAGCACAAGAAAGCCGTAGCGGATCGCCAGATGGGTCGGAGAAAGGGATTTCATGCCGGTTCCTTCGTCTTTTCGGCGCTGCCCGAGACCTGAGCCATGAGGCGGGCCAGGTCGATGTTCTCGTTTCGGTGGTCGCCGACCAGGGTGTGCTCGCTCATCACCAGGATGCGGTCGGCTACCTCCAGCGCCTCGTCAAGTTCGGCGCAGAGGACGAGGGTCGCGCGGTCGGCCGCGCTGTCGCGGATGCGGCGCCCGATGTCACGGCGGGCCTGGATGTCCACGCCCTGGAAGGGTTCGTCCAGGATCAGAAGCCGACTGGCCTCGGCCATCCAACGGCCGACCACCACCTTCTGCTGGTTACCGCCCGAAAGCGTAAGGATGCCGTCGCGCGGCCCCTGGCAGACCACCCCCATCGCTGCAATGATGCGCTCCGCCGCCGCCCGTTCCGCGGCGCGGCGCATCAGGCCCAGCGGGCCGGCATGGCGCGCGGTGAACGGCAGTGTCAGGTTCTGCTGGATGTCAAACTGCGGGATAACCGAATTGATCAGCCGGTCCTTTGCTGCAAGGAACACGCCGGCAGCAACCGCTTGCCCCGCACCCTCGGGCCGATAGGGCGCGCCATCCAGCTGCATCTTGCCTTCGGCCGCCGGCTCCAGCCCATAAAGGACCGCGGCCAGCGCAGACTTGCCCGACCCCACAAGGCCGGTGATCGCCACCACCTCGTTCCGGCGCAGCACCAGGTCGAAGGGCTGTGCTTCGGGTTTCAGCCGCAGCCCGCGCGCCTCGAACATTGCCGGGCCCGGTTCGGGAATGGCAATGTCCACCTCGGTGATCTCATGGCCGAGCATCGCCCGCACAGCGCCCGAATAGTTCAGCGGCTTGCCCTCGAACAGGCCAGAGATCTGGCCATCGCGCATCGACACGATCCGGTCTGCCAGACGCCGGATGTCCGACATGCGATGCGAGATGTAGAGGATCGCCACCCCTTCGCCTTTCAGGCGGTCGATCAGCGCGAACAGCCTTTGCGCCTCGGCCAGCGACAGCGACGAGGTGGGTTCGTCCAGGATCAGAAGGCGCGGCCGGTGCGCCATGGCGCGGGCAATGGCGACAAGCTGCCTATCGGCCAGCGTCAGCCCCGCGACCGGGCGCGACACGTCGATCTCCAGCCCGACCGCATCGGCGATGCGCCGCGCCTCGGCGCGCATCCGGCGGCGCTTCAGGAACAGGCCGCCCCCTTCGGCAAGTGTGTCCAGAAGCAGGTTCGAGGCCACGTCCAGATCGGGCACAACCCCGTCGTTGATGTTCTGGTGCACCGTCACCACGCCCTGCCGCAGCGCCGCCGCAGGGCCGACCGGGACAAAGGGTTGACCATCAAGCCGCACCTCGCCGCCATCCGCCCGATGAACCCCGCAGAGGATCTTGACCAGCGTGGATTTTCCCGCGCCGTTCGCGCCCATCAGCACCGTGACCTGACCGGCCGGCAGATCCAGATCGATCCCGCGCAGCACGGCATTGCGGCCGAATGCCTTGGTGATTCCGCGAATGGTGATCGCCGCAGCCGTCATGCCTGTCCTCGCTCCCGAAAGCTACGCTACGTGCAGATCATCATTTGTCAATACTATTTGACATATGACGCAATCTTGGAAATTCTGGGGACGGAGGATCAGGAAGGGAGGATGCGGATGAGCGCCGAAACCTATGTCGCCTTGACGCCGGAAAGCCTGCCGGCGCGCCTCGGAGGGCTGGCGGCCCTGCGCGAGAAGGTGGGTCCGCCAGAGAGCTGGCAGGTGCGCGAGGTCGGAGATGGCAACCTGAACCTTGTCTTCATCGTTACAGGCGCAGCCGGCCATGCGGTGGTCAAGCAGGCCCTGCCCTATGTGCGGCTGGTCGGAGAAAGCTGGCCCCTGCCGTTGAAACGATCCTTCTTCGAATACAACGCGCTCATCCGGCAGGAGGCGCGCGATCCCGGCTCGGTTCCGGCCGTCTGGCACTTCGACGAGGTGCAGGCCATCGTGGTGATGGAATATCTGACGCCGCATGTCATCCTGCGCCAGGCGCTGATCGCGGGCCGGCAGGTAGAGGGCCTTGGTCGCAGGTTGGGCGAGTTCTGCGCCCGCACCCTGTTCCGCGGATCCGACCTGTCGATGCCGGCGGCCGAGCGCAAGGCGGATCTGGCGCTCTTCGCGGGCAATGTCGAGCTGTGCGACATCACCGAGAACCTGGTGTTCTCGGACCCCTATTTCGCGGCACCGATGAACCGGCACACGCCGGGGCTTGATGGCATCGTGGCGCGGCTGCGGTCCGACCTGTCGCTGAAAGTGGCCGCGCAGCATCTGAAGATGGCCTTCACAAGCCGGGCCGAGACCATGCTGCACGGCGACCTGCATACCGGCTCGATCATGGTGACGGATACCGAGACCCGGGTGATCGACCCGGAATTCGCCACCTATGGGCCGATGGGTTTTGACGTGGGCATGCTGATTGCCAACTTCCTGATGGCGCATTTCAGCCAGCCGGGCCATGAAACCGCGCCGGGCGAGCGCGCGGGGCAGCAGGACTGGCTTCTGTCGGTGGTCGAGACGATCTGGCGCACCTTCGTGGCCGAGTTCAGCCATCTCTGGCGGACCGAGCGGCGCGGCATCCTCTATCAGGCCAGCCTCTACGAGGATCAGGGCCACGGCCTTGCTGCCGAACAGGCGCTGGCCGATCTGATCGGGCGGATCTGGGTCGATATGCTGGGCTTCTGCGGGGTGGAGATGCACCGCCGCATCCTTGGCCTTGCCCACAACGCCGATTTCGAACGCATCGCCGACGAAGGCCGCCGCGCCGCCTGCGAGGCGAGGGCGCTGGCCATGGGCCGGCAGCTGATGCTTGGGGCGGGCGCGATCCGGGGGATCGGGGCGGTAACCGCCATGGCGCGGCGGATGGACAAGGAGGATCACCTGTGAAGATCAATGGCACGCCCTATCGCACCATCTGGCAGGATGCGGATGGCACGGTGCAGGTCATCGACCAGCGCTGGCTGCCGCACGAGCTGCGCATCGTGCCCCTGCGCGACCGGGCGGAATTCGCCACGGCGATCCGCGACATGTGGGTGCGCGGCGCGCCGCTGATCGGGGCCACCGCTGCGTGGGGCATGGCGGTGCAGATGGCCGAGGATCCCTCGGATGCCTCGCTGGCCGAGACCTGGGAGGAGCTGCACGAAACCCGCCCCACCGCGATCAACTTGCGCTGGGCACTGGACGAGATGCGCCGCCTGCTGGCCCCCCTGCCGCCGGCCGAACGCGCCCGCGCCGCCGCCACCCGCGCGGCCGAGATCTGCGACGAGGATGTGGAGATCAACCGCCGCATCGGCCTGCATGGCCTGCAGATCATCCGGGGGATCGCCGCGCGCAAGGGCGGCAAGCCGGTGAACATCCTGACGCACTGCAACGCGGGCTGGCTGGCGACGGTGGACTGGGGCACTGCCACCAGCCCGATCTACCATGCCGATGCCGAGGGCATTCCCGTCCATGTCTTCGTGGACGAGACCCGCCCCCGCAACCAGGGCGCCCAGCTGACCGCCTGGGAGCTGAACAGCCACGGCATCAGCCACGACCTGATCGTGGACAATGCCGGCGGCCATCTGATGCAGCATGGCGAGGTGGACATGGTCATCGTCGGCACCGACCGCACCACCGCGCGCGGCGACGTGTGCAACAAGATCGGCACCTACCTGAAGGCCTTGGCCGCGCGCGCGAACGGTGTGCCCTTCTACGTCGCGCTGCCGTCACCCACCATCGACTGGCGTGTGCGGGATGGGGTCAAGGAAATCCCGATCGAGGAACGCGGCGCGGGCGAGGTGACCATGGTCCAGGGCCGCGGCCCGGACGGTCGGATCGTGCATGTTCAGATCTCTCCCGACGGCACAGGGGCGCGCAACCCCGCCTTCGACGTAACCCCGGCAGAGCTGGTCACCGGCCTTCTGACCGAACGCGGGCTGTGCCCCGCGACCGAGGAAGGCATGGCCGCCATGTTCGGCGACCTGAAGGCCGCGGTTCAGAATTAGGGCCGTGACCGGCATCAGGGAGCGGAGAGGAGCGCCTCGGCGACCGAGGTGGCGGTGACCAGATGCGTGACATAGCCGCCCCGAATCGCCGCCCGCGTCGCCTCGACCTTGTCGAGGCCCGGCGTGACCAGGATCCCCATGTCCAGCCCGACCAGCCGCGCCAGCGGCACGCCGATCATCCGGTCCTCCATCGGGCCGGGAAGCTGGCGGCCCTCGGCGTCGATGAAGCGGCCGCAGATCACCCCGACCGCGCCGTGGGCGACATACCAGTCGAGGTCCGCCGGCGTGGCCAGCCCGCTGAGGACGATGTGGCTTTCCGAAGTGGCGGTGCCGACCGAGAACAAGAGCTTGTTCACCGTCTCGAGCTGGTCGAGCTGCGCTTTCAGGATAGGTTCCTCGCGCAGTTCGGCGGCAAGTTCCGCGCGGCTGAGGATCGCGGGCGCATGCAGGTTCAGACAGCGCGCGCCCAGCCGCTGGGCAAGGCGCGTCGAACAGGCTTCGGCGGTAAAGCCGTAGGGCGTGGCCATCGACCCCACCAGTTGCAGCACCGCCAGATCCTCGATCCGCGCGGGTTCGACCATCTCGGCCAGTTCATAGACCGTGCGCCCCCAGGCCACCCCCAGCCGGTCGCCCGGCGCCACCAGTTCGGGCAGCCAGTCCGCCGCCCCCCGGACCACCCGCAGGAAGCCTTCCTCGGTCGTCGTGCCTTCGTCGGGGATCACATAGGCGCCTTGCAGGCCGAAGCGGTCGTTCAGCGCCAGCGCTAGCCGGTGCGTGGTAAAGGCCGGCGCGGCCAGCGTGATGCGGATCAGCCCCTTCTCGCGCGCCTCCTGCAGGTAATTTACCACCGTCGCGCGCGAAATACCCAATGCGGCGGCGATCTCCTGCTGGTTCTGGCCGTCCTGATAATACATCCAGGCGACCTGGATGACGGCATTCTCGCCGCTGACCTGCGCCAGATTGCGCCGCCGTGTGTGACCGCTCATCCGCATTCCGCCGAATTGACCTTTGACAATACTATCTGACAAAAGTAGAAAATCCAAGCACCGGTTGCCCGACCCGCCTGAAGATCCCACCCCCGCCGGCTGGCCCAGCCATAGCAGGAGACGAAGATGCCCGCCAATCTCTGGACCGACGCCGAGGCCGAAGCCTTTCTCGCCGCCGCCGGCCCCGATCCCAGGGCACGCGATCTGGCGTTACGGGTCTATACTTCGCGCCTGATCGGGCGCGACCCGGATCTGGTGATGCACGGGGGCGGCAACACCTCGCTGAAATCCACGGCGCTGGATGTGTTCGGCGAAGAGGTCGAGGTCCTGCACATCAAGGGCTCGGGCTGGGATCTGGAGGTGATGGAAGCCCGCGGCCTGCCGGCGGTGCGGCTGGCCCCCCTGATGCGCCTGCGCAGCCTGCCCGCGCTGTCGGACGAGGCGATGGTCAATGTCCAGCGGCTGAACCTTCTGGACCCATCCGCCCCGAACCCCTCGGTCGAGACGCTGCTGCATGCCTGGATCCCGCACCGCGTGGTGGACCACACCCACGCCACCGCCTTCCTGGTGCTGGCCAACCTGCCCGAGGTGGCGGCGGTGACGCGGGAGCTTTTTGGCGACCGGCTGACGCTGGTGCCCTATGTCATGCCGGGCTTCGCACTCGCCAAGGCCGCGGCCGAGGCCTATGAGCAGAACCCCGAGGCCGAAGGTCTGCTGCTGGTCAACCACGGCCATTTCACCTGGGGGCCGGACGCGAAATCCAGCTACGACCGGATCGTGGAGCATACGAACCTGGTCGAGACCTGGCTGGCCGATCGTCGCCCCGCCCCGCTGGTGCCGGCCGCCGCCCTGCCTGTGGCCGAGGCGGCGCCGATCCTGTCCGCCCTGCGCGGAGCGCTGGCCTCGGCCCTGCCCGAGACGGCGCATCTGCCCGTGCTCGACCTGCGCGCGGGAGAGGGCGAGCGCGCCTTCTGCACCCGCCCGGACATGGAGGATCTGGCCACCCGCGGTGTCGCCACGCCCGACCATGTGATCCGCACCAAGGGCGAGGTGCTGGTGCTGCGCCGCGCGGCGCAGGAGGCTGCGGCCATGCGCACGGCCGTGGCGGCCTGGGCCGACCGCTACCGTGCCTATTTCGAGGCCCATGCTCACCTGGCGTCGGAACCGAAGAAGATGCTCGCCCCCATGCCGGGGCTGGTCTGGCTGGAAGGCGCGGGCATCGTCGGGGTGGGGGCGACGGCGACGGCGGCGCGGATCGCGGCCGACATCGGTTGCCAGTCTGCCCGCGTGCGCGCGGATGGCGAGGCGGCGGGTGGCTTCCGCCCGATCGGGGCACGCGACCTCTTCGACATGGAATACTGGTCGCTGGAACAGGCGAAACTGGGCAGCGGCAAGGCCCCGGCGCTGCAGGGCCGCGTGGTGCTGGTTACGGGGGGCGCGGGGGCCATCGGCCTGGCCACCGCCCGCGCCTTCGCCGCGCAGGGGGCAAACCTGTTCCTCGTGGACCGCCCCGGTGAGGCGCTGGACAAGGCCCTTGCCGCCTTGGGCCGCGATCACGCCGGCCACGGCTGCGACATCACCGCACCCGGCGCGGCGGCGGCAGCGGTGGCGGCCTGTGCCGCCCGCTTCGGCGGGCTGGACATCCTGGTCTCGAACGCGGGCGCCGCAGTGACAGGCGACATTGCCACACTGGACGACCGGGTGCTGCGCGACAGTTTCGAACTGAACTTCTTCGCCCATCTCGCCTTTTCCCAGGCGGCCATCGCGATCTTCCGGGCGCAGGCCGCCGGCAGGGCCGCACGCGGGGTCGAGCCGGGGCAGATCCTGTTCAACGTCTCGAAACAGGCGGTCAATCCGGGCAAGGGCTTTGCCGCCTATGGCCTGCCCAAGGCCACGACCTTCTTCCTTCTGCGCCAGCTTGCACTGGAACTCGGTGCGGAAGGCATCCGGGTGAACGGCATCAACGCCGACCGCATCCGCTCGGGCCTCCTGTCACCCGAGATGATCGCCGCACGCTCCTCCGCGCGGGGGGTGGACGAGGCGACCTACATGGCCGGCAACCTGTTGCGGGCAGAGGTAGAGGCCCGGCATGTCGCCGAAGCGTTCGTGATGCTGGCCCGCGCCGAACGGACCACGGGCCATGTCATGACCGTTGACGGCGGCAACATCGAGGCCGCACTGCGCTGAATCGTGGGCTGCCAGCCCGCAGGACGATTGCGCATCGCATTGTCGGAAGCGGCGATCGAACCAGCTCGAGTGGCAGGCTTGACGTTGCCCCCTGCGCCTGATCCAGTTTGAGGTAGACTCTGGGCCAACCGCAAGGACCAGAGATGAAGCGCAGCAGGTTTGCCGAAGACCAGATCATCGGCATTTTGAAGGAGAATGAGGCCGGGGTTTCCGTCGCCGATCTGTGCCGCAAGCACGGCGTCAGCAAAGCGACCGTCTACAAGTGGAAAGCCAAGTATGGCGGCATGGATTTCAGCGAGGCCAAGCGGCTGAAGGGTCTCGAGGACGAAAACGCCCGGCTGAAGCGGTTGCTGGCGGATGCGATGCTCGACAATGCGGCGCTGAAGGATTTCTTGGGAAAAGAGTGGTGACGCCCGCCGCGAAGCGGCAAGCGGTCGCCCATCTGGTGGCAAGTCACAAGATTAGCGAACGACGGGCGTGCCGGGTGATCGGCTGTTGCCGGATGACCATGCGCTATGAGGTGATCCACCAAGATGACCCTGTGCTGCGCGAGCGGCTGAAAGAACTGGCCAAAGCCCGGCGTCGGTTCGGCTACCGTCGGCTGCATGTGTTCCTGCGGCGCGAGGGCCATGAGGTCAATCACAAGAGGCTGTTCCGCATCTACCGCTAAGAAAAGTTGCATGTGCGCTGTCGTGGAGGGCGCAAACGTGCCATGGGAACACGGGCTCCGATGGTGCCGCCGCTGCTGCCAAACCAGCGTTGATCACTGGATTTTGTGTCGGATCAGCTGACGGATGGCCGTCGCTTCCGGATCATGACTGTGGTCGATGATTGCACGCGCGAATGCCCGTCCCTGATCTCCGACACCTCGTTGTCGGGGGCACGGGTGGCGCGTGAATTGGCATCTTGTTCGACGCCCGCAGCCAGCCCCAGACGATTGTCAGCGATAACGGGACCGAGTTCGATTGTGCCCCGCAGGGTGGTGTAAGAGCGTCGC
>NZ_SJZH01000026.1:0-10653 GCF_004959785.1 Tabrizicola sp. YIM 78059
CCCGGAGCTCAGGCGTTTCTACCGAAGGGCCATCAAACAGCGTTTGACCAACGGATTGGCTGGCGACGCCCATAAGCGAGACAGCAGTGAGGAGAAGCTCTGTTGCACAAATCCACACAGGGGATTCATGTCGTGAATCCAGCGTGATAGCTGGAGGCCATGAGCAGACCGACACCCCCGGCCTACAAGACCAGGAACTGGCCCAGCTACAATGAAGCGCTCAAGCGCCGTGGCTCGCTGACGATCTGGTTCGATCCCGCCATGACGTGGGAGGCCGCGCCGACCGGCAAGCGTGGCCGCCAGCCCGACTACAGCGATGCCGCGATCCAGACCTGCCTGACGATGAAAGTGCTGTTCGGGATGGCCCTGCGGCAGACGACCGGGTTCGTCGAGAGCCTCTTATGCCTGATCGGCCTGGACTGGGCCGTGCCTGACTTCAGCACGTTGTCGCGGCGCCAGGGTGAGATGGGACCGTGGCCGCAGTGCGGCCGCGTCAGCCCATCGAACGCTGAAGGTGAACATTCGCTACCGCGGCTCGGACGGCCCGCTGCACCTGCTGGTCGACAGCACCGGGATCAAGGTCGAGGGCGAAGGGGAATGGAACGCCCGCAAGCACGGCGGCAGCAAACGCCCCTCGCCCCGGTTTCTCGAACCGGTGGCGAAACCGTGGCTCGACTGGCGCAAGATCCACATCGGCATCGACGAGACGGCGGAGGATCAGGAAACGGTCCGGTGGACCGTTTCCCTGACGACGGCTGGAAATCCGCGCCGCCGAGTTCACCACCAGCGACATGGGCGACGTCGAGCCGGTGAGCGCCACCGGTTCGAGCGAACCGGCGAGGGATGCTGCCCGAGCTGCTGGACCAGACCCGGCCCGAGCAGGAGATCGCCAGCGTCACCGCCGACGGCGCCTTCGACACCCGCAAGTGCCATGACGCCATTGCCGCCCGAGGTGCCGCGGCGATCATACCGCCCCGCAAGAACGCGAAGCCCTGGAAGCCCGACACCGCCGGGGCCATAGCACGCAACGAAATCCTGCGCACATCGAAGCGCCTCGGTCGAACCATCTGGCGACGATGGAGCGGCTATCACCGCCGAAGCCGCGCCGAGACCAAGATGCACTGCGTCAAGCGGCTCGGCCAACGCCTCTCCGCACGCGAGTTCGACCGCAGGTCGCCGAGCTCCAGGTCTGTGTCGCCGTCCTCAACGGCTTCACCGCACTCGGCACACCCATCACTGAGGTCGCGGGATAGGTCCGTCCGGGAATAGGGGAGCCCTGACCTTCAAACGATTTGTGCAATGAAGCCCCGCCGTGGCATCCTGATCAAGCAATCCCGCGCCGACCATCACGGTGACGATCAACGCCACCTACTCCACGCCCAAGGACAGCGTTCCCGTTTTTGCCGAAGCAATAGGAATCGATTTCTTGTTTGATACCGATCAACGCAGATTTTCGGCGTGTAGGACAGAGAAGGCCGAATAGTTTGAGGGGAGCTGGAGATGATCATGGTTTCTCGCCGTACCGCCTTGGGGACCGGAATTGCGCTGGCCGCGGCAGGGGCGGTCGGCTACGGCCTCTGGCCGCGGATGGACTCCTACCTTGAGGAGGCGGAGCGACAGCGGAAGCTCCTCGCGTCCGATGCCGGACTGCCGGAGTTGGTCCGCATGGCGACGCTTGCGTCCAACGGCCATAACACGCAGCCTTGGAAGTTCCGACTGGCTGACGGTCAGGTCAGTATCCTGCCGGATCTGACGCGGCGGACTGCCGTCGTCGACCCGGACGACCACCACCTTTATGTCAGCCTGGGCTGCGCAGCCGAGAACCTGATACTGGCTGCGGCTGCACAGGGCCAGGTATCCGATCTGACGATTCACCCTGGGGCAGAGACGCGGATCGACATCGCGCTGTCAGGGTCGGCACCCGACGTCGGGCCGCTCTACCAGGCGATCCCGCTTCGCCAGTCCACTCGGTCGGTTTATGACGGGCAGCCGGTTTCTGCCGAGGACCTTGCACTTCTGGAAGCGGCGGCACGGGAAGAGGGTGTGTCGGTGCTGATCTTCACCGATGCGGCGGACCGCGAGGCGATCCTGGAGCATGTGGTGCAGGGCAACGCCGCGCAGATGGACGACCCGGCCTTCGTGCAGGAGCTTGCCGACTGGCTGCGCTTCAGTCCGGCCTCGGCCGTGGCGCTGGGCGATGGGCTCTTCTCGGCCTGTTCGGGCAATCCGGTCGCGCCCGAGTGGATCGGTCGGCAGATGTTCCGGTTGTTCTTCACCAAGGCGGCCGAGACCGACAAGTACCGCGACCATGTCCGGTCCTCGGCCGGGATCGCAGTGTTCGTCGGGGACCGGGCGGACCCCGAGCACTGGATCAGGGTCGGTCGCAGTTTTCAGCGCTTCGCGTTGCAAGCGACGGCCCTTGGCATTCGCACCGCGCATCTGAACCAGCCGGTCGAGGTTCCCGCGATCCGCGGGGAGTTCGCGCGCTGGCTGGGGCTGCCCGAGGCGAGGCCGGATTTGGTGATCCGCTTCGGGCGGGCGCCCGCGATGCCGATGTCCTTGCGCCGCCCGGTCAGCGCGGTGCTGGCGTGAACGCGGGTCGCGTCCGGTGGCAGCCATGCCCCGCCTGACCCGCCGCAGGGCCATGGCGGCGATGGTCGGGCTTGGCCTGCTGGCTGCGGGCGTCGGGGGGGCCGTCTGGCGGCCTTCGCCGAAACTGATCAGGTCGGACTGCAAGGGAGACCAGGCAATGACGGACAAGGTTCTTGTGGCCTATGCCACGCGCACGGGATCGACCGCCGAAGTGGCCGAGGCGATTGCCAAGCGGTTCTGCGCGGCTGGATTGGCCGCCGAGGTCCGGCAGGTGGATCAGGTGGCCGGGCTGGAGGGCTATTCCGCCGTCGTGCTGGGGAGCGCGGTACGTTTCGCGACCTGGCTGCCCGAGATGACCGGCTTTCTCTCGGCGCAGCGCGCGGCGTTGGCGAAGGTGCCGGTCGCGTTCTTCACGATGCACATGCTGGCGCTCGGGGAAGATGCCGCGGCCCTGGCCGAGCGGGCGCGGTACACCGCCAGCGCCCGAGCCATCGTCACGCCGGCGGACGAGGTGTTCCTTGCCGGCAAGATCGACCCCGCACGCCTGTCGCTGATCGACCGTCTGCTGGTCCGGATGGTGAAAGCGCCGCTGGGGGACCGGCGGGATTGGCAGAAGATCGACGCCTGGGCCGACAGCCTGGTGCGGCGTCTGGCGATCGGGTGACAGGATGACCGCGCGACGCCGCGTGCTTCTGGGGCTTGGCGGGCTGGCACTGGCCGGGGCCGGCTATGCCGCCGGCGCCTTCCGCGAGGCGAGGACGCAGGCTGACACGCGGCTTTTCGGCCAGGCCGAGGTGATCGGCAGCCGGGCGGGGGCGCTGGAATATGCGGTCGCAGGCGACGGCCCGCCGCTCATGATGATCCACGGCACCGGCGGCGGGTTCGATCAGGGGCTGCTCTTCGGCGCCGGCCTGCGCCGCCGCGGCTTTCGCATCGTCGCGCCCTCGCGCTTCGGCTATCTGGGCAGCGCCTTTCCCGACGACGCCTCGCCCGCGCAGCAGGCGGATGTGCTTGTGGGTCTCCTCGACCACCTGGAGATCGACCGGCTGCCCGTCGTCGGCGGATCGGCCGGGGCGCTGACGGCGGCCGAGTTCGCCCTCCGCCACCCCGACCGCTGCACCGTTCTGGGGCTTCTGGTCCCGGCGGCGAACCTGACCAACCGCGATCCGGTGGCCTTTACCGCGGTGCAGCGGATGGCGGTCGACGCGGTGTTGGGCTCGGACCTGTGGTTCTGGGCGCTGGCGCGGCTGGCACCTGGCCAGATGATCCGCACCCTGCTTGCCACCAATCCGGCCTTGCTGGACCAGGTGGACGCGGCCGAGCGCCGCCGCGCCAAGGCGATCCTGGACCAGATCTTCCCGATCAGCCGCAAGGCCGACGGCCTGCGGACCGACGGTTTCTGGGCCGGGACGCCCACGACCACCGCGCATGACCGGATTGCAGTGCCCACGCTGATCCTATCCTGCGAGGACGATCTTTTCGGCACCGCCGCGACCGCCCGGCTGCTGGCGGAACGGATTCCGGGGGCGGAGCTGACGGTCTATCCGACCGGCGGGCATATCTGGCTTGGTCATGACGATGACGTGGCCGACCGGATCGCGCGCTTCCTTCGGGCGGGAGAGACCGGGTTTGCGAAAGGAGACAGCCCATGAGGATAAGACTGATGATCTGGATTCCGGTTACATTTCTCGTCGTCGCCGCGGGGCTTGCCGCCTACTTGTGGACCACCAGCCTGTCGCGCAAATTCGAGACGCGGAAGGTCGAGGTGGCAGCCGTCCCGCGCGAGGAGCAGGCCGTGCTGACCGAGGCCGACATCGCGCATCTGCCGCCCCCGGTGCAACGCTACATCGCGTTGACGGGATCGATCGGGCGCCCCGTAGTCACGGAGATCACCATGCGGTTCGAAGCAACGATGTTCGACGCCCCGGGCGCGCCCGGCATGACCGGCCCGGTGGAGCAGTTCGAACGCTTCGACACGCCCGAGCGGCTCTTTTTCATGACGAGCCGCATGAAGGGGCTGCCGGTCGCCGTGCTGCACGACTTTTCGACCGAAGGGGCGACGATGACGGTGCGTCTTGCCGGTCTTTTCAATGTGGTCGAGCTGGCCGGCCCCGAGGCGACCCGGACGGAGACCGTCACGATCCTGAATGATCTGGCGTTCTATGCTCCCTCGCGCTTGGCCGACCCGCGCCTTGCCTGGACCGCGATCGACGACACCCGCGCCCGCGTGGCCTTTACGCTTGGCCCGAACACGGTCTCGGCCGAGTTGGTTTTCAACGCTGCGGGCGAGTTGGTCGACTTCATCTCCGATGACCGCGGCATGTTGGCAAAGGATGGCTCTCTGCGCATCCTGCGCTGGTCGACGCCCTTGCGCGACTACCGCGACTTCGGCGGCTGGCACGTTGCCAGCGGGGGCGACGCCATCTGGCACCTGCCCGAGGGGCCTTTCACCTACGCCCGGATGCGCCTGACGGGATATGAAGCAAAGTGAAGGATGAAGAACCAAGTGGTGCAGCCAAAGGTTCGCCCGGAAAGGGGAAGATGCCGATGAGACACCTGACCGCCTGCCTTGCTCTGGCTTGCAGCATCGCTGTTCTTCCTGGCCAGGCGATGCCCGATGCCCTGATCACGGATGTCACGCTGGTTGACGTCGAGACCGGGGCCCTGACGACCGGCCAGTCGGTGTTGATCGAAGGCACGACCATCGCCGCCATCGGCCCCGACCTTGCCGCCCCGGACGGCACGCCGCTGCTGGATGGACGGGGCGGCTTTCTGATCCCCGGCCTCTGGGACAGCCATGTCCACATCTTCTCCACCCCGACGGAACCCGACACCGCGCTGCCGCTCTATCTGCTGAGCGGGGTCACCGGCATCCGCGACATGGGCGCGCTCTGGCCGATCGCCGAGCAGCAGGCGTTGCAGACGCGGATCGAGACCGGGGCGGTTGCGGGGCCACGGCTGGTGCTCTCGGGGGCCTGGGTCGATGCCAGCCCCGGATCCTGGCCCGGCATGTTCCTGGCCGATACGCCGGACGCAGCGCGGGCGGTGGTCGCCCGGATCGCGGCGGAAGGCTGGGCGGCGGTGAAGGCCTATTCCATGCTGGACGAGGCGACCTATCTGGCGCTTGCCGGGGCCAGCCGGGATGCGGGCCTGCCCCTCGTGGGGCATGTCCCGGAACGGGTCGCGCTGGGCACGGCTCTGGCTGCGGGACAGGCAGGGATCGAGCATTTCGGGCGGGTGACGATGGCCTGTTCGACCGCCGAGGACCGGATGCTGGAGGATCTGCGGTCGGTCATGGCTTCGGGTGGCACCCGCGACGCGGTGTTTTCCGTCATGGCCGCCCGCAACCGGATCATCCTGGACAGCTGGGACGAAAGCCTGTGCCGTCGGGTGCTGGCCGACATGGCCCGCGCGGGGATGCATGTCAGCCCGACGCTGGTGGTAGCGGGCTTCTACGTCGGCGACCGGCCGGCCGCGGACAGCCCGCGGGTCCGGATGCTGCCGCCCGCGGTGCGCGCGGCCTGGGCCGGCCCCGACTTCCGGCTGGAGGCGATGACGGACGAGGTGCGCGCCCTTGCGGCGCAGTCGATCGCGCTTGACCACCGGACCTTCCTTCTGGCGCAGCGGGCGGGTGTGCCGATCCTTGCCTCGACGGACGCGTCCTTTGCCAACCCTTGGCTCTTCCACGGCTTCTCGCTGCTGGACGAGCTTGATCTTTACGTCGAAATCGGCCTGACCCCGCGCGAGGCGCTCTACACCGCCATTGTTGCTCCGCCCCGGTTCTTCGCGCTGAAGGACCAGGACGGCAGCATCGCACCGGGGCGGCGGGCCGATCTGGTCCTGCTGGACACCAATCCGCTGGAAGGCCTTGCGCCGCTGCGCCGCCCTCAGGCTGTCATAATCGGTGGGCGCGTACTGGACCGGCAGGCCCTTGACGAGATGGAAGCGCGGCTCTTGGACCAAGGCGAATAGCCATGCCGAAGCGAGGGATCGGAGCGGAAAAATGGCACCTGACCAAAAGAGCGGACCCAAAGCGGGCGACCGATCACAGTCACGGGTCAAACGAGCCATGACGGTTGTTGTCTTATCCCTGACGGCGGTCCTTCTGATCGGGGTGGGTTATCTCTTCGCCATCAGCCCCGGCCGCCCGGCCCCGCTGCGCGATGAAGCTGGCAACTCCATACCCGGCAGCCTTTCTGAACGTGTGACGGTCCAGATCGGCGGCATCCCGCAAAGCATGATCATCCAGAGTGTCGATCCCGCGAACCCGGTGCTTCTCTTCCTCCACGGCGGCCCCGGCATGACCGAGTTCTTCATGGAACTGGACTATCCCACGGGTCTGGAGCGCCATTTCACCATGGTCTGGTGGGAACAGCGCGGCGCGGGCATGTCATTCTCGGCCGATATCCCGCCCGAGACCATGACCATGGACCAGATGATCTCGGACACGATCGAGGTCGCAGATTACCTGCGCAAGCGTTTCGGACAGGACCGCATTCTTCTCGTCGGCCACTCGTGGGGCAGCTATCTTGGCATTCAGGTCGCAGAAAAGGCACCCGACCGCTTCCTCGCCTATGTCGGCATGGCCCAGATCGTCCACCAGCTCCTGTCCGAAGTCATGGCGCATGACTTCCTGCTCGGCGCCTACAAAGCGCGCGGCGACGCGGGCATGGTCCGCAAACTCGAGGCCGCGCCCGTCAGCATGGAGGACGGTCTCTCGCCCGCCTGGATGCGGCTTCGCGACGCTGCCATGCACGGGGTCGGCGTCGGGCACACGCGCGATATCGACTCGGTCGTTACGGGCATCTTCCTGCCGGTCTGGCGTGTCCGGGCCTACACCGTCATGGACAAGATCAACGTCTGGCGCGGCAAGCTCTGGTCGCGGCCGTTCTTCTGGGAGGATATGCTGCGGGATGACCTCGCCGCACGGCTGACCGAGTTCCATGTGCCAATGTACTTCTTTGTCGGTCGGCATGACCGGACGGTCAGTCCAGACCTGTCCCGCACATACTTCGATGCGATCGACGCTCCGATCAAGGGACTCTACGTTTTTGACAACTCGGCTCACAGCCCGCTATTTGAGGAGCCTGAGCGTGCGACAAGGATATTGCTTGAGGACGTCCTGCAAGGGGCAAACGCACTTGCCGATGCCAAAAGGAGTGTCGGCTTGGGGGGCGTCCATGATGAGTGAGTTGGCGGGGCGCACAGGTTTGAAAAAAACAGAACGCAAGAATTTGGTTCGGAACTCTTAGTGCGTAAAGCTGGATAGAGCTACGTCGAATCAATAGTCCGTCTCGACATAGACCCCGGCACAGTCGTAGGCGACGGCGGCCGCGGTCGCGCCAGTGTTCATGAACAGCCGCGGCGACAGGAATTGCGTGTTCGCAGGCAGGTCGGCGGTGATCTCCTGCTCGAAGACCGCGCCAGAGACCTCGTCGACGACGCGCACCCAGGCGGATGACCCATTTGGTGGCGCCGCGATGAACAGGGTCAGCACGCCACCGGTGGCAATGGCGAAGGACGCGCCCATGTCCGTCAGCGTCGGCGCGCCGGTGCCGTCGTTCGCCACCAGTTGCCAGCGGGTATGCGTGCCGCGCTGGAAACCGATACCAATGCAGTTCACCACGGCGGCGAGTGTCAACGTGGTGGCCAGCGCGGCGGTCGACCCGTAGAGGCCAAAAAACCCCATGCCCGTTGCCTGCAGGGTCGTGAGGGACAGGCGCGTGACGAAGGTCCAGCCGCCGAGGCCCGCCGCGTTCCCGCGCCAGCAGGCCCAGCCTGCGGAACGCTGGTCGGCCACCGAGTCCGCCACGGCCGCCGAGGTCAGCCGCCAGCGACGCATCGAGGCTGCAAGGTTCGTGGCGGCCAGCGTCGGGTGCGAGACGGTCCCGACCGAAGTGATGGGCAGGCCTTCGCCGGTGATCGTCGTGCCGGTCGATGGCGCCCAGTTGGCGATGCGGTTCACCCCGAAATGCGGCTGCAGGGGAAAGTCCCGCCCCGAGGGGCGCATGACATCGATCCACGGCGCCCCGGCGCGGTTGCGGGCGTAGACGGCGGCCTTCCCTGCGGGCGGCGGGGTCGGCGCAGCGCTCAGCCCCGGCAGAACGGTCGGCTGCGGCAGTTCCACCTGGCCGCTGGTGCGATCGATCCGGATCGCGTCGAAGAAGGCCGAGCCATCCGGGCTGACCTTGAAGCTGAAGTCGTCGTTGCCCAAAAGGCCGATCAGCGCCCGCGCTGAGAAGCCGGTCTTGAACGCGAAGGCGGCATCGTTCCCGGCCGCAGCCTTGTTGACGGTAGCCTCGATCCCGGCACCTGCGTTGTTCAGCAGCACGGCCGGGGTGTTCACCGACAGCCGGTTGTAGCTATCGGCCGTGGCCCCACCGAGGCCCAGAAGCTGCGCGGTCAGGTTGGCCTGGGGCATGCCGACCTGCGTGACGCTGTTCGCGAAGGTCACGGTGGGCGTGTTGATGACGGTCGTGCCGCCCGCGCCAGCCGTCGCGGAGCCGATGTTCACGACCGTGGTCGATCCGGAGGCACCGCCGGTGCCGAGGTTGACGGTCTTGGTCGTGCCGGTCGTCGTGGCACCGATCCCCATGCCGTAGGTTGCGGTGCCGGTGGACGTGCCGATGGTCGCAGTGGCCCCGGATGTCGTCACCGTGCCCGAGGCGGTCAGAGTCCCCGAAAACGTCTTGTTGCCGGTGAAGGTCTGGGTGCCCGCGAGGATCGCCAGTTCCGACGAGGTATTGGGCAGCGTGAAGCTGCGCGTGGTGCCTGTTGTGATCCCCACCAGCGAGAAGGTGGCCTTCTTCGTCGGATCGGCGTCGTTGACCAGGCTGAACACGGCGTCCGAGACGTCGCGCGGCTCGCCCACCACCGTCCAGGTGCTGCCGGTCCAGACGAGAAACAACCCCTCGGCCGCGACCCACACGAGCCAGCCGGTGCGCGGTACGAGCCGGATCCACGCGCCGTCCACCCAGAAGGCGATGTTCAGATCCCACCCTGCCCAGAGGCCGGTCGCGCCAGAGGCCACCAGATGGCGGTTGCCGTCAGCCGGGCTCGCGGGCGGTGCGATGCGCGTGCGGTCGAGGACCGAGAGCTGCACCATGGCATCGAGCAGGCGCAAAGCCTCGTTGTGGGTGACATGCTTCTGCGCCTGCGCCGCCAGGAGATAGGGCAGGCCCAGATGGGTCGTGGTGTCGGACATGGGGGTTCCCGCGAGTTGGGATCAGAATTGCAGCGTCACAGACGCGGGCGTGCCGCGGCCAAGGCGGTTCGAGAGCTGGAAGATGCGGATCGCCAGCGTCTGCCCCGGCCCGAGCGGCGCGCCCCAATCGGCGGTCTGTTGCGCTGCGAAGTNCCCCGGCCCGAGCGGCGCGCCCCAATCGGCGGTCTGTTGCGCTGCGAAGTAGGGGACAGAAGTCGTGCTGCTGGTCAGTGTCCGCTTGATCGCAGCGCCGTCGAGGATCTGGACGTCGTAGGATTCCTGGTCCTCGGCCAGTGGCACCTCGACCTGTTCCCAGGCATCGGCGACCAGCGTGCGGGATCGACGCGTCCAGCGGATGGTCAGATCGCCCGGACTGCGCGCGATCCGCCAGGGCTGTTCGACATGGACCGGGGCGAAGGGCACGAGGCCCCGCCCGGTCGGAGTGAACCCCAGCGCGGCATAGCTGTTGTCGCTCACCGCGCGTGCAGCCGGGCCCACGCGCCAGTTCCACGGCAGTCCAAGATCGGCCTGGGCGATGGGCAGCGAGGACAGCGCTGTGTCGAGGACCACAACCCGCGCCCCGACGGGGGCCGGGTTACCCATCGCGTGCTCTGTCCCGCGCTGGCCACGCAGCAGGCGGGTCAGGCGGTAGCGGCCAGGCGCGATCAGTGCGGCCTGGCCCGCCTGCACGATCTCCCATTGGCCAGCGACACTCTCGACCGCCAGCGCATTGGCCCCGCCGAATAGCGCGACGTCGGTCACGCTTTCCAGCGTTCCGGACAGCAGATCGACCACCAGCGCATTGCCGTGATCGAAGCGCGAGGTCGGCCCCGGAAAGAAGTCGAAGGCCAGCGTGC
>NZ_SJZH01000027.1:0-10189 GCF_004959785.1 Tabrizicola sp. YIM 78059
CTCCGCCACTTGCCCTAGAGAAAGCGTTCTCCCGATCCGGCTGCGGCCGGATTTTTCCGTTGTTTTCGGGGGTTATGCGGGAGGGGCTGAGCACCGCTGTGCGACCTGAAAGCTGGAAATTGCTCTCTCCGGCCCCGAATTCTCTGCACCTGTCGACTTGACTGCAGGCGGTGCAGTGCCTGCAAGCCATTGAAATCATGAAGCTGCAAGCGGTGCAAAGCTGTTGACTCCGACGACAGAGGCAGCAGGCCGAGACGGAACGAAGATCGAACCTTCGCCAGTGTGGCGTGACGCTCAGATCTGCGGGATCGGGAGCGCGTTCAATTCGTGGCGGGCGTCCGACCAACCGGGATAGTGCCGGCTCAGCATCTCGAAGAAGGCCGGACTGTGTGTGGGCTCGAGAATGTGGATCATTTCATGGATGATGACGTATTCGAGAAGGTCGCGCGGCTTCTTCACCAGCTCGGTGTTCAGCCTGATCGTTCGGTTCATCGGGTTGCAGCTGCCCCATCGGGTCTTCATGCGCTGCAGGAAGT
Source organism: Tabrizicola sp. YIM 78059 (assembly GCF_004959785.1). Lineage (NCBI taxonomy): Bacteria > Pseudomonadati > Pseudomonadota > Alphaproteobacteria > Rhodobacterales > Paracoccaceae > Tabrizicola > Tabrizicola sp. YIM 78059. Next base: position 537 of record NZ_SJZH01000027.1, read on the forward strand.
AGCCCTCGACGCGCACGCCGAGGCGAGCCTCCCACCTTGCGATCAGGGTCGGCACGACCTCGTGCAGGAGCCGAAGATGCCATTCGTGCATGATGCGAGCCCGAACCTCGGTGGTGGTGCCGGGCCGCACGCGCAGGTGGATCGTGCGATGGTCGAGCCTCACTTCGGGTTTTGCGTCTGCCACCGAGACACGCAGCAAGTGGCGACGGCCCCAAAGGAAATGGGTCTCCCGCCCGACGAACTGCCGGGGCGACTCGCGCGCCTGGGCGCAAAGCTGGATTTGCTGCTTCCGTATCCAGCCGAGCCGCGTGATGGCATAGGCACGGGCTGCTCCGAGGTCTGTGCCTTGGGGGGCGACGAGCGTGACCCGTCCATCGGGTGGATGGACCGTCAGGTGGACGTTCCGGACATCCTTTCGTGTCACACGGATCCGAAGGTCACCGATCTCGATCTCGTCCTGCATCAGTAACCTGCCTGGTTGCGAACGATCTCGAACAGTGCGAGCGTGGCATCCCGATCCCGCCCGAGCAGCGGGAACAAGACATTCTTGACCTCGCGCTCGCGCACTGCGTCGCCCCGCCATCCGGCCGGGGCATGGTCACGGACCGCACGATCGATCGCCAAGGCAAGGTTTGCGCGCTCCTCCTCGCTCGCGGGACAGACGAAGATGGTCGCGGGCAGTTTCGGCAGATTGCCGAAGATCACCGCGGCTTCCCGATTGCCGTGAACCGCAGTGGGCAAGTTGTCTCGACCGGACCGCCCCGCAAGTTGACGGACCAGCTGCTCGGCACGCTGCAGGAAGGCCTCGTAGGCCTCGGCGCTCTCCCGGCTCATCCGGATGAGCTCCTCGAGCAGTCGCGACATCTCGTCGTAGAAGCGGGGATCGGCGAGCTGATCGCGGATGATCGTCTTGCGGATGTTGTTGATGATGCCTTCCGCCACCGCGTTCCGAGACAGCTTGCCCTTCTCGTTGAGCTTGCGCGCGATGGCGTCGTGGATGCCCGTCTCGATAATCGCTTCTGTCAGCGAAACTTCCGACAGGGCGCCAAGGACCTGCGCCTGGTCAGCCTGGACATAGGTGTTCAGGAGGTGGCGCATGTCCGCCTCGTACGGCTTGATGTCCAGCTCCTCGCCGGAGTGACGTTTGATGGCGGCGCGCAGGTCGCTGTAGTACTCGACCTCCCTCGTCAGCTTCGCCTGCGCGGCCGCGTCGTATCCCGCCTCGTCCAGATGGCTTGCGACCGCCGCGAAGGCGCGCACCAGCGTCGCGACCGAGCGGTAGAACGACACGCGCAGCGGCTCGGTTCGGTCGAGCGCCGCAGGGTCCGCGGCATCGCCGCAGAAGTGATGCAGATACTGCTCGATCTCACGGGGTGGCGGCACCGGGTCGCAGAGGTAATGGAGCGCCTCGCGCGCCGCTTCGAGCCTTTCGCGTCCCTCCTCGAGCCAGTTGCGGATGGTGACGTTGTTGTCCCCGCCGTTTCCGGCATCGGGATCGAGCTCGTCGGAACTGTAGACCGCGACGGCATGCTGGACATCACCGAAAAGCTCCTTGAAGTCGACGATGTAGCCGTAATCCTTGTCGTCGCCGTCCAGTCGGTTGGTCCGGCATATCGCCTGAAACAGCGTATGGTCGCGCAGGCGGTCGTCGAGATAGATGTAGGTGCAGCTCGGCGCGTCGAACCCGGTCAAGAGTTTCGAGACGACGATCAGCAGCTTCGTGTTCGCCGGCTCCTCGATGAAGCGGCGTTTGATCTCGGTCTCGTAGGCGGTCGTGCTCTGGCCGTCCTTCAGCACAAGCTGCGTGTAGGTGTCGTACTTGTAACGCTCGTCGCTGTTGGCAGGTTCGCGCGAGATCGCGTTGTGGTTGGGCTCGTAGGAGGTGACGATGCCGACATGCGGGCCCAGCCGCGTTCCGTGGAACAGCCGGAAATACTCGCAGGCATCCCGGATCGACGCCGCGACCAGCATCGCCGTGCCGCGGTCGTCCGAGAGCCGAGGCCTGGTGTCGAAATCCATCACGATCTCGTCCACGATCCGACGCTTGCGGTTGGTCGAGCTCATCAGCTCTTCCATCGTCGCCCACCGCTTGCGCAGCACCGCCTTCTGGAAGCCGTTCAGCCCCTTCGTGCGCTTCTCGAACCAGGCATCCACCGCCGCCGGGTTGGTCAGCGCCTGGGGCACGTCGCGCGCCTCGTACTTGAGGTCCAGCACCACCTTGTCGCGCACCGCCTCCTGGAACTTGTAGGTGTGGATATAGGTGCCGAACACCTCGCGCGTGGTCTGGCGGTCGCGCGCCAGAAGCGGCGTGCCGGTGAAGCCGACGAAGATCGCCCCCTCCAGCCAGCGCTTCATCTGCCGGTGCATCTCGCCGCCCTGCGAGCGGTGGCATTCGTCCACGAACACGTAGAAGCGCCCCGTCACCGGCGGCGCCGGGCCCGAGAGATCGGCGGTGTCGAACTTGTGGATCAGTGCGCAGATCAGCCGCGGCGCGGGCGCCCCCAGCCAGCGGACGAAATCGGCCCGGCGCGTCACCCTGGGCGAGGGCGCATCCGCCCCGATCACGCCCGCGTTGCGCATCACCCCCTCGATCTGGCGGTCGAGCTCGTCGCGGTCGGTCACGATCAGCACCCGCGCCTCGGGTTCGCGCTCGAGGATCCACTTGGCCAGCAGCACCATCAGGATGCTCTTGCCCGAGCCCTGGGTGTGCCAGATCACGCCCCCCTCGCGGCGCATCAGCCGCTCCTGCGCCAGCTTGACGGCGCGGAACTGGTGCGGGCGCGGCACCTTCTTGCGCCCGGCGTCGAAGATCACGAAGTCGCGCATCAGGTCCAGAAGCCGCGCCTTGCTGAGCATTTGCATGACCGGCCGGTCGAGCAGCGCGCCGGGCGCAGCCTCGCCCGCGGGCGGGGCCTCGTCGCGCCAGTCCACGAACTGGGTTTCGGGCGTGCCCACCGTGCCGTAGCGCAGCCCTTGCGCATCGGACCCCGCCAGCAGCAGCTGCACGGTGGCGAAGAAGGGCGCGTTGAAGATCGGATCCTGGTTCGTGATCAGCTGGCGCACGCCGTCGCCGATCTCGACCGAGGCGCGCTTGAGCTCGATCACCGCCACGGCCAGCCCGTTGAGATAGACGACCAGATCGGGCCGCCGCTCGTGCCCGCCCTTCAGCGTCACCTCCTCGGCCAGCGCGAAGTCGTTGGCGGCGGGGTCGGCCCAGTCGATCAGATGCACGGTGCGGTGCGGCGCGCCCACGGCCGTCTGCACCGGCACGCCGTAGCGCATGAGCGTGTAGCTGCGCAGGTTCGCCTGGTAGAGCGTGGTGCCCGTCACATCGACGGCCTGCATCAGCCGGGTCAGCGCCGCCGCGATCTCGGGCTCGGCATAGCCGCGGGCGCGCAGGTTGGCGCGCAGAAGTTCGGGCTCGACCCCGCGGTTGCCCGCCCGTCCCGACCAGTCGCCCAAGGGCCGATAGCCGAGGCCGCCCTGCGCTTCGGCCCTTGCGATCAGGGCCGCGAGCCGGTCCTGCGTGGCGCGTTCGGGGCGCGGGCGGGGGGTGTCAGGCATGGGCGGGCTCCGATTGAAGGGGCGGCAGCGGCAGGCGCCGCCGTCCGGTCAGAAGCGCCTGCATCAGGGCCTGCTTCAGCGCGCGGGCCTTGGCCAGGCGCGCCTCGAGCGCGGCGATCCCGGCCTCCATGTCCGAGAGCACGGCGGCGATGGCGGTCTGTTCGGCGAGGTCGGGGAGCGGGATTTCGAGTTTGGCAATCACGCTCCAGTCGGACCTTGGCATATGTGTTCCGTATGCTTGGCTGGCTGCGTCGATCACTTCGGATCGTTGCAGCGTGAAATATGCGAACCGAACGTCAAGAGTTCCCGGTTTGGAAATGATCGGCCAAATTTCGGTCGAGCAGTAACCGTCGCAGTCCGCGAGCCAGTATTTTCTGAGATAGGCGCGAAGCCTCCCGAAAAGCACGTCGCCACGCCTGAACCTCTGTTTCACTCCCCAGCTTCCGCTTGCCGCTGCTCCGATCACGCGGCCGGTCTCAGGTTCTATATGTTCGAGTTCGATGCAAGGCTGCCCCTTCTCGAACCGGCTGCTCGCGACTTTTTCGTTTCGCACGCTGACGACCTCCCCCAGCCTGCGGGTCTGCCAGGGGGCGGTGAAGCCCGGCAGGCGGGTCTGGCCGGTCAGCAGGCGGGCGCGGGCGGCGGCGGCCAGGTCGCGCCGCTTGCCGATCAGCCCCGCCAGCGCCCCGATCAGCCCGTCCACATCCCCCAACACCCCCGCAATCGCCCGCTGCTCGGGAAGTGGGGGAAGCGGGAGGGTCAGCGAGGCCAATGCTCGCGCGCTGACATGGACCACCGCATCGCCCTGTCCGTGCGCCGCCTTTTGACGTTGCGCAATCGGCTGGTTCAAGGCGTAACCGAGGAAGACGGGATCATCGCGCTTGGGCGAGAAAATGATCGTATCGCCACCGGCATATGCTTCGAAATCGTCGATAAAGACGGCACATTTTCCGATTTCCTCTTTTGTTTCGCCCGATCCCGCAAAGATCACGTCGCCGGAGCGAATTCGTCGCGCGGAACTTGCGACTTCAGGGGAAATCCGAGTGGGAAACGAGCGAATGATCTCGTGATGATTGGTATAAAGCTCTCCGTATCGGATACAGGGCAAGGTGCCGCTATTCGCCTGATCCTTGCGCACACCGCCTCCCTTGGAGAAATTCCCTCTCTCCCCCAGCGTCACCACCTCCCAATCCTCGGGCACGGGGCCGATCTCCGTCTCCTTCCACCCCGCGCTCATGCCCCAAACCCCAGCGCGCGCAGGTGCCCGGCGACGCGGGCGGCCATCGCCTCGGCCTCGGCTTCCAGCGCGGGCAGCGGGCGGGCATAGCGGTCGGCGAGCTGGGTCAGCCGCGCCGTCAGCCCGCGGCCCGCGCCCGCGATCTCGGCCGCGACGCGCCCCCGCACCGCGGCCAGCCACTTGTCGGCCACCACCAGATCCTGCACCTCGGCCTCGGTCAGCCGCCCGAAGCGGTCATGCACCGCGGCCCAGAGCGCATCCTCGGCCGCCTTGCGGGCGCGGCGGGCCTCGTCCAGCGCCTCCTGCGCGGTGCGGAAGGCCACCAGCGCCGCGCGTTCCTCGGCCGCCTCGGGATCGCCTTCGATCTCGCGCAGGCGGGCCTTCAGCGCGCGGGGGTTCACCCGCAGCGCCTCGCCCTCGCCCTCGATCACCTCGGACAGGGGGCCGTCCTCGCCCGCCCCCTCCTCCAGCCGCTCGGCCAGTTCCTGCTCGAGCGCGGCGATACGGGCGTCGCGGGCGGCGAGGTCGTCCCGTTCGGCGGCGAAGAAGCGGGCGACGACCAGATCGGCGGGGATCAGGTCCGACGCGTAGCGGGCGCGCCCCACCGCATAGGCGCCGGGGGCGGGGCTGCGCCCGGTGCGCGCCGCCCCGCGCCGCATCTCCTGCGGGCGGGCGCCGGCGACCCAGCCCTCGGCGGCGATCAGGTGGGCGTCGTCCTGCATCGCGGCGGCCCATTCATCCATCAGGTGCTGATAGACGGCATAGGCGTCGATCAGCGGCAGGGGGCGGAAGCGCTCGAGCAGGTCCTCTGACAGGGTTTCGATCAGGTCGCGCGGGTGCTGGCCGGGGCCGAAGGCGCGCATCCGCGCCTCGGCTCGGGCGGCCCAGTCGGCGAGCGTCCGGCCGGCGCGGTCGGTGAAGGCGCGGAATTCGGCGTGGCCCTCGATCGCGGCGCGCAGGTCGGCCGGCGCGGGGTGCAGCGCCAGGTAGCCGGGGCGCAGGGCCTCGAACAGGTCGCGCCGCAGACCCGGCATGACCTGCCACCAGGGCGCGAGGGCGTCGATGTCGGCCTCGGGCAGGCCGCCCTCGAGATGGGCGCCGATGTCGTGGATGTCCTCGGCGGCCGCGCTGTCGATGTAGCGCGGCAGGTTGAGGTTGAAGGCGTTGCGCGGCCCCGCGATCTCGTCGAAGGGCACCATTCGGGCATAGCCGGGCACGTCGGCGCCCCTGCGGAAGGTATCGACAATGCGATGGATGTCCTGCTCGCGCAGGCGGTTCTTGGCGCCGTCCTTGCGGAAGCCGCGCGCGGCGTCGATCATGAAGACGCCGCGGCGGGCGGCGGCGTTCTCCTTGTCCAGCACGAGGATGCAGGCGGGGATGCCGGTGCCGTAGAAGAGATTGGGCGGCAGGCCGATGATGCCCTTGAGATAGCCCGAGCGCACCAGCGCCTCGCGCAGCACCGCCTCGGCATTGCCGCGGAAGAGGACGCCGTGGGGCAGGATGCAGGCGGCCTTGCCGGTGCTCTTCATCGACCGGATGATGTGCAGGAGGTAGGCGTAATCGCCCTGCTTGCGCGGCGGTGCGCCCCATTCGAAGCGGTTGTGCGGATCCTGGATCGCGCCGCGGTCGTCGAGGCTGAAGCCGGTGCTCCAGGCCTTGTCGGAGAAGGGCGGGTTGGCGACGACGTAGTCGTAGGTGCGCAGCCGGTCGCCGTCGAGGAACCGGGGCGTGGTCAGGGTGTTGCCGGCGAGGATCCTGGCCGTGGGAAAGTCGTGCAGGATCATGTTCATGCGCGCCAGACCGGCGGTCGTGACATCCTTCTCCTGGCCTTCGAGGGTGATGCGCTTGCCGGCTTCGGCCGCGACCTTGAGCAGGAGCGAGCCCGAGCCGCAGGTGGGGTCGTAGGCGGTGGTGCCTGCAACGGTGTTGCGTGGCGAGATGCCGATGACCTTGGCGATGACCCGGCTGACCTCGGCCGGGGTGTAGAACTGGCCCTTGCTCTTGCCGCTTTCGGTGGCGAAGTGCCGCATCAGGTATTCGTAGGCGTCCCCGAGGATGTCGTCGTGGTCGGCCCGGTTTCGGGCGAAGTCGAGTTCCGGGTTCTCGAAGATCGCAATCAGATTGGTGAGCCGATCGACCCTGTCCTTGCCCTCGCCCAGCTTGTTGGGATCGTTGAAGTCGGGAAAATCGGTGCGCGCCAGCATCTCGTTGGCGTCGACCAGGGGCTGGATGATCCGGGTATTGATGAGGTCGCCGATCTCGGGGTTTCCCTTGAGCGCGACCATGTCGCGGAAACTGGCGCCCGCGGGGATCGTGATCGGCGGCTCCAGATCGTCGCTGTCGGCATACTTGTCCGACACGTACTTGATGAAGAGCATGAACAGGACGTAGTCCTTGTACTGGCTGGCATCCATGCCGCCGCGCAATTCATCGCACGATGCCCAGAGCGACGAATAGAGATCCGATTTCCTGACTGCCATTTGCCTGTTTCAAGTCTTTCGTTATTGCGATGCCGCCGAATTTCGCCGGCAGCTGCGGATTTTCTCTGGCACGTTAGCGGTTGTCTGCATCATCTGCCAGATGGAAGTCGACCGAGCGAGGAGCGCCCTCGGCTCACCGACCGAGGGTCATAAGCGTTGACCCGTCATGCCGCCGCGGAAGTGAGACGGCTGTCGAGGCCGTCGTTACCCTGCCCGATCTCAGGGTAGCAGGAGGGCGTCCCGCTGCGCCTCCCACTCCTCCGGGAACCCGTCCATCAGCAGGGCCAGTGTCACCTCCTGCCCCCACTTCCCGTAGGGGATTGCCTCCAAGATATTGGGTTAGCGCATGGTGGGCCGAGCAGCAGCGCGTACGAGCTCACAGCAACGCCCGCGCCCTCAACCCTTTGTCAAGAGAGCCACCTCCAAACTGCCCGCTTCACACTCTACTTCACATGGTGTAGTCTTGCGCGCAACGAGAAACAGGGGAGAAAATGGCTGACAGAATTGCGGACCCGCTCTTCGGGCGGCCTCCCGAGCGGGTACAGCTTGATGCTGCGCCACTGGTCCGCGTCTTGGGTCAGGTTCAGTTCGCGCGGATTGTCAATATCGGCAAGGAGCAGTTCATCGGGGATTTCCAGAACTCTGTTCGTCGGCAGTTCCCGGTGATCGAGCGCGATGTTGCGCAGTCGATCGAAGTCAGCCTTGCCGGGGCTGGGGTCGCAAGCACCCTAGCCGAGGAAGTGATTTGGCGGATGTTCGACCCTCGCCGCGAGTGGCGGCTGTCTCTTGCACCGTCTGCGCTGACGCTCGAGACGATGCATTACACGTCGCGCAGAGAGTTCCTCGATCGGCTTCAGTTTCTCATCGATGCCCTAGCAACCACCATCCAGCCTTCTCTGGCGACCCGTGTGGGCTTCCGCTATGTGAACAGGATCGATCGCCAGGCGGACGTTGATGACTTGGGCAACCTTGTCGAGCCGGAACTTCTGGGCTTGTCTTCTGCAGCGCTACGAAGCGGCGTCCAGATGGTTGCCTCGCAAGCGCAATGCCAGACGGCCGAAGGGTTGCTTTTGGCGCGGTGGGGACTTCTGCCTGCCGGCGCGACCCATGACCCGGATATGGCGCCACCCACCGGCGTGCAGAGTTGGTTTCTCGACATCGACTCCTTTACGACTTCAGGTCTGCCTGAGGATGGGTTTACCGCGGGCCCGCTGATTGCGAAGATCAACACTATGGCAGACCGAGCCTACGCGTTTTTCCGTTGGAGTGTGAAGGCGCGGTTTCTGGAGCGTTTCAGGGAGGGGAGCAGATGATGCAGACCGCATTAACGGCAATTGCGCTGACAGTCATGCCCCCGGCAGGACATCACGGCAATCCTTGGGCGCGGGCCGCCGAAGAAGATACGTCGCTGGCGATCTTCCCGTTTGGCGGGAACTATTCTGAGCATTCGATTCACTGGCGCAGCGATCGCAGATATGTTCTCAATTTGGGGAAGCTCGAGAGGCATCTCGGGGACTTTTTTGCGCGTGGCTCGAGCGCGAACTTCGACGTCCTTGCGAATGTTCACCGTCACGTTGCTACGATGCCGCAGCAGGTCGAGTTGGTCCGTGAGCTGCGTCAGCTGTCCGGCCTCACCTGGAACCACATTGCCGATATGATCGTGGTGAGCACAAAGACCCTGCACAATTGGGCCGCCGGAAAACCCATAGACGAGAAGAACCTCAGGCGGGTTGGGGAGGTCATCTCGGTGCTCCGGTTCATCGACCGGGGAAGTGCCGAAGCGAACCGAGCCTTGTTGCTCAAGGAGTCTGTCGAGGGCCAGGCCCTTATTGATCTCGTTAAGGTCGGCGAGTTCGCTTCCGTCAGGCAAGCGGCCGGGCGCGGTCAGGGACGAGCTGCTGCGGCTCCGTCGCTGCCGGCGTCAACCGTGGCTGCTTGGGGACCAGAGGACTTGGGCGAACGGCTATCGAAGTGGCAAGGCGAACTTGCCACTGACGTCGAGCCCAGTGCTCGTCCAACGCGTGCTCGGCCCGCCAATGCGCGCCGGAAAGGCTGATGAGGTGCAAGTTTGGCGGAGAGCGAACCTCCTCATCGGCAAAGCATTCTGCGCGCTTGGCGTCAGGGCGACTTCGCCCTTGGCGTAGGGCCGTTCATATACGGGGACCTGTCTGGTAACCCCGACGGGACAGGATTGGATGCCTATTTCGATGAAGAAGATCCACCAGGTTTCGCAGTGGTATCTCAGACGTGCGACATCGTCAGCGATCCAGCTAGGGTCAGGACCCATTGATTTTGTAGACTTGGCCTGATTCAATCTCCGTGAGGAGACTGGAGCATGAGCAACCTTTTCTGGCTGACCGACGCGCAGATGG
>NZ_SJZH01000028.1:0-219 GCF_004959785.1 Tabrizicola sp. YIM 78059
AACCGAAATCAGCCTCCGGCAAACCCGGCGCGGTTCACGCGCCGGGCGCTTGAGCACTCTGAGGGCTCCGCGCCCGGCGCGCTTGCCCAACCTGAAACCGACCACTATCAAACCCAAGGACTCTCGTTCTGAACGAGGGACGTCCGGGGGGCAGGTCAGGGCCTGACGCTGCGCAACCCGCAAGGCTCCGTGCCAGTCCCCGTTGCCCAACCCCCCCCC
>NZ_SJZH01000028.1:255-8420 GCF_004959785.1 Tabrizicola sp. YIM 78059
CCCCCCCCCAAATGGGCAAAACTCAGACCCGAAGTCTCGCTCACGCTGGATGAAAGTTGGGGGCAACGTCAGGAGGGCATGTCACGCGCGACGAGGCGCTACTGCGGTTCTGACGCATTCGCCCAACCAGACCGGGGCCAGCAGCAGCCGCGCGCGCGCCGGAGCCGAAGTGCAGCGTCAAGTCTTGGCTCGCGATCAGCCATGCCTGTCGCTCCACCCTTCCCGTAACCAGCGAAGGGTGTATGCCTCGGTGTAATCGAGTCGACGCGGATCGGCCGGCACGCCCGGTGCCCCGTTCGGCACCAACGCCGTCAACGAGCCGGCACGATCGGCCGCAAAGGTAAGCAGTTGGCGCAAGCGCGCTCGCTGGTGTTCGGAATAGATCCGATGCAAGCGGAAAAGGAATTCTCCGTCCGCCCCTACCCTTTCCTCCTCCCACAGTCCGCAGTCGCGCAGGACTGCATCACGTCGGAAGGTCAGGGAACTGCTGTTCATCCGCTGCAATGGATAGACCTCGCGCCGCGCCAGAAGACCCTCCGCCGAGACACGAACGAGGTCCGAAGTTGTAAAGACCATGCGGCTGTCTCGCATGAGCGGAGCAACCTGGCGCTCGATCTTCCGGCAATGTGCGAAGTCATCGGAATCGTGAACGGTGACGAAGGATCCCGTGGCGGCACGAAGCCCCGCATTGCGTGCGGCATAGGCACCCCGGTTCCGTTCGAAGTGCAGTACCCGCACGCGGTCATCCGATGCTGAAAGCTCTTCCGCAATCTGGCCGGTTCCGTCGCATGATCCATCGTTGACGATAATGATCTCCAGATTCCTGTAGCTTTGCTGCAAGAGGGAGGTGACGCTCATCCGAAGATGGTCGGCGGCATCGAATGCAGGAACGATGACCGAGACGAGCGGACCCGCTTCGCAGGCCGTAACCTGCGGATTGCGCAGGTTCTCCAGCACCAGACCCTGCTCTTGCTGGTCAAGGATAAGACCTTCGAGCCCTGCGCTACTCAGCTGACGGTTTACGGCCTTGATTTTCAGGCGTGGATCGTCGGACAGGTTTGCCACCAGCAGATGATGTCCGGCCAGCAGCGCGCCGCGATCGATCGTACCGACACCGCGCAGTTCCAGTCGCGCCTGATCGACCTCACCCAAGGCGAAATGTGCGGCAGAGCGCAGACTGCGAGCTGCCGGAATGCCGTCACAGATCTGAAGCGCGAGGGCGGGCATGAAGCGCACGATCCCCTGGGCAGTTTCAACTGCGCGACGAGGCCTGCGCCGGAGCTTCGTAAGGTGTCCGGTCACGAACGTCTCGCTGTCGCGAAAGCGACCAACCGCCGCCAGTGAAACAGCAACAGCGCAGATGTCATGGGCCGAGCGCGGCGGGCGTTGATCCGCTATCTCAATGACCCTGCGGTAGCAGCCAAGCCGAAACCACGCATATATCGAACCGGAATCCTCCGTCCCACTGGAAAGGGCGGTTTTCCGCAGGACTTCCAGATAGTCATGCCGTCGCATCAATACGGCATCGGCGAACCACCGGCATAGCCCTGACGGCAGACCCAAAATACTGGCCACAGCTAGTGCCCCGGACGGAGCCGCAGGTAGGCCCGCGCCAGCAATGAGCGCGAGTCGGAAAAGAATGCCACGCGATCCCTCCAATATTTTCGCAGTTTCCGCTCGTCGCCGACAAATCGCTTGACCAGCCACTCCTCCAGAGGGCGGGGCTTTCGGGCTGCCTGGGCTTTCATCTTTTCGAGCATTCGGGTAAGTGTCGCCGTCTCGCGGAATCTTAGCTGCCGTTCCTCGGAGATCTCTCGCTTCAGTTTCGCCTCGGTATCCTGAATGAGCCTTTGAGCCGTCTCGAGGCGCCCCGACAGTTCCTCGTTGCGCGCTGCGGCCTGGGCCAGCTGACTGCGCAGATCCTCGGAAATCCGCGCAAGGGCTGCGGTTTCGGAAAGATGCGCCTCGCGTTCGCGCTCTGTTTCGGCAAGCCGTTCTCGCAGGCTTTCGGCCTCCGCGCAAAGTGCTTCAATCCGGTCACGCGCCTTTTCTTCCGCTGCCGCATGTGAAGCGCTGAGTGATGCCCTGGCGATCTCGGATTGGTCCAGGTTTGCACGGAGGTTGTCCATCTGGCGTCGCAGTTCGCCAACTGTTGCTTCGTGATCTAGGCATTCTCTCGTTCGCGCCGCTTCGATCGAGGTGATCCGCTCTTTCAGGTCGGCGACCATCATCCGCGCATCGAACAGGGCACTCTGCACCTCGGCCAAGGTCCGATGGCGCAGCTCGTAGGAAGAACTCAGGCTTTGCACGGCATTCTCGGCCGTTTCGAGGGCCTTCCTAGCTTCCGATGCGCGCATCTCGGCATCGGTGCGCGCAGCAGCGGCATCGGCCAGACGAACGCTAGCGAGCAGCCCATGACCGATGCGGCGGAAAACCCGCTCGACCTCAGGGGGCAGTTGTGCCCCATCAGCCGCTGCGATAAGCGCCGCAATCCGCGGGGCAATGCCCTCTCCCGCTGGCAACAACAGCAGGCCCTGATCTCCATCGAAGCTCACACCGCGCCTTTCGGCCTTGAGGCGACGCAGGGCCAGACCGTCCGGGCTGTCGCTTGCAACTAGATTAACGCCGTGCAGAAACATGACGCCACCGGGACGCAGAGCGCGCTGAAGCAGCTCTGCCCGTTGAGCAAGGCCATCGGGGGCGGCGGTCAAGTCCAGCCAGAGCAAGTCCAGCGAGCCAGGCAACATTCCAGCGGCGACACGGTCAAGATTGCCGGCGGACAACAGACGGGACACGTCCTCGTAGAAGACCTGCTGATGGTGAAGCAGTGGCTCTGGAATGTCTCGTCCATCCATTTCGGGGTGTGGGTTGCCCCAGAAGCCATAGCCGGTGCAGCGCCCCTGGGCACCCAGCCTCTCGATCGCCTGGCACAGGGCAAACTGCACAATCCCGTCACCAACACCTACCACGGCGGCATCCCGCGGACGCAGCGCAGCGCAGGTCCAGAATAGCAATGGCAGATGTATGACCGCCGGCGAATCCACCAGATGACGCGGCCGCAGGAAAAGGAAGTCGAAGGAGGCCGGTGCAAAGACATCGGTCGCGATCCGCGCCACCTGGGATACTTCGGGAGACAATTTGGTAACCTCAGACATCCTTGTCCTCTTCCACTGGCCTAATTTCTTCGGCGGCGTCAGCGTTGGCGTAGTTGACAGGACCGCGCCCGTGATAGGTTGCGCGGAAGAACTGCTGCATCAGGGCGGTCGTCTGCGCCGGATCAAACCGTTTGGGCTCGATCCTGAAGACGGCCATGCGCCCGACCAGGGCACTAGGGGAAACGAAGCGTTCGACCGAATGATAGGCGGGCCTGTCTCGGTAGTCGTCGAACAGCACGGTTACGGGTCTTTCGCTGCGCAGCAATACAGCCATCAGACAGGCCGGTCGGAAACGCCCGTCGATCAGCACGACATCGGGCTGCCGGAAGAAGGGTTCGTCCCAGATGGCTAGCGGATAGCGGTAAAACCGGGGCCATGCCTCCGGCCCGACGGGGCGCCCCCAGTCACCGGTCGTCCCGATGTCGACATGATAGACCAAGGCCGGCGAAGGCAAAGTGCGCCGGTCGATTTCAGCCTGCAACCGCAAGGCCCAGGCCCGGTCGGATTCGACGCTGAACACCAGCCGGTCCGGCAGTTCCGAAGCAACGATGGTCGAGCCCCCCGAGCCATATTCGAGGATTACCCGGGCGTCCGCATATGCCCCGCGCAAGACCTCGGCCTCGGCGGGTGGGAACAACAGTTGCACCTCGTATGGACTGTCAACGCCGACATTCATGACAAGACAGACTTTGTGCCGCTTTGCAGCGGTTCATTGCCCTGAGCTTTCGTCTCACTCTCCAAAAGCATAGTGTCGAATTTTTCCTGAAGTTCCGCCAGACCCTCCCGGTCGTAACTGCTGCAAGCCAAGGCAAGATCCAACCCTGTATGAATCTTGTTTGCCGGCCTGATAAAATCGTCATCCGTTATCTGCCAGGTATGGTGCGATGGTTTCAGATGCCGGAAGTGGATGTAATCAAATCTGTCTCCAGAGAAAACCCTGCATCCGCGGTTCTGGACGTCTTCAAGAAAGGCTACATCCACGCCCTTCGCCAATGGCCTGAACACCTGATAGTCCGTCCTGCGCCTCGACCAGAACAGCGTGCCTCCAAACACATGGCTTCTGATGCAGTTCTCATTGCGATCGGGAAAGCGTATCCCGAGGAAATTCATTGCGCTTACATAAACATAAGCGCGACCCTTGCCGACGACACCCACGTTGTCGTGCCCGTTGTGAAGAAATGCTGACAGCGAACGAGCTATGTAAGCCGGGCCATAGAAGTCGTCATCATCCATCTTCATCACGAGGTCGGATGAGCAGGCTTCAAGACCCATGTTGAGAGCCACGCCAAAGGGAATACTGTCACTGGCCTCGATCAGGGTGAAAGACGGTAGGCAGGAGAAGGCCGACTCGAGGTGATCCTTCTGAAAGTTTCCGCCATGCGCGACAAAAACGAGCTCATAATTCCTGTGACTCTGACATTGAAGCATTTTCGCAACGAGCGGCACCAAGGCAGGGCGCCTCGAAGCGCACAGCACTGACACGCGATGCTCCCTCTCTGCCAGATCACTCAAGTTGGAAGAAACGGCCCTTGCAATGCTCGGCTGATAAGGCAAGAATGACTGCGGCGCCGGGAAAAAGCGCTCGCCGACTGCGCGCAGAAGATCCAGACGCGGGAACTCGGCGGGTTTCGATTTGTACCCTTCGTGCCATTTTCTATAGCTTTGCGCATAGATCCGTGGATTCTCGGAAGGCCCCGTGCGGCTGTCGATGAAGTGTTCAGGCTGCGAGGTCAAACCTTCGGCGGAAATCATGCACAGCATGCCGAGAACAGGCACCCGCTTGAATTCATCACCAAGAATGATCTTGGACCGCTCGATGATCTCGGAATCAGCGCCGAACCGGACGCTGTCCCAACCCCCAAGTACGTCACGCAAGAAATCCCGCTTGAACAGGCAGGAGATCGGGGCATCCCGACTGGCGCCATCGATGGAATAGGCGCCGATCGGAGTCAGCCTGTCAATTTCACCGCTAAATTGCATTCGCAGCATCATGGCATTGCTGACGCGGGATGCCATGTCGCCACGCAGGATGAATTGAAGATGCTTATGAATCCATTCTGGATGGGCCCAGTCATCGGCATCGTGACCGGTTACCCATTCTCCCGAAGCAATCCTTAGTCCGATGTTTTTCGAACAATAGGTGCCTATGTTTGCGGGATTCCTTACAGCCTTTATGCGCGCATCACCCTGAGCGATGTTGCAGATATGGCTCCAAGTCAGATCTTCAGATCTGTCATCGATGACAATGACCTCGAGATTTCGGTAAGTCTGGTTAAGAATTGACTGCAATGCCGCACGAATGGTTCTTTCAGCATTGTATGCGGTCACAATGACACTGATCAGCGGCCCTCCGGTGACCGCGGGCAGTGGCGCGGTGGCTAAGCGTTCTAGCACGGTTGGTCCTTCCTTCAGCCGGACGGGGGCCGAACCGTAACGTGCGAGCAGGGCATTGAGATGGCGGAGCCATGCAGCTTCGTCCTTTCGACGCAGAGCGGCGTTCGCTCGAAGTGTCTCGATGGTGTAGGAAAGTTCGGGCGGCAGATGGCGCCGGGCATAGGCCAGGCCCAGGGCATCATCCCCGCTTCGGCAGATCTCATGCGCCTCCAGCAATGCCCGACCGGGTTTCGGCGCTGGCAGTCTCTCCAGCCGCTCCAGCACCGAAAGATCGAGTCGTTCGCCGGCAGCCGACATGCGCCCCATGGCGCTGCCATATTTCACGTAATGCTCTGCCGGGTCCATCCGCAGAGCATCCACATCGGGGTAGGTCGCGCGATACCAGTCGGCGTCGAACAGCCCCGAGGCCTTCAGCGCGGCGATGTCCTTTTCGGCAAGGGTCGTCATCTCTCAGAGCCTCAGTTCGCTTTCGGACTTGGGAAAGGCGGCGGGCAGGTCGAACAGCACGCCGCCGGGTTTCAGAAGCGAGCGCAGTCGTTGCGGTCCCGGCGCCACAAGCTCTTCGTGGGCCACCGCCAGAACGACCGCATGATAGCCCTGTGCGGCCGATGGCAGGGCCGTGGCCAGGTCAAGGCCATACTCCTCTTTCAGAGCATCCGGGTCGGCCCGGGGATCGACAAGCTCGACCTGCATACCCCACTCCTGCAGGTGCGAGACAAGATCGGCCACCTTGGTGTTGCGCGTATCGGGGCAGTTGGCCTTGAAGGTGAACCCGGCCACCAGGACGCGGGCGCCCTTCACCGGAAGGTTGCGCGCCACCATCGCCGAAACCAGCCGCACCGCTGCATGCCGTGCCATGCCGTCATTGATCTCTCGCGCTGTGCGGATGATGTCAGGAACATGGCCCGCGTCGATCGACTTGTGCACCAGGTGATAGGGATCGACCCCGATGCAGTGCCCGCCCACCAGACCGGGATGCAGGCGGACGAAGTTCCATTTGGTGGCTGCGGCATCAAGAACCTCGTTCGTGTCGATGCCGAGGTTGGCGAAGATTATCGAGAGTTCGTTGATCAGCGCTATATTCACGTCGCGTTGCGTGTTCTCGACGATCTTCGCGGCCTCGGCCACGCGGATCGATGCGGCGCGATGCGTTCCCGCGGTGATGATCCGGCGATAGAGGGCGTCCACGAATTCGGCCGCCTCGGGTGTGGAGCCAGATGTCACCTTCACGATGCGGCTCAGCGGGCGTTCCCGGTCGCCCGGATTGATGCGCTCCGGGCTGTAGCCGGCAAAGAAGTCCACATTGTAACGCAGGCCAGAGATCCGCTCGACGACAGGAATACAATCCTCCTCGGTCGCGCCGGGGTAGACCGTAGATTCATAGATCACGACGCCACCACGGCGGATGCAGCGCCCGACGACCTCGGATGCTGCAATCAGTGGCGCGAGGTCAGGGGTGCGGGATTTGGTGATCGGGGTCGGCACGGCGACGATCAGTACATTACAATCCGCAAGATCCCGTTCGTCGCAACTGAACCGCAGCTTTCGCGCCGACTTCAGCGCTTCTTCTGTCAGCTCGCCGGTGCTGTCCTGACCGGAAACAAGTTGGTCGATGCGCTGGCGTTTGATGTCGAAACCGACGGTAGTGAAGTCGCGGCCGAAGGCAGCGGCAAGCGGCAGCCCGACATACCCCATTCCGATCACACCGATCCTGGCACAGTCGAGCTTCGGCAGTTCGGCGCCCCTTGCAAGGCAGGGCATTTCGGTCATTTGGTTCATGGATCATTCCCTTAAGCTTGATGTTGTCCTGGCCGCTGCCAGTAGCGGTGAAAGGATCATGCCCACCAACTTCCGGAAGTCGGCGCCTTCGGCCGATGCCACATAAACGATGTCGTCCGGCGCCAGGCAGAAGGCTCGCGCCAGAAGCAGCGCGTCCGGGCGCGAGAAATCTAACCGGTATGCCGAAGCCACGCCGCCCGGGCCACGCAGGCGGAACACGAAGACCGATCTCGCCCGTGCGACCTGGCCGTTCAGACCGCCTGCTTCGGCCAGCGGGAAGGCCAGATCGGCATTCTCGACCGGAATGCTGACGTTACTCTGACGATCGACACCGCCATAGAACCTGTCACCGAAATTGAAGATCACACACCGAACGTCCTATCCTGAGCTTTCGAGTGTATCCCGCAGTTCGGAAGAGAAAGGGGGCCCACCGGCCCCTGCAACCGAAGGATCCGTCGGAGTCGATGCGCCGAAGATCTTGACTGCACACCACCGCCAGCGGATATCGGGCAAACGCACAGATAATTCGCGAAACTGCGACGATTTGCCTTCCCGAGGGCCATCGAGAACCTTATACAAGTAAGCCAGCTGTACCTTTTACGAAAGTTCAATGGCATCCCCACAAGCATAGGTTACACGTGCCACGTTTCTTTTTGAGTTGCAAGGTGACCAGACCCGATAGTGTCCCATGGCGTGGTGTAGGAGCGCCGACACTCAGAGAAGTCGGAACCAGGCGGCCACGGCGCGAAGCCTGACGGTGTGATTGACGGTGATTCCGGGAGCGTTTCAAGCGACAAGTTCTGACCTGCCCCGGTCGTCCCTCGTTCATAACGAGAG
>NZ_SJZH01000029.1:0-7226 GCF_004959785.1 Tabrizicola sp. YIM 78059
TGACGGCGCGCGCAGCCGGGCCCACCCGCCAGTTCCAGGGCAGACCGAGGTCAGCCTCGGCGATGGGCAGTGAGGCCAACGTCGTATCCAGGACGACGACCCGGGCCCCGGCCGGGGCGGGGTTGCCCATCGCGTATTCCGTCCCGCGCTGGCCACGCAGGAGCCGGGTGAGCCGGTATCGGCCTGGGGCGATCAGTTCGGCCGCGCCCGCCTGCACGATCTCCCACACTCCTGCTGCGGCCTGGACCGCCAGTGCGTTCGCCCCACCGAACAGTGCGACGTCCGTCACGCTTTCCAGGGTTCCGGACAGGAGATCGACCACCAGCGCATTGCCCAGATCGAAGCGGGAGGTCGGCCCCGGAAAGAAGTCGAAGGCCAGCGTGCCGATCCGCGCCCGACTGCCAAAGGTCGTCAAGAGGTTGAACCCATCCGTCGAGGCGCTGCGGAAGACGGCGATCTCGCCGGGCCAGGGGCTGGCATGGGCGGCAATCAGGGGGCGATGGGCGGGCTGGTCCTCGGTGATCTGTGGCAGGTCCAGCATCACCACCTCGGGCGTGCCGAAGACGACGGGGCTGGCGAGCGAGGCCGGGCGGGGATCGCCGGGCGGTAGGTCATAAGCGGCGCGGTCCTGGCGCACCGCCTCCATCCCGCGCGCTTCCGCATCGGCGACCGAGACGAGCCGGAACTCGACCTCGCGGCCATCATGCGCCAGCCGGATCACGTCGGCGGGATCGAGGGCCATCCGCGAAGGCGGCAGGCGGAACGTGGCGCTTTCCCGGCCGATCCAGGCTTCCGACAGCGCGCGGCGGCAGCGGCGTTCCGCCTCCTCGGGCGGGATCGCCATCGGGAAGCTTTCCGAGGCGATACGCGTTGTGTCGACGGTAATACGCCGTGCCTCGACGAGGGCCGCGTCATAGTCCTCGTCTGCCCGCGCGACCTGCCACTTCAGGGCCTGGGGCAGTTCGGTCTCCTGCGCGCGGACCAGTTCCAGCGCCTCGCCTTCACGGCTTGCGACCAGATCGTCGATGGCCAGTGTGACGACCGAGGCGCGGCCACGCATGACGAAACGGATCACGCCCTCCGTTTCGACGGCATCGAAGCCGAAGTGGCGGGCCAGTGCGGAAATCGACGCGCGGGGGCTTTCCAGCGCCCCGATCACATAGCCCTCGACCGCGCCCCAGAGGCCAGAGACGTCGATGAGGTCTTCCGACAGCCCGGCGCGCACGCAAAGGTGGCGCACCAGCGCGGCGAGCGATACCGCGCCCAGCCGCCCCGTCAGCCAGTGCCCCAGCCGCCAGTTCGGGCCGTCCGTCCAGATACCTGTCAGTTCCGGAAAGAACGGATAGGGCCGCGCATCCCAGGTCCAGGCGGTGCATTCCGGAACATGCACCATCCTGCCGCCGTAGACCGAGGACACCGGGTTGTTGGCCGGGCTGCCCCACCACAGATAGCTGGCCTCGAGATAGGCGCGCTGGATCGCGTCGTCGCGCCAGCCGCGGGAGAAGTACGGCGTGAAGCTCTCGGACGACTTCGGGTCGAAGAAGACATTCGGCTGGTTCGTGCCCCGGTCGATGGCAGGACAGCCCAGTTCGGTGAACCAGACCGGCTTCGACTCCGGCACCCATGCGGTGGGCGTGCCGCTCTCGACCCCGCCCGGGCGGTTGAAATGCGGGTTCGACCACCAGGCGCGGAGATCCTTGTAGCGGAACACCCAAGGCTTGCCAGCGGCACTGTCGCTGATGGGCGTCCGGATCTGTGCCGACCGGGCGGCGGCGCTGGCGTAGAACCAGTCGAAGCCTTCGCCACCGGCGATGTTCGCCTGCAGGTAGGCCCGGTCATGGATCGCGGGCCAACCTTGCAGGGCGTCGGCGTGGTCGAAGCCGTCGCGCCAGTCGGAGAGCGGCATGTAATTGTCGATGCCGATGAAATCGATGTTGGCATCCGACCAGAGCGGGTCGAGGTGGAAGAACTGATCCCCTGTCCCATCGCCCGGCTGGTGGCCGAAGTATTCCGACCAGTCGGAAGCGTAGCCCACCTTGGTGCCCGGCCCGAGGATCGCCTTCACATCCGCCGCCAGTGCCTTGAAGGCCATCACGGCGGGATAGGCGCTGGCGCTGGAGCGGATGGTGGTCAGCCCGCGCATCTCGCTGCCGATCAGGAAGGCATCGACACCGCCTGCCACAGCGCAGAGATGCGCGTAGTGCAGGATCATCCGGCGCAAGCCCCAGTCGCCCGCAGGGCCGGTCCAGCTGACTGTGTCTCCGGTAACGGCAAACTGCGCCAGGGTCGCCGCGCCGAAGAAGCTGGAGACCTGCGTTGCGGCGGCGGCGGTCTTGTCCACAGTCCCCGCATATCCCGGCGCAGGGGAGCAGGTGATCCTGCCCCGCCAGGGGAAGCTGGGCTGGCCCGGTGTGGCAGCGTTGGCGCTGTAGGGGTTCGGCAGCGTGTTGCCGGGCGAAACGTCCATCAGCAGGAACGGGTAGAAAGTCACCCGTAGCCCGCGCGCCTTCATTTCGCGGACCGCCTGCACCACCGCGAAGTCAGCAGGCGTGCCGCCATAGACCGGCCGGTCCTCGGCATCGCGGCTGACCAGATGCGCGTTCGCCCGCGCTACGCCATTGACAGTCCAGACCTTGGGGCTGGTGACCTTGGTCGCCACCTCCACGCCGGGCTTGATGGTGCAATTGCCCGCGCGCAGGTCATTGCCGAACCAGGAGACGACGAGGCTGACGCTTTCGACAGCCGGGGCCATGGCTTGCAGCCGGTCGAGGGCCACGACGATGTCGGCCTCGTCGGGTAGCGCGTTCAGGTTCTCGGCCGAGGTGGTGCCGCCGAAGCCGCCCGCGCTCTTGCGGATCGTTTCCGTCGCATAGGTGAACTCGCCAGAGGCCGGGATCATCGTCACCGCCTTGACCAGCCCCTCGGCCGTGTCGGGATCCGCGAGCGGCCGGAACACCTCGAAGCTGAGCTGCGGCAGGCGATTGCCGTAGCTCGCAAGCGGCAGTTCCTCGAAGACGACGTAGGCGGTGCCGCGATATGCCGGGGTGCTGGCCGCCCCCATCTTGGCGGCGATGAACGGGTCAGGCGTCTGGGTCTCGTTCCCCGGATACCAGCGCCAGGTGATGCCGGTCATGTCGAGCGGCTTGCCATCGGCCCAGATGCGGCCGATGCCGGTGATCGGGCCTTCGCAAAGCGCCACGGCAAAGCTGGCGTAGTACAGGTACTCGGTGGTCCGGACCTTGCCACCGCCACCACCCTTGCCGCCGCCTTGCGTCGTGGTCTTCGTCTCCTCGCGGAAATCCGTGGCCCAGATGATGTTGCCGCCGATGCGCATGCGGCCGTAGAGGCGCGGGATGATCGCCCCCTCGGTCGCCGAAGTGATCCGCAAGCTGTCGAGGCGCTGGCCTTCGATCTTCTGCGTGGGCGCGAGCGAGGACACGATCCAGCTGTCCACCACCGAACCGATGGTCGATCCGATGAAGCCACCGATGGCGGCCCCGGAAAAGCCGAGGATCGCGCCACCGAAGGCCCCGCCGATGGCGGAACCGACGGCACCGAGGACAAGCGTCGCCATTGCGGAAATCTCAGCGTGCTGGGAACAGGAAGGCGAAGGCGATGCGGCGTCGCCATGTCGGTGTCAGCGGTTCCTCGATCACGCCCAGCCGCTCGTAGGCGTGGAGGAAGGTATCCGGGCCGGTGAGGATGCCCACATGCTTGGCGATGGCACGGGGCATCATGCGGAACAGGATCAGCGCTCCGAGCCTGGCCTCGGATGGAGCGACCTCCGGCATCATCGCCCGTGCGCCTTCGGCCAGCACCTCGCGCGGCCCCGTCTCGCCCCAGTCGCGGCTGTAGGGCGGGATCGGGAACGGCTCCGGCCCGACCACATCGCGCCAGACGCCGCGCGCGAGACCGAGGCAGTCGCAGCCGACCCCGCGCAGGCTGGCCTGATCGTGGTAGGGCGTGCCCAGCCAGGATCGCGCGGCGGCGATGACGCGGGCGGGATCAGCGATCGGAACGGGCGCAGTCACAGGACCGCCCCCTCATGGCCGCCGTCCTTGGTGGCGTAGCGCAGCACGGCATCCTGGCCTGGGATGTTCGGGAAGCCGCGGAAGTTAGCGACATTGGCGAACTTCGCACCACAAGTGGCGATCCGCTTGTCGCAGCCCGCCCGGACCACGAAGGCATCCGTCGCCATGATCGGGCGCACCGGCGCTTCCAGCAGGGTCAGGATCGCCACGCCATCGACGAGGTCGTGGGACAACACCTCGACCCGCCGCCCGGCATTCGCGCCGGTCGACCATTCGACAAGGCCGAAGGCAAACCAGCCTGCGGCAAAGGTGCCGAGGCCGGAAGCGGTGAAGGCGCGATCCCGCAGCAAATCGATCACCGCGCCGCTGCCCTTTAACGCCGAGGCATCCAGGTTCACGCCGCAGCGCGCATCGCCCAGCGCGGCATCGCAGCTGGCCTGGAACGTCCGCCCGACCGTCTGCCCGAGGACATGGGCCAGTGACCTGACCTCGGCCACGAAGGCGAGCCGCCCGCGCCGGATCTGGCCGATGGCCCCGCGGCGCAGCAGAACGCGCTGCGCCGGGCTTGCCCAGTTCACCCGCCAGACCTCGACCGCCGCATTGTCCCAACGGCCGTCAAGGATGTCGGTCTCGGTGATCCGGTCGGAGGACAGCACGCCCTGAGCGTCCTGCGCGTCCACGGACAGGTCGGAGCCCGAGCGCACCTCGGAGGCTGTCAGCCCGCTTTCCGGCTCGAACTCGGTCCCGTCGAACGACAGCGCCCTGTCGTGGTCGGTGAAGCCGAAGGTCACGCCATCGGCGCGGGTGATCCGCCAGTACCAGGCGAGCGTCGTCGTGCCGTCGTCGAGATGGGCCTGCAGCGCGGGCGGGAGGGACTTCATGGCCGGTCTCCTCGCGCCGCTGCCGCGCAAAGGGCGACGACAAACATGCCGATGGCACCGCCCACAACCATGCCTGCGAGAAACTCAGTCATCGCCGCGGAACCCGCGTTCGAGGCGGTCGCGCAGCCCGATCAGGCCGAGGCCGAGCGCGATCAGCGCGGCAGGCGATGCGTCGCCGGAGCCTGCCAGCGTCGCGACGAGGCGGGCGAGATCGGCCAGCGGACCGGTGGCGGGCAGCGCGAGGGAGGCGGCGCCGATCGCGAAGGCGAGCAGCCCCGCCCACCAGGTGAGAGACGTGGGACGAATGTAGCGC
The DNA here is from genome assembly GCF_004959785.1 of Tabrizicola sp. YIM 78059. Taxonomy (NCBI): domain Bacteria; kingdom Pseudomonadati; phylum Pseudomonadota; class Alphaproteobacteria; order Rhodobacterales; family Paracoccaceae; genus Tabrizicola; species Tabrizicola sp. YIM 78059. The sequence goes on from NZ_SJZH01000029.1 coordinate 5,226, forward strand.
ATGGGATCAGGCCCTCCGGATCAGGGTGGTGAAAAGGCCGACCAGCCGGGCGAGCCAGCTGGCAGGTGCGTCGGGCGCAGGCTGCGGGACAGACGGCAGCAGCGCAGGTGTCGGTCGCAGCAGGTCCAGCGCCTCGGCCTCGGTCAGGCGGCGAACGGGCCGCGAGAAATCCACCCGCCCGCCGCGGTCCACGGACCAGACCGGGATCGTCCCGCCGGGATAGCGGCCGTGGCGGAAGAGGTCGCGCTCGGCCTCGCGGCGCGGGATGATCGAGGCCGGTCGCCGCCAGTTCAGAAACGCGTCGGCGGCTGCAACGCGATTGCCGGCGTTGATCGCCTTCGTCAGCGTGGCCCTGGCGATGGCGCCGGTGTTGTAGTGGAACGAGACCAGCGCATCGAACTCGTGCGGGGCGAGCGGCATCTTTACCGCTCGGCGCACCTCGACCTCGTAGGCGGCAAGGTCCGAGCGGAAGATCCGGAACGCCTCGCGGATCCCCGCCTCCAGATCGGCGGGCATGCCGCGCGGCATTTGCGCCGGATCGGGCGGACCGGCGGCGGCCGTGTGGCCGATGCCGAAGGTCCAGACGGTCTTCACATCGAGATAGGGTCCGGGCACGATACCCTCGTGCCGGACGAGGGCCAGGAGGCCCCGGTCTGTCATGTGCATGGGATTACCTGAGAAGCGAGAGGACGAGGATCAGCGCGGCGACGGCGAGGCCGACCGCCAAGCGGTGGCGGAAGGCCTGACCGGGATCGCCCGGGGCGCAGCGAAGGGCGCGCGCAAGGCGGAGAATGTCATTCATCGTCCGCCCCTCCCTTCGCGCCGCGCAGCCGGGCAAGGACGAGTTCGATGAAGGCAGGGCCGAAGACGCCCACGAGATAGGCGGCCGAGCCGGCCGCGCCGCCCGCAGGGATCGCCTGCGGCGGCAGGGCGAGCCAGGCGGTGACGAGGGCCATCGAGAAGCTGCCCATCCCGGCCGCGATCAGCCCGCCGAGCAGGATGTGGCGCAGCGCGTCGCGCAGCCGCATCCGCGTGGTCAGGGCATTGGTCGCCCCGCCCAGCGCACCCCAGGCGGCGAGGATCACGGCTGTTGACGCGGCCAGTTCGCGCAGCACCGCCGCCAGAAATCCGGTCTCGTCGTTCATGTGCGGATCTCCACGAGCGGGATCGAGGTGATCGACCCGAGGCGTTCGAGGTCGAGGGTGACGTCGAGGGCGTCGGTGTCGAAGCGGACGGGCACGTCGAATTCGAAGCCCGCCGTGATCGCGACGCCTGCGGCCGGGGCGGTGGTGAAGGTCACCAAGCCCGTCGCGGTCGAGACCGACCAGCCGGAGGGCTGCGGGGTGCCATTCAGGGCAATGGTCACGGTCCCGGCAACGGGCTTGGTGATGGCGCGTGTCCAGAATTGCGCCCCCGAGGTGTAACGCTTGGCGAGCTGGAACTGCGTCGCCGTTCCGTTCCCGGTGCCGATGGGCTGATCCAGCGGCGAGGGCGCGGCCGATGGCAGGCAGGACTTGAAATCGGCCCAGTCCTTGAAGCGGAAGCCGTGGAGGCGGCCATTCCGGGCCTCGAAGAAGGCCACGACCGCTGCCAGATCATCGGCGCGGCGGATGCCGTAGGCCACGTCATAGCGACGGCGCGAGTTCGCCCAGCTGGCGTTGCGTTCCTCGGCCCCGCTCGCCAGCTCGACGATCTGGGTGCGTCGTTCCGGGCCGCCGCGTGCGCCTCGGCTGATGTTGTCCGGAAACCGGACTTCGTGAAATGCCATTGCTGATCCTCACATGCCCCTCCGGCCCAGCGACACGGCTCGGGCGATGTCGCTGGCGACCTGCGTGCGCGACTGGCGGAAGCTCTCGGCGTCGCGGGCGTTGATAGTGACATTGACGGTCGAGGCACCCGTCTGGCCGTACCCTGCCGCCTCGCGCCGGGACAGGACCCGCTCCCCCTTTTGCAGGATCGCGGGAACCTCATCCGGCCGCAGCCCGGCCCAGCCGCCGTTGT
>NZ_SJZH01000003.1:0-399531 GCF_004959785.1 Tabrizicola sp. YIM 78059
GCTGAGAGATCGGGTGATCCTTCATTGCCCGCAACACCGCATCCCGCCGCGCCATCGGCGTCGTCAGGCCTCAGCCATGGTCCTCGGACCAGTGGCGTCCAATGGCTTCGATCCCAACAGATCCTTCAGAACCACGTTGTCCAGCATGGCATCCGCCAGAAGGCGCTTCAGCTTCGCGTTCTCGTCCTTGAGCTGCTTCACCCGCTTGGCATCGGACAGGTCCATCCCGCTATACTTGCCCTTGAGCTTGTAGAACGTCGCGGGGCTCAACCCGTGTTTCCGGCACAGCTCGGAGGTCGGCANATCATCCCGATAATCTGCGCCTCGGTGAAACGGCTTTTCCTCATATCGTCTGCTCCTGCTCAGGTTGGGCAGACTCTACATCACAGCGAGGGAACTTCCGGGGGGCAGGTCACAGGCTTCATCGGCAGCCCGAAGATGAACTTCCTGACCGGGAAATTCGCAGAGGCCGAAGGCTGCACCACCCTCGGGGTCTGGTCCGAACATATCGAGGTAGTGGACAACGGCCCCTGGTCGGGCGAGGTCCTGCATGTCGAGGATCTTGGCCCGGACCTCTTCCTCTTCGTGGAGATCGGCAGCGACGATTCCGTGATCGTGCGCCGATCGGACAAGACGAACATCCCGGGCAGCACGCGGGTTTCGCTTGTGCGGAAGCCTGAGCACTTGCACCGCTTCGATAAAGCAGGCTTACCCATCCGCCGAGACCCGCAAGGATTGCGCCTGAAGGAGATAATGATGACCATCCGCGTCACCGTATGGGGCGAGAACGTCCATGAACACAAGAACAAGGTGGTGGCGCAGATCTATCCTGCGACCATGCACGGCACGATTGCCGGGTTCCTGAACCGGGAAGACGGCATCTCGGCCAGCACCGTCACGCTGCAAGACCCCGAGCACGGCATGACCGCCGAAAGGCTGGCCGAAACGGATGTGCTTATCTGGTGGGGCCATGCCGCGCATGGCGATGTTGCCGATGCGGTGGTGGAACGGGTGTGCGAGGCCGTCTGGTCCGGCATGGGCGCAATCTTCCTGCATTCCGCCCATTTCGCCAAACCCTTCAAGCGGCTGATGGGCGCGCCCTGCAACCTGTCGTGGCGCGAGGCCGGCGAACGGGAGCGGATCTGGGTCACCAGCCGCCAGCACCCGATTGCCCGCGGCATCCCCGATCACTTCGAGATCGAATACGAAGAAATGTATGGCGAACCCTTCGGCGTGCCGGAACCGCTGGAAACAGTGTTCATCAGCTGGTTCCAGGGCGGCGAGGTGTTCCGCTCGGGCCTGACTTACCGGCGCGGAGCGGGAAACATCTTCTATTTCCGGCCAGGGCACGAAACCTACCCGACATACCACCAGCCCCTTGTGCAGAAGATCATCGCCAATGCCGTCCGCTGGGCGCACAACCCGGAAGGCCGGATCGCAATGCCGACCGAAGCGCCGAACCGCGCCGTGGCCAATGCGCTGGAGCCCATCGTCGAACGCGGGCCGCGGCTCCACCACGACGGCGAAGAGGGCTATCGCTGATGCAGCCCGTCAGACTTCTGATCCTCGGTACCGGCGGAATGGCGAAGAACCATGCCGAGGGCTTCACCGCCATTCCCGGCGTCCAACTGGTGGCGGGCATCGACACCCGGCCGGAACAGCTTGCGGCCTTCCAGGCGGCGCACGGCATCCCGCTTGGCTTCACCTCGATCGACGAGGCGCTGGCCTGGGGCGGGTTCGACGCGGTGACCAACGTCACCCCCGACGCCGCGCACCACGCCACGACCATGCCCTTCCTTGCGGCGGGCAAGCATGTGCTGTGCGAAAAGCCGCTTGCGACGAACGCCCGGGATGCCGAGGAAATGGCCGCAGCCGCCGCCCGGGCCGGCGTTGTGAACATGGTCAACCTCAGCTACCGCAATGTCCCCGCCCTGCAGAAGGCCGCGCAGATGGTGCGCGAGGGCGCCATCGGCGAGATCCGGCATTTCGAGGCCAGCTACCTGCAAAGCTGGCTGACCCAGCCCGCCTGGGGCCACTGGGACAGCGAACCGCAATGGCTTTGGCGGCTGTCAACGGCGCACGGTTCGAAGGGGGTTCTTGGCGACGTGGGCATCCACATCCTCGACTTCGCCACCTTCATCGCCGGGATCGAGCCGGCCGAAGTGTCCTGCCTGCTGCAAACCTTCGACAAGGCGCCGGGGGGCCGGATCGGCGACTATGTGCTGGACGCCAACGACAGCGCCACGATGCAGCTGCGCCTTGCCAACGGGGCGCTTGGAACGGTGGCCGCGACCCGCTTTGCCACCGGCCACCTGAACGACCTGCGCCTGCGGCTTTACGGCCAGACCGGCGGGCTGGAGGTGCGGTTCGAGAAGGGCGAAAGCGCGCTGCGCGCCTGCCTAGGGGACAACGTGCAGACCGGCACCTGGCACGCGGTGGCTTGCCCCCCTGTCCCCACGATCTACCAGCGTTTCATCGCCGCGATCCGCGCAGAAGGCCCGGCTGAACCCGACTTTGCCCGCGGCGCCGCCCTGCAGCGGCTGCTGGACAGGGCCGAGGCTTCGGCAGCCGAAGGTGGGCGGCTGCTAATCGTCTGAAACCACGGTTTGCGCGACCGGAGTTTTCGAAAACTCGGGTCCAGATCCTTCGACGGCTCGGGTGCGATTTCTCAAAAGAAATCGCTTACTGACCGCCGATCAGCGCCCTGACCCGCGCGGTGAAATCCTCGCCGCGCTTTTCAAAGTTCGGATACTGGTCAAAGCTGGCCGCCGCCGGAGCAAGAAGCACCACCTCGCCCGACTGCGCCTCCTCGGCCGCCCGTGCCACGGCGCGTTCCATCGTTTCGCAGATCTCGTGAGGCGTGTCGCCGATCTGCAGGGCGAAATCGCGGGCGGAATGGCCGATCAGATAGGCCTTCACCACCGACCCCATCAGAGGCCTCAGTGCCGCGATGCCGCCCTCCTTCCCCAGCCCGCCGGCGATCCAGCGGATCTTCGGGAATGCCTGCAAGGCCTTGGCTGCGCTATCGACATTGGTCGCCTTCGAATCGTTGACGAACCGCACCCCGCCGCGTTCGCCCACAAGCTGGCTGCGGTGCGGCAGACCGGGGAAGGTGTGCAGGGCCGCTTCGATCTGCCTCGGCGCCAGCCCAAGCGCCCGGCAGGCCGCATAGGCCGCGCAGGCATTCTGATGGTTGTGCGCGCCGGGCAGGCCCTTCACCTCGCGCAGGTCGATCGCCGCCACCTGCCGCCCCTTGCGCCATTCCGCAAGGAACCCCTTGCGGGCAAAGACCGACCATCCGAAGGCTTCCAGCTTCTGGCCCGAGGACACCCGGATCACCCTGTCGTCCTGCATCCCCTGCCCCAGCGCGTCGGCCAGGAAGCGGCCCTCCGTCTCGTCCACGCCGATCACCGCCCGATCCGGACCGCCCAGTGTGAAAAGCCTTGCCTTGGCGGCGAAATAGCCGCCCATGCCGCCGTGGCGGTCCAGATGGTCGGGTGAGAGATTCGTGAAAACCGCAACGTCCGGGGTCAGCGCCCGGGCCAGTTCCGTCTGGTAGGAGGAGAGTTCCAGCACGATCACCTCGCCATCCTGCGGCGGGTCGATGGACAGCACGCCCGTCCCGATATTTCCGGCCATCTGGCTGGGCCGTCCTGCCGACAGAAGGATGTGATGGATCAGCGCAGTCGTGGTGGACTTGCCATTCGATCCTGTGATCGCCACCACCTTGGGCGGGGTCTCCATCGCGCCCCAGTCAGCCCCTGCCGCACTCTGGAAGAACAGGCCGATGTCGTTATCGACGGGCACGCCCATGTCCAGCGCGCGGGCAATGATCGGGTTTGGCGCGGGATAGAGATGCGGAATGCCGGGCGAGGCCACCAGACAGGCCACGCCGTCAAGCGCGGCATTACGGGTCAGGTCGGTCAGCACGAAGCCTTCGGCCTCGGCCTTTGCCCGTGCTTCTGGGCTGTCGTCCCACAAAAGCGGCTCGGCACCTCCGGCCCGCAGCGCCGCTGCCGTGGCCAGGCCCGACCGGCCAAGACCCAGAACCGCAACCTTCGCGCCCTTGTAACCCTTGACCGGGATCATCGTCACCCCCTGCTTGACGCACCAACGGATAGGGGACCGGGATCAAAAGGAAAAGGCCCAGCGCGCCCCTGGGGGGTGCCACAGGGCGCAATCCAGGCCATGCCCCGGCGACACTGGACGCAGCCTTGTGATGGTCGAAGGCGGTCACGACCGGGGGCAGCAATGCCGAAAGACGTGCGGCAAGGCGAAGCGGCGCAGGAAACATCATTCCCCGCACCTGGCAAGACAGCTCGGCCGGGCCGGCCATGGTGGCAGGCCCCTAGCGCACCTTCAGCGTGGCCAGTCCGATCATCGCCAGGATCAGGCTGATGATCCAGAACCGGATCACGATCTGCGGCTCCGCCCAGCCCTTCTTCTCGAAATGATGGTGGATCGGCGCCATCAGGAAGATTCGCTTCTTTGTGCGCTTGTAGTAGAGCACCTGGATGATCACGCTCAGCGCCTCGACGACGAACAGGCCGCCGACGATGGCCAGCACGATCTCGTGCTTGGTGCAGACGGCAATGGCGCCCAGTGCGCCCCCAAGTGCCAGGCTTCCGGTGTCGCCCATGAACACCGCCGCCGGCGGTGCGTTGTACCACAGGAAGCCCAGCCCCGCACCGCACAGCGCGGCACAGAATACCAAGAGTTCGCCCGTTCCCGGAACGAAATGCACGTCCAGATAGGTGGTGAAGTTGGCATTGCCGACGACGTAGGCGATGACCCCCAGGGTTCCGGCCGCGATCATCACCGGCATGATCGCAAGGCCGTCCAGCCCGTCAGTCAGGTTCACCGCATTGGCCGCACCCACGATCACGATCATGCCGAAGGGCACGAAGAAAATGCCAAGATCCAGCAGCAGGTTCTTGAAGAAGGGAAAGGCCAGCTGGTTGGTCAGGTCAGCCGGATGGAACATCGAGGCCGAATAGGCCGCCAGCGCCGCGATGACCAGGCCCAGCCCCATGCGCAAACGGCCGGATACGCCCTTGGTGTTTTGCTTGGTCACCTTGGCATAGTCGTCGGCAAAGCCGATCAGCCCGAACGCCAGCGTCACCAGCAGCACGATCCAGACATACTGGTTGTCAAGCCGTGCCCAGAGAAGAGTCGAGAACAGAAGTGCCGACAGGATCAGCAGCCCCCCCATCGTCGGCGTACCCGCCTTCGAAAGATGCGACTGCGGCCCGTCATCACGGATCGGCTGACCCTTGCCCTGCTTGCGCCGCAAGAGGTCGATCAGCGGCCGTCCGAACAGAAAGCCGAAGACCAGCGCCGTGACGAAGGCCCCACCGGCGCGGAAGGTGATGTAACGGAACAGGTTGAAGACATCCCCACCGTCGGAAAACTCGGTCAGCCAGAAGAACATTCACTCAGGTCCCTTCATTCGGGGCGGCGGCCTGCCCCAGTTTGCGCAGGGCGTCAACAACCAGGCTGACCTTCGATCCCTTCGAGCCCTTGACCAGCAGGATGTCGCCTGCGTCCACCAGGCTGCGGGCCCGCGCGGCAAGATCAGAGGCACTTTCAGCCCATTCGCCGCGCTGCGGGCGAGGCAGGGCATCGTAAAGGGCGCGCATGCGCGGTCCGACGCAGTGGATGACGTGCACCGCTGACAGACCCGGATGGCGGGCGATCGCGGCATGCAGTTCCGCCTCGGTTGGGCCGAGTTCCAGCATGTCGCCAAGAATCGCGATTCGGCGGCCATCGCCGACCCGTCCGATTCCGTCGGTGGGCTTGGCAGCGATCAGCACGTCCAGCGCTGCGGCCATGGATGCCGGATTTGCGTTGAAGGCATCGTCTATCAGGTCGAAGAAGGTCTCTTCCACGATGTCCAGAACGATCCGTTCGCGCTGGCCGCGGCCGGCAGGCGGGGACCAGCGGCCAAGATCATGCGCGGCAATCATCGGATCGGCGCCCAGCGCCTCGGCCACCGCAAGCGCGCCAAGTGCGTTCAGCGCAAAATGGCGACCGGGCGAGGCGACCTTGAACAGAAAGGTCATCCCCCCGCGGCTGGCGCGACAGACGGTGGCCTCGTCCACGATCCGCGCTTCGATCAGGCGCCAGTCGGCCGCCTCGGCCTTGCCGAAGCCGACCGGCCGCGCGCCGACCGACACGGCCTTTGCGCGCAAAAGCGGGGTCCAGTCGATGTCGGCGTTGAACACCGCGGTACCCCCCGGAACAAGCCCTTCGAAGATCGAGGCCTTCTCGTGCGCGATGCCCTCGACGCTGCCGAAGGCTTCCAGATGCGCGGGGGCGACGGTCGTCACCATGGCCACGTCCAGCCGGGCCAGTCTGGCGAGCGGCGCGATCTCGCCGGGGTGGTTCATGCCGATTTCGATCACCGCATACTCGGCGTCGGCCGGCATCCGCGCCAGCGTCAGCGGCACACCCCAATGATTGTTGTAGCTGGCCTCCGCCGCATGTGTGCGTCCCTGCCCCGCAAGGATGGCGCGCAGCATCTCCTTGGTCGAGGTCTTGCCGACCGATCCGGTGATGCCAACCACGCGGGCGGTCGTCCGCGCCCGGGCAAAGGCCCCCAGCGCGCGCAGCGCCGCCATGACATCGGGAACAACCAGCAGCGGCGCCGTCGCGGCCACCCCGTCAGGGATCCGGCTGACCAGCGCGGCTGCGGCCCCCTTTTCCAGTGCCTGGGCCACAAAGTCATGCCCGTCACGCACGTCCTTCAGCGCGACGAACAGATCGCCGGGTTGCAGTGTGCGGGTGTCGATCGACACGCCCGAGGCCTGCCAGTCTCGGGTCGTCCGCCCGCCGGTCGCCCGCACAGCATCGGCAGAGGTCCAAAGCATCATCCGTCCACTCCTGCAACTTGCCCGGCCGGACGTTTTCCTCCACCCGCGTGGGGGAGGGAGAGGGCGGGGGAGGTCGCCGCATCGCAAGGGCGCTCCGCCACGGACCCCAACCCCCATCCCCTCCACGCGGGAGGGAAGGTAGGCGCGCTGATCCGGGGACGGCTCATATCACGCCATCCAGGGCCGCAACCGCGACGCTGGCCTGTTCGACATCGTCGAAAGGATAGATGTCGTTACCGACGATCTGCCCGGTCTCGTGGCCCTTACCGGCGATCAGCAGCGCATCGCCCGGTTGCAGCGCATCAACCGCCCGCAGGATCGCCTCGGCTCGGTCGCCGACCTCGTGCGCCTCGGGGCAGGCCGCCAGGATCGCGCGGCGGATCGATGCGGGATCCTCGGTGCGGGGGTTGTCATCGGTGACGTAAAGGACATCGGCATACTTGCGCGCCGCCTCGCCCATCAGCGGGCGCTTGCTCCGGTCGCGGTCGCCGCCCGCGCCGAAGACGATGACGATGCGCCCCATCACATGCGGGCGCAGCGCGCGCAGCGCCGTCTCGATCGCGTCCGGCGTATGGGCATAGTCCACATAGACCGCCGCCCCGTTCCGGCGGGTCGCGGCCAGCTGCATCCGGCCCCTGACCCCTGTCAGCCGGGGCAGCGCGGCCAACACGTCCTCGGCTGCGTCCCCCGATGCGATGGCCAGCCCCGCCGCCACGGCCACGTTCTCGGCCTGGAAGGCCCCGATCAGGTTCAGCCGGGTCTGGAAGGCACGGCCCTGCCAGAGATAGCGCACCTCCTGCCCGGTGGCATCGGGGCGCGAGGCGGCGATGCGAAGATCGGCGCCATCGCCCTTGCCAACGGTCAGGACGTGCAGCCCCCGACCGAGCGCAAGTTCCGCCATCTCCGACCCCATGGCGCCGTCAAGGTTGATGACCGCGACCCCGTCCTCGGGCAGAAGCCGGGTGAATAGCCGCGCCTTGGCCGCGAAATAGGCCTCCATCGTGCCGTGGTAGTCAAGGTGATCCTGGGTCAGGTTGGTGAACCCCGCCGCCTTCAGCCGCACCCCGTCCAGTCGGCGCTGGTCGATCCCGTGCGAGGATGCCTCCATCGCTGCGTGGGTGACGCCGTCCCGCGCCGCAGCCGCCAGAAGCTTCTGCAAGGTGATCGCATCGGGGGTCGTGTGACTTGAGGGGGCTTCCCACGCGCCTTCGATGCCCGTGGTGCCGATGTTGATCGCCGCATGGCCCAACGCCGACCAGATCTGCCGGGTGAAGGTGGCCACGGATGTCTTGCCGTTGGTGCCGGTCACCGCAACCATGGTTTCGGGCTGGGGGCCGAACCATAGCGCCGCCGCGCAGGCCAGAGCGGCGCGCGGATCTTCGGCCACGATCAGCGCTGCATCGCTTTCGGTCAGGGCCTGGGCCGCCATTCTTGCGCCCTCGGCATCGGTCAGGATCGCCACCGCCCCCTGATCCAGTGCCGCCGGAATGAAGCGTGCGCCGTGCGTCGCAGAGCCGGGAAGCGCGGCAAACAGCATTCCCGCCCGTACCGCGCGGCTGTCTGCTGTGAGTCCCGACAGCGCCGGGTCGCGACCGGCCCGGGCCGTCAGCCCGAGATCGGAAAGCCGTATCGCGCGCGCCGCCATGCCATCCCCCGTCAATTGCTGGCGGCTGTTAGCGCATCCGCAGGGGCAGGTTCAAGCTTGGGCCGAAGCCCCATCAGCGGGGCGACGCGACGGATGATTTCTGCAGCAACCGGGACGGCGGTCCAGCCCGCCGTGCGGCGGGGCTGCGACAGAGTGGTATCCGTAGGCTCATCAAGGGTGACGACCAGCACATACTGCGGGTTCGAGGCGGGAAAGACGGCGGCAAAGGTGTTGATCACCTTGTCCTTGTAGTAACCGCCGGTCCTTTTCACCTTGTCGGCGGTACCGGTCTTGCCGGCAACCTCGTAGCCCGGCACCTCGCCAAGTGAAGCCGTGCCTTCAGTAACCACCCGCCGAAGCATCTTGACCGATTCCATCGCGGTCTTCTCGCTCATCACGCGCACGCCGGTCGTCGGACCCTCGCGCTTCAGGAGTGTCGGCTTGATCATCACGCCACCGTTGGCAATGGCGGCATAGGCAGCGGCCAGATGCATCGGGCTGGCCGACATGCCATGCCCGTATGACGTGGTGATGGTCACGATCTCGGTCCAGCGCTTGGGGATCAGCGGGCGCGCACCCGGGGCCTCGACAAGTTCCAGCGGCGTCGGGTCGAAAAAGCCCAGAGATTTCAGGAATGCCTGCTGGCGCAAGGGGCCGATCATGAGCGCGATATGCGACGTGCCGACGTTCGACGACTTCGCAATGACATCGGTCACCGACAGCAGGGGCCCGTAGTTCTTGTTCTCGAACTCCTTGATACGGTGTTTGCCCCACACCATCGGCGCATTGGCATCGACCATCGTTTCGGGCGTGACAAGGCCCAGTTCCATTGCCTGCGCCGCCGCAAAGATCTTGAAGGTCGAGCCGAGCTCGTAAACACCCTGCACCGCGCGGTTGAACAGCGGGCTGTCCCCGGGCTCGGCATTCCTGTCCGCCAGCGGATTGGGCCGGTTGTTCGGATCGAAATTCGGCAGCGAGGCCAGCGCCAGAACCTCGCCAGTGCGCGCATCCATCAGGATCGCGGCCGCACCCTTGGCGTTCAGCATGGCCATGCCGGCACCCAGCACCTCTTCCACCGTGGCCTGAAGCGAAAGGTCGATCGACAGCATCAGTGGCTCGCCCCCCCGCGCCGGATCGCGCAACCGCGCGTCCATTGCCTTCTCGATGCCCGCCGTGCCGATGACCTCGGCCGAATGAACCCCTTCGGCCCCGAAAGACGCTCCGCCCAGAACATGTGCAGCCAGGGTTCCATTCGGGTAAAGCCGCATCTCGCGCGGGCCGAACAGAAGGCCGGGATCGCCGATTTCGTGCACCAGCTGCATCTGTTCGGGGCTGAGAACCCGCTTGATCCAGACAAAGCTGCGCCCGTCGGTGAAACGCCGCTCCAGGGCAGCAGGGTCAAGATCGGGGAAGATCTCGGCCAGCTTTTTCGCCGTGCCCTTGGGATCGACCATGACCTTCGGATGCGCATAAAGCGCGTGCGTGGTCATGTTCGTCGCGAGGATCCTGCCGTTGCGGTCGGTGATGTCGGCACGCTGAGCCACAATCTCGGCCCCTGGGGCGCGGGCGCGCGGCTCTGTCGGAACGGCGGCTGCCATCAGCCCCATGCGGGTACCGATGGCGCCGAAGGCCAGGATGAAACTGAGGCAAAGGATCAGCAGACGGAATTCGGCACGTCCGCGCGACTTTTCGCGCATTGCCTCATGGCGCAGGCGCAGATTCTCGCGTTCGATCTGATCAGGGTTCAGACCGTCCTCGCGGGCCTGAAGAACGCGGGCAAGCGGGCGAAGCGGTGTGCGCATCACAGACCCTCCCCACTGGCCTGGGTGTCGGTGGTGAAGCTGATCTCGGGCAGGCGGGCGCGCGGATAGGCGACCTGTGCGGCGCTGCCGAACTGGGTGGGCTCCATCGGCAGCAGCCCCAGCCGGTCGAAGTTCACGGTGGCCAGTTCGCGCAGACGGTCGGGCCGGTTAAGATAGGCCCATTCCGCCCGCTGGATCGCCAGCGCCTCGCGCAGGCCGGCGATTTCGCGTTGCAGGGCCTGCACCTCTTTCAGTGCGGCCTGGGTGGCATAATTCTCGCGGTAGGCCCAGAAGCCCAGCGCGATCAGGGCAAGGAAGCTGAGAACGTAAAGCACGGGTCGCATCAGCGGCGTCCTTTCGGTCGCAGGTCGGTAAGGCCTAGATCGGCCGCAGGAATGGATTTCGCGGGCGCTGCGGTGCGCCGCGCGATGCGCAGTCTGGCCGAGCGCGCCCGGGGATTTCGGGCGATCTCGGCCTCGTCGGGAGCAATGGCGCGGCGGGTCACCAGATCGAACCGCGGTGCCTCGGCGGACCGGGCCGGGGCGTAGCGGTTGGCGTTGGCCTCATGCCCGCTGGCCAGTTGCAGGAAACGCTTGACGATCCGGTCTTCAAGGCTGTGGAAGGTCACGACAGCTAGAAGACCGCCGGACTTCAACGCCCGTTCTGCCGCTGCAAGTCCTTCGGCAAGCTGGGAAAATTCGGCGTTCACGGCAATGCGGATCGCCTGGAAGCTGCGCGTCGCGGGGTGGCTTTGCCCGGGCTTGGGGCGCGGCAGGCATTTCGCCACGATCTCGGCCAGACGGGCGGTCGTCACGATCGGTTCCACCGCCCGCGCGGCCACGATCGCACGGGCGATCCGGCGGGCGGCGCGTTCCTCGCCGTAGTGGAACAGAATGTCCGCCAGAACGGCCTCGTCAGCCGAATTCACCAGATCGGCCGCGCTCTGGCCCTGCTGGCTCATCCGCATGTCCAGCGGCCCGTCCCGCAGAAAGGAAAATCCCCGTTCCGGCAGGTCGAGCTGCATCGAGCTTACGCCAAGATCCAGCACCACACCGTCCAGCGGCTCGCCCGCAAGGGTGTCGAGGTCGGAAAACGTGCCCTCGACCAGGCGGACCCTGTCGCCCCAGGGCGCCGCCCAGTCGGCGGCCATCCTGAGGGCCAGGGGGTCACGGTCGATGCCGATCACCCGCTCGGCACCGGCCTGAAGCAGGGCGCGCGTGTATCCGCCCGCCCCCAGCGTCCCGTCCAGCCAGACACCCCGGATCGGCACACATTCCCGCAGGATCGCGTCAATCAGGACCGGAATGTGCGGGGTATCGCTCGGGTGGCCTGGCAGCGGACCCTGCATCTGGCTACCCCGTCCGCCTGTGCCGCCCGACAAGGGTCAGCGGATCGATGTCGTCGTCGTCTTCCTCGGCCAGTTCAGCCTCGTAGACTTCCTTGCGGTACAGACGGAAGCGGTTGGTAAAACCGGCAAAGGCGGCCTCGCCGCCGCCGGCCAAGTCATCGCCGTGAAAGCCCATCTTCTCGCGCACCTTCTGCGGCAGGACGATGCGCCCTTCGCCATCGACCTCGACCATGACCGACCGGCTGATCAGGTCGCGTTCGGCCCGAATGCGTTCGGGCGAGCCCATCTCCATCGCCTCGATGTCCTCGGCAAGCCGGTCGGCGCCGCGTTTGGAATAGCATTCGACGAAATTCCGCGATTTGCCGCCATAGACCATGTAGAGGCGCACGCCGCCCTTTTCGCCCCGCTCGGGGTCATCTGCCGCCAGGATGGCGCGGAAGGCGGCCGGGATCGAGACCCGGGCCTTGGCATCTACCTTCTGGTAGAATTCGCCTCTGAACGCCTCTGCCATCGCCTTTCGGCCTTCACCAAACCTGTTCACGGCCCGGAAATGGAAAAGGCGGATCGGGTTGCTGCCACTACCCGATCCGCCGCTGTCCCATCGCTGGGCGTCCAGCTACGCGCGCCACCTGGGGGAGATGTCTGCTCGCTCGCGCGCCGGATCTCTGTCGTCCGATGAAAGGGGCTGCCTGTATGAAGCTGCCTTACGCCTTGTTCGGGGTCTTTAGCCGCCCCTGCTGTTCACTGCCCATCTCATCGCCGTGAGAACAAGGTGCATGGGATAAGATGGGAAATCAAGGGAAAAGTTGGGAGCCGATGGGCAACATCTTGCGGCTGACGCATAGGAAAAACAGCATGTGGTGTCCATCTCATCCATTGGCGGTCCAACTTATAGCAAGGAAGCCAAGGTAAACCCGCTATATTTTGTGGTCGCATCGCGCCCAATAACAGTCCCGTGAATTTCCGCCAGATCCCGCGCCAAGTCCTGAATCGCCGTTCAAATCGCGGAAATTCGCGGCGATGGTGGCTGACATCATGCCGGGAAACCAGAACGAATCAAGCTCATCCCATGATTTCCCATGCACAACGATTCGAAATGCCCACGCATCGGGAAGGGCGCGCCGCCATCACAGCGCGGGATCGGGTGTCGAGACCGCCCATCCAGCCCGAACGGGTCGGCCAGAGGTCCGCGGGCATCGCCCCAGAAGTCGCGCCGGAAGGGGGCTAACACCTTGCGGCCGGCCGCAACTGCCCGGCCCCACCCGACCTGCCGATACGGCAAGGCCGGCTAAAGATGCCCGCGCAGGACCGAACCGGTTCCGTGAGGGGCTGGTGCCATCATGTCGTTGTCGGCCAGCATCAGCACGGCACCGTCGATCTCGACCTGGGCATGCGAATTGCTAAGGCTGGCCATCAAGGAAATCCGACCGATATCGCTGGCCGCGAAGGCCTCCACATGGAAACCAGCGGCTTCACCAGCCTGCAGGGCAGGGCCAGGCATGGGATCGCGCCCCGCACAGCTCCGCGCCAGGCGAGCGATCAGCCCATGCCACCTGCGATCAGCCGGTCGGCCAGCGCAAGATAGGGCTGCGCCAGGGGGCTGTCGGTCGCGGCAATCGGCGTGCCGCTGTCGCCGGCCACCCGCACGTCCAGCGCGAGCGGCAGCTCGCCCAGGAAGGGCAGGTCCAGCTTCCGCGCCTCGGCCGCGACCCCGCCATGGCCGAAGATATGGCTTTCGTGGCCGCAGTTCGGGCACACGAAGGTGGACATGTTCTCGACCAGCCCCAGGACCGGGGTCTTCAGCTTGGCAAACATGTCCAGCGCCTTGCGCGCGTCGAGAAGTGCCACGTCCTGCGGCGTGGAGACCACGATCGCCCCGGTCAGATGCGTGCGCTGGCACAAGGTCAGTTGCACGTCGCCTGTCCCCGGCGGCAGGTCGATGATCAGCACGTCCAGCTTCCCCCAGGCCACCTGCCCCAGAAGCTGCTGCAGCGCCCCCATCAGCATCGGGCCGCGCCAGACCACGGCCTCGTCCTCCTTCAGCATCAGGCCGATCGACATCATGGTCACGCCATGCGCAACCAGGGGTTCGATGGTCTTGCCGTCAGGGCTCGAGGGCCTCCGGTTCACACCCATCATCTTCGGCTGGCTCGGCCCGTAGATGTCGGCGTCGAGAAGCCCCACCCGCCGCCCCCGCCGCGCCAGCGCCACCGCCAGGTTCGAAGCCACCGTGGATTTTCCAACCCCCCCCTTGCCGCTGGCGATCGCAATGATCCGGTCGATGCCGGAAATCCGCTGCGGCCCGCCCTGATGCGGCGTCGGGTGCTGTCCGATCTTCAGGCTGGGCGGCGCGGCCTTGGGCGCCGGACCATGGGCGGTCATGACGATCTGCACCGCCTCGACCCCCGGCAGCGCCCGCAGACGCGCCTCGGCCTCGGCCTGCGCAGGGGCCAGGGCGCGCGCCTCATCGGGCGTGGCCGCCTCGATCACGAAGCGCACGGTGCCGCCCTCGACCGAAAGCGCGCGAATCAGATCCCGGCCGACCAGATCGCCTCCGCCTGGATGGGCAACACCGGACAGAACCTGCATCACCGCCGCCCGATCGACCGCCATCATTTCCTCCGCTGCACAGTCTTTCCGCGTAAGGTCGTGATCTTTGTGCACAGAGGCAAGGGGTGTTTACCATTTGCTCAAAATTCCGGCGAAGCGCTTAATAAGGAATGACATTTCTGTGACCAGAGCCATGCGGATGCTGCATGGCGGCATTGCGGCCCGGCGCTATTGTGCAGGTGCAGCATCTGGCCCATGTTACCGGCAACAGAGCGACAGAACGTTGCCGACGAACTGCAAGAGGCTAGAGACATGGCTTACGTCAACACGACCCGCGTCGCCCGCAGGGGCCTTATGGACCGCCTGGTGGCGTTGAAGGATAGCATGGCGGCCGCTATCAACAGCCGTCAGGTCTATCTGCGCACGGTGGCCGAACTGAACGCGCTTACCGACCGTGAACTGGCCGATCTGGGCATCGCCCGCATCTCGATCCCCGAGATCGCCCGCGAAGCCGCCTACGGCAAATAGGTTTTCGTCAGGCCCCCTCCTCCTCCCTGGGGCTTGTGCGATCAGCGGCGATGCCCTCCTCCTCCCTGGCATCGCCGCCCCTTTACACCGGGGCAAAACGCCCCACATGATCGGGTGACCCTTTCCTCCTCCCTGGGGTCATCTGAACGCGGCGGCCCCTCCCCTCCTCCCTCGGGCCGCCGCAAAAACCCTTGGGTCGCCATGGCCCACGGCTGTTGGACGCCCCTCCTCCTCCCTGGGCGTTCGATACCGCGGCGGTGCCACTCCTCCTCCCTGGCACCGCCGCTCCTTCAGGGGCGGCCACCCCACACGGACCGGACACCCCCCTCGCTTGGTGTCTGTGATGCAGCGCCGGCTCCTCTCCTCCTCCCTGGCACCGCCGCCCCTGCATCCTCTTGCGCATCCCTGCCCTGCACCGGATAGTCCGCCGACCGGAACTGGGGGCACGATGCGGCTATCGGTGATCTCGGCGGCTGCCGTGGCGGCACTGGTCGGATACGCGGCAAGCGTTGCCATCGTGCTTGCAGCGGCGACTGCACTGGGGGCCACGCCTGCGCAGACGGCCAGCTGGCTGCTGGCCGTGTCGATCGGCAAGGCCGCAGGCTCTGCTTTCCTGTCCTGGCAGTCCCATGTGCCGATGGTCCTTGCCTGGTCCACCCCCGGTGCCGCGCTGATCGCAGCCACCTCCGGCATCAGCCTGGCCGAGGGGGTCGGGGCCTTCGTCGTCGCGGCCCTATTGATCGCCGCGACCGGCCTGATCCGCCCGCTGGGGGCTTTGGTCGCGCGCATCCCCGACGGGATCGCCGCGGGCATGCTGGCGGGGGTTCTGCTTCCCTTCTGCCTGAAAGGCGCCGTTGCGGTCGAGGCCCTGCCGGTGGTCGTTCTTCCCATGGTCGCCGTCTTCCTGGCCGTGCGGCTGGCAAATCCGGCAATGGCCGTGCTTGCCGCCTTTGCCGCAGGCATGGTTCCGTCGCTTCTGACGGGAACAGACCTTGGCGCGCTCAGCCCTGCCTCGCCAATGCTGGAGCCGGTCCTGCCCGAATTCCGCCTGCCGGTCATCCTTGGCCTCGGCCTGCCCCTGTATCTGGTGACAATGGCCAGTCAGAATCTGCCCGGCTTCGCAACCCTGCGCGCCGCGGGGTATGAGCCGCCTGTAGGCCCTGCACTGACAGTCACCGGCCTGATCTCGGCCCTCACCGCACCCTTCGGCGCCCATACCGTCAGCATGGCGGCGATCACCGCCGCAATCTGCCTCGGCCCGGATGTCCACCCCGACCCCGGCCGCCGGTGGATCGTCGGGCTGGCCTATGCGGCCGCCTGGGTCATCCTCGGGCTGCTCAGCCCCACGGTGCTGCAACTTCTCGCCTTGCTGCCCGGCCCCATGGTTCTGGCGCTGGTGGCACTTGCGTTGCTGGGGCCGCTTGCGGGCGCGCTTGCCGGCGCCTTTGCCCGGCCCGAACAGCGCTTTGCAGCGACGACGACCCTTGCCGTCACCGCATCGGGTGTCGCCGCCCTCGGGATCGGCGCCGCCTTCTGGGGGCTGGCGGCCGGCATCGCGGTGCTGCTTCTGGACCGGCTCCGGCGTTAGACCCCTTGGCCCAGGGTCTGCGCATTCCCTGCGGGATTCCGGCCAGACTCAGAACGGGACGTCGTCCATCCGATCCGGCACCTGATCGGCCGGGATCACCCACCGCGCGACCACCTTCTTTGTCCCTGCGTGATCGAACTCGATGTCGAGCTTGTCGCCCTCGATGCCCATGATCTCGCCATAGCCGAACTTCTGGTGGAACACCCGGTCGCCCAGAACGTAGGGCGAGGCCGCCTCCATGTCGATCACCACATGCCGCGCCTCCTGCGGCTGGCGCATCGGGCGCGAGGACTGGTTTTCCTGCAATCGTCGCCAGCCGGGGGAATTATACACGTCGGCCTTCGAGACCCGCTCCTCGAAACTCGAGCCGAAGCCCACCTGCGCTGCCGCCCCGTAGCCGCCGCCATACAGGCCAGGGGCGGTAAGCACCTCGACATGTTCGGCAGGCAGCTCGTCGATGAAGCGGCTGGGCAGCTGCGACTGCCACTGGCCATAGACCCGGCGGTTGGAGGCAAAGCTGATCGTGCACAGCCGTTCCGCCCGGGTAATGCCGACATAGGCCAGCCGCCGCTCTTCCTCCAGCCCCTTCACGCCCTGCTCGTCCATGCTGCGCTGGGAGGGGAAGAGCCCGTCTTCCCATCCCGGAAGGAACACGACCGGAAATTCCAGCCCCTTGGCGGCGTGGAGCGTCATGATCGTGACTTTCTCCTCAACGCTCTCGGTGTCGTTGTCCATGATCAGGCTGACGTGTTCCAGGAACCCTTGCAGGTTGTCGAACTGCTCCAGCGCCTTGATCAGTTCCTTCAGGTTGTCCAACCGTCCCGGCGCCTCCGGTGTCTTGTCGTTCTGCCACATCCCCGTATAGCCGGATTCGTCCAGGATGGTTTCAGCCAGCCGGATGTGGTCGTATTCCGGGTGCAGCGTCACCTGATGCCAGCGGTCAACCGCATCGACGAAGATCCGCAACTGCGCCGCGCCCTTGCCGCTCACTACGCCCTTCGCCAATGCCTCGCGCGCGCCGTCCAGCAGCGATACCCCCGATTCGCGCGCCAGCACGTTGATCTTGGCCTGCGCAGTGTCGCCAAGGCCGCGCTTGGGCAGGTTCACCACCCGCTCGAAGGCCAGATCGTCCTCGGGGCTGACCGCCAGCCGGAAATAGGCCATCGCATCGCGGATTTCCTGCCGTTCGTAGAACCGCGGCCCACCGATCACGCGATAGGGCAGGCCGATGGTCAGGAACCGGTCCTCGAAGGCCCGCATCTGGTGGCTGGCACGCACAAGGATCGCCTGATGGTTCAGATCCACCGGGTCCATCCCCCGCGTCCCGCGCTGGATGGCCTCGATCTCCTCGCCGATCCAGCGCGCCTCTTCCTCGCCATCCCAGTGACCGATCAGCCGGACCTTCTCTCCCAGGCTGCCGGCTGTCCATAGGGTCTTTCCCAGGCGCCCGTTGTTTCGCGCGATCACCCCCGATGCGGCGCCGAGGATATGGCCGGTCGAGCGGTAGTTCTGTTCCAGCCGGATCACCTGCGCGCCGGGGAAATCCTTCTCGAAGCGCAGGATGTTGCCGACCTCTGCCCCGCGCCAGCCGTAGATCGACTGGTCGTCATCGCCCACGCAGCAGATGTTGCGATGCGCCTGCGCCAGCAGCCTCAGCCACAGATACTGGGCGACGTTGGTGTCCTGATACTCGTCCACCAGAATATAGCGGAACCAGCGCTGATACTGTTCCAGCACGTCCGGATGGGTCTGGAAGATCGTCACGCAATGCAAGAGAAGGTCGCCGAAATCGACCGCGTTCAGGGTCTTGAGGCGGTCCTGATAGGCTGCGTAAAGCTCGGTTCCGCGGTTGTTGTAGGCCCCGGCCTCGGATGACGGCACCTTTTCGGGCAGCCAGGCCCGGTTCTTCCAGCTGTCGATCAGACCGGCAAGCAGCCGCGCGGGCCAGCGCTTTTCGTCGATGTTGGCGGCCTGCACCAACTGCTTCAGCAGCCGCACCTGATCGTCGGTATCCAGAATGGTGAAATTCGGCTTCAGCCCGACCAGTTCGGCGTTCCGCCGCAGGATCTTCACGCTGAGCGAATGGAAGGTGCCCATCCAGGCCATACCTTCGGCCACCTCGCCCAGCATCCGCCCCACCCTCTCCTTCATCTCGCGGGCGGCCTTGTTGGTGAATGTCACGGCCAGGATCTCGTTCGGCCGGGCCCGGCGCCGGTGCAGAAGATGCACGATCCGGGCGGTCAATGCCCTGGTCTTGCCGGTGCCGGCCCCCGCCAGCATCAGCACGGGGCCGTCCAGCGCCTCGACGGCCGCACGCTGGGCGGGGTTCAGGTCATCTAGGTAGGGCGCGCCCCGCCCCGCCAGCGCACGCTGCGACAGCGGGATCGCCGCCCCCTCGAAGGCCTGATCTTCATCCATTCCGGTCATGGCCCGCAGTATATACAGACCAGCCAGCAGGGAAAGGCCCGCGTTCGCGGAATGTTCAGCACCTTCGGCATCGGGATGTTTGCGCTAACAGTTCCCCGCACCATCAAGTCGCATTTCCACACGAAAACGGCGGCATTGTCCCTTGCGCTGCATCGCAGCGCCCCTAATGTGCTGGGGTCCAGCCTGGGGGAGGACTGCCATGCCCGAATTCAAGAAGATCCTCGTCGCCAACCGGGGCGAAATCGCGATCCGCGTCATGCGCGCCGCGAACGAGATGGGCAAGAAGACCGTCGCCGTCTATGCCGAGGAAGACAAGCTTGGCCTGCACCGGTTCAAGGCTGACGAGGCATACCGGATCGGCGAGGGGCTGGGCCCGGTGGCGGCCTATCTCTCGATCCCCGAGATCATCCGCGTCGCCCGCATGTCCGGCGCCGACGCCATCCATCCCGGATATGGCCTGCTGTCCGAGAACCCTGATTTTGTCGAGGCATGCGACAAGGCCGGAATCACCTTCATCGGCCCGCAGGCTGACACGATGCGAGCCCTGGGTGACAAGGCCAGCGCCCGACGTGTGGCGATCGCCGCTGGCGTGCCGGTCATCCCTGCGACCGAAGTGCTGGGCGACGACATGGCCGAGATCAAGCGTCAGGCACGTGAGATCGGCTATCCTCTGATGCTGAAGGCCAGCTGGGGCGGCGGCGGGCGCGGTATGCGGCCGATCCTGTCCGAGGACGAGCTGGAGGCCAAGGTCCGCGAAGGCCGGCGCGAGGCCGAGGCCGCCTTCGGCAACGGCGAGGGCTATCTGGAAAAGATGATCCAGCGCGCCCGGCATGTCGAAGTGCAGATCCTGGGCGACAAGCAGGGCAATGTCTGGCACCTGTGGGAACGCGACTGCACCGTGCAGCGCCGCAACCAGAAGGTCGTCGAACGCGCGCCTGCACCCTACCTCACGCAGGAACAGCGCGAGGAAGTGTGCGAGATGGCCAAGCGCATCTGTTCGCATGTGAACTACGAATGCGCCGGGACGGTCGAGTTCCTGATGGATATGGACACCGGGAAATTCTACTTCATCGAGGTGAACCCCCGCGTCCAGGTCGAACATACCGTCACCGAGGAAGTGACCGGCATCGACATCGTCCAGGCCCAGATCCTGATCGAGGAAGGGAAATCCCTGCCCGAGGCGACCGGGGTAGCGTCCCAGGCCGATGTCAAGCTGAACGGCCACGCGCTGCAATGCCGGGTCACCACGGAAGACCCGCTGAACAACTTCATCCCCGACTACGGGCGGCTTACGGCCTATCGCTCGGCCACCGGCAACGGCATCCGGCTGGATGGCGGCACGGCCTATGCCGGATCGGTCATCACGCGGTATTACGATTCGCTCCTGGTCAAGGTCACGGCCCATGCCCAGACGCCGGAAAAGGCGATCGCCCGCATGGATCGCGCGCTGCGCGAATTCCGCATCCGCGGTGTGGCGACGAACATCGAATTCGTCATCAACCTGCTGAAGCACCCGACCTTCCTGGACAACAGCTACACGACCAAGTTCATCGACACGACGCCCGAGCTGTTCAACTTCAAACGCCGCAAGGACCGGGCGACGAAGATCCTGACCTATATCGCCGACATCACGGTGAACGGTCACCCCGAAACCGCCGGGCGGCCCAGGCCCCCAGCCGAGGCAAAGGCCCCGAAGCCCCCGGCACCCAAGGCCGAACCGGCCTACGGCACGCGCAACCTTCTGGAACAGAAAGGCCCACAGGCTGTCGCCGACTGGATGAAGGCGCAGACCAAGGTGCTGATCACCGACACCACCATGCGCGACGGGCACCAGAGCCTGCTGGCCACCCGGATGCGGTCGATCGACATGATCCGCATTGCGCCCACCTATGCCGCGAACCTGCCGCAGCTTTTCAGCGTCGAATGCTGGGGCGGCGCCACCTTCGACGTGGCCTACCGATTCCTGCAGGAATGCCCTTGGCAGCGTCTGCGCGATCTGCGCGCTGCGATGCCGAACCTGATGACGCAGATGCTGCTGCGCGCATCGAACGGGGTGGGCTACACCAACTATCCCGACAATGTCGTGCAGGCCTTCGTGAAACAGGCCGCCGCCAGCGGGGTGGATGTCTTCCGCGTGTTCGACAGCCTGAACTGGGTCGAGAACATGCGCGTGGCCATGGATGCGGTGATCGAGGCCGGCAAGATCTGCGAAGGCACGATCTGCTACACCGGCGACCTGCTGGATCCGGCCAGGCCCAAGTATGACATGAAGTACTACGTCTCCCTGGCCAGGGAGCTGAAGGCCGCCGGCGCCCATGTGCTGGGCCTGAAGGACATGGCGGGGCTGCTGAAGCCGGCGGCCGCCCGCGTTCTGATCAAGGCCCTGAAGCAGGAGATCGGCCTGCCGATCCATTTCCACACCCACGATACATCGGGTGCCGGGGCGGCCACGATCCTGGCTGCCTGCGACGCCGGCGTGGATGCGGTGGACGCGGCGATGGACGCCTTCTCGGGCGGCACGTCGCAGCCCTGCCTCGGCTCGATCGTCGAGGCTCTGCGCCACACGGACCGCGATACCGGGCTTGACATCACTGCGATCCGCGAGATCTCGAACTACTGGGAGGGCGTGCGCAAGCAATATGCCGCCTTCGAATCCGGGCTTCAGGCACCGGCCTCGGAGGTCTATCTGCATGAAATGCCCGGCGGCCAGTTCACCAACCTCAAGGCCCAGGCACGCAGCCTTGGGCTGGAAGAGCGCTGGCACGAAGTCGCCCAGGCCTATGCCGACGCGAACCGGATGTTCGGCGACATCGTGAAGGTCACGCCGTCCTCGAAGGTCGTGGGCGACATGGCGCTGATGATGGTGGCCCAGGGTCTGACCCGCGAGCAGGTGGAAGACCCGAACGTCGAGGTCGCCTTCCCCGATTCGGTAGTGGACATGCTGAAGGGAAATCTTGGCCAGCCCCCCGGCGGCTGGCCCGAGGGCATCCTGAAGAAGGTGCTCAAAGGTGAAAAGCCGCTGACCGACCGCCCAGGCAAGCACCTGCCCCCCGTCGATCTGGAGGCCGCGCGCCGCAAGCTGGCCAAGGATCTGCACCTTGGCGCGGAAGAGGCCGAGGGCGAGACGGTGGATGACGAGGATCTGAACGGCTACCTGATGTATCCCAAGGTCTTCATGGACTACCGTACGCGCCACCGGATGTATGGCCCGGTCCGCACTCTGCCCACCCGCACCTTCTTCTACGGCATGGAACCTGGCGAAGAGATCTCGGTCGAGATCGACCCAGGCAAGACGCTGGAGATCCGCCTTCAGGCCGTGGGCGAAACGCACGAGGACGGGGACGTGCGCGTCTTCTTCGAGCTGAATGGCCAGCCCAGGGTGATCCGGGTTCCGAATCGCGCCGTCAAGGCCAGGACCGCCGCGCGCCCCAAGGCGGCCGAGGGCAACCCCGCCCATGTCGGTGCCCCCATGCCGGGGTCGATTGCCTCGCTCGCGGTAACGCCGGGCCAGAAGGTACGGGCGGGTGATCTGCTTCTGACCATCGAGGCGATGAAGATGGAAACGGGTCTGCATGCCGACCGCGAGGCGGTCGTCAAGGCCATCCACGTGACCCCTGGTGCGCAGGTCGAGGCCAAGGATCTGCTGATCGAACTGGAATGACGTCTCGCCGGCAGCGGTTGGCACAGGCAGCCGCGTGCTCGAAGACACCCGCAGAATGGCGAAGGGCCGCCCTTACGGACGGCCCTTCCTTTCTTGCGTTCGGTCGGGATCAGGCGGCGAAGGCGCCCGAATCGACCGCTGCCTTCAGTTCCTCGGCCGACAGCTCGCCCGAACCATCGGTATCGGCAGCCTTGAACGCCTCTTCGGTCACGCTCGCATAGACAGCCTGCACTTCCGCCAGCGAATAGGTGCCGTTGCCATCGGTGTCGGCGACTTCCTTGGCCGCGTCCTCGGCAATCACAGCAGTGGCAGTCAGCGCCGAAGCGGCCAGAACGAGAGCGAACTTCTTCATCTTCATACTCCAGTTTGCGGCAACGCAGCATCTGCGGCCGCGTGCGAAGGCCCTAGTGCCTTCGGCGCGGAAGCTACTCAAATCATTATCTTTTCCAAGGGGGGTAACCTGCACGTACAGCTTGACATCACAGCCAATTTACTGCGCCTGCAAAGGCCGTTGACGCCGATTTTCGGCTGGCGCAGACAGGCCGGTTCCGCGTCGCAATGCCCCCGCCCTTGGGGTCGTGGCGGCGCGGCGGCAAGGAATTTTTTGCCTTCGTGCACTTTCCCCCTTGCAGCCGCCCGCGGCTCTTTATAAATCCCCGCTCGTCCAACCGGCGCGGGCGTAGCTCAGGGGTAGAGCATAACCTTGCCAAGGTTAGGGTCGTGAGTTCGAATCTCATCGCCCGCTCCAGTCGGACCATCACGAAGGGCGCCCAACGCGGCGCCCTTTCGCTTTTCTCGCCCCTTGCCCGATGCGCCCCAAGGGTTTACCAGCCATCTGGCAAAGCTGGAGGCCCCGATGCGCAAGGCCGAGATCACCCGCAAGACCGCCGAGACCGAGATTTCGGTCGCCCTAAACCTAGATGGCACCGGCCGCTTCGACTGCCGGACCGGCGTCGGGTTCTTCGACCACATGCTGGACCAGCTGGCCCGCCACAGTCTGATCGACCTGACCGTGCGGGCGACCGGCGACCTGCACATCGACGACCATCACACGGTCGAGGATGTGGGAATCGCCCTGGGCCAGGCGCTTGCGAAGGCACTGGGCGACAAGGCAGGGATCCGCCGCTACGGCCATTTCCGGCTGGCCATGGACGATGCACAGATCGCAACGGCGCTTGACCTGTCGGCGCGGCCCTATCTCGTGTGGACGGTCGATTTCCCTACCGCCAAGATCGGCACCTTCGATACCGAGCTCGTCCGGGAATTCTTCCAGGCGCTGGCCACCCATGGCGGGATCACGCTGCATGTGGACAAGCTGTATGGCCTGAACAGCCACCACATCGCCGAGGCCACTTTCAAGTCTGTCGCGCGCGCGCTGCGCGAGGCGGTAGAGCCCGATCCACGCCTTGGTGGTGCGCTGCCCAGCACGAAAGGCGCGCTGTGAGGGCAGCGCCGATCCGTCCGAACGCCCTTTCAGGGGCCCCCGGAACTTCCTGCACCACCCAGAGACCAGACCGATGCCCCTGACCGCGCTTGTCGATTACGATTCCGGCAACCTGCATTCGGCAGAGAAAGCCTTCCAGCGCATGGCCGGAGAGGTGGGGGGTGGCGAGATCCTCGTCACGTCCCGCCCCGAGGACGTGGTCCGTGCCGACCGTATCGTGCTACCCGGGGATGGCGCATTTCCCGCCTGTCGCGCGGCGCTGGGATCCTATGGCGGGCTGTTCGAGGCGATCGAGGATGCCGTCATCCGGCGGGCGCGTCCCTTCATGGGCATCTGCGTCGGAATGCAGATGCTTGCCTCGCGCGGGCACGAATACCGGCTGACCGAAGGGTTCGGCTGGATACCCGGCGATGTGGTGCGAATCGAGCCGACGGACCCGTCTCTGAAGGTGCCGCACATGGGCTGGAACGACCTGGTCATCGACCAGCCCCATCCCGTGCTCGAGGGTCTGAGGACTGGCGATCACGCCTATTTCGTCCACTCCTACCACTTTCGCGTGGACGACCCGGCTCACCGCCTTGCCTTCTGCGACTATGGCGGCCCGATCACGGCCATCGTCGGCCGCGACAACATCGTTGGCACCCAATTCCACCCCGAGAAAAGCCAGACGGCAGGCCTGCGTCTGATTGCAAATTTCCTGCGCTGGAACCCGTAAGCGGGCCGATGTTCCGGCCTGCCCCTTACGTTTTCGAACAAACTGGCCGGATCTGGCCTGCCTATTTCACCCGCTGCCAAACGCCGCCATCGCGGCAGATGCCCAGGACACAGCCGCGCACCGTCAGGGTATCGCCCGCGAGGGTCATGTCGCCGTTGTAGGTCTTGTTCCGATCGGGCGACCAGATTTTGCCGTCGTCATACAGCCCGTCTGGATAGGCCACCATGTCCCAGACGATGCGCTTGCCGATGTTGGGGCTGGCGATCTCCTTGCCAGTGCTGTCGAAGGCCTTGACCAGAGTGCCGCAGAAGGCCGGCCCGCAGGGCCTGATCTCGACGTGGCCGAAGTTGCCGTTGTCGTCCTTCCGGGTCTGCCAGATGCCCTCGACCGGGTCCGCCAGGGCTGCGGTGCCGCAAACCGCCAGAACAGCGGCAATCATGATGCGTTTCATGGATCCTCCTCCCGATGGTGGCCCATGCTTTGCGTCTTGCGAAAAACCGATCAAGCGTGACGTCGGGTCGCGTGCCCGCCCTTTTCATCGCCGCCGGGCCATGCGAAAGACCCGGCGTACCGCAAGGGGGCTGCCCATGATCCTCTATCCCGCCATCGATCTGAAGGATGGCCAGTGTGTCCGCCTCCTGCGCGGCGAGATGTCCGAGGCCACCGTGTTCGGCGACGACCCTGCCGCCCAGGCACTGAAGTTCCAGGCTGCCGGCTGCGAATGGCTGCATCTTGTCGATCTCAACGGCGCCTTCGCGGGCCAGCCGGTGAACGCGGCGGCGGTCGAGGCGATCCTCAGGGCGATCAGCGTTCCCGCTCAGCTTGGCGGCGGAATTCGCGACATGGCCACCATCGCCATGTGGCTGGAAAAGGGCCTTGCCCGTGTCATCCTTGGAACCGTGGCGGTCGAGAACCCCGCGCTGGTCCGCGAGGCCGCCCGCGCCTTCCCTGGCAAGGTCGCCGTGGGGATCGACGCCCGCAAGGGGCGCGTGGCCACCAGAGGCTGGGCCGAAGAGACCGACGTGCTGGCCACCGACCTGGCCCGCAGTTTCGAGGACGCAGGCGTCGCCGCGATCATCTACACCGACATCGACCGCGACGGCGCGATGCAGGGCCCGAACATTGAGGCCACCGCGGCACTGGCGCGCGCTGTCAGCATTCCCGTCATCGCCAGCGGCGGCGTTTCGCGGATGGCCGACCTGCTGGCCTTGCGCGACACCGGCGTGATCGCCGGCGCCATCTCGGGCCGCGCGCTTTATGACGGGGCGATCGACCTGGCCGAGGCGCTGGCGGCGCTGAAGGGCTGAGGCGCCTACCGCCTCAGTCCCAGGGGCGCGGCCCCTCCAGCGGCATCTGGCCGAAAACATTCTCCCGGTGCCATTTCAGGTTCTGCGGATGCGGGCGCGCGCGTGGGTCGGCCGGCAGGACCAGCCTGCCCGAGGGCACGATCAGCCGGTCCGCGACATCGCGCGGCACCTTGTTGTGCGAAACGAGGATCGAGTGGTCGTCGGCTACCGACAGAAGGCCCCGGTCGAACATCCAGTGCAGCGTGCCCGACAGGGCCAGCCCGTTCCAGACCGCATCGCTGCCCTGGTGGGCGACGGGACGAATATGCGCCGCGTTGACCTCGGGGCGCCCGCCGCCGTTCCTTAGCCGCAGGCCGGACATCGCGCAACGATAGTCATAAGCCTCGCGCACCTTCCGCCGGAAAGCCACATCGCGGTAGGGCCGGCTGATCAGCCGCTCGATCACCGGGCGCTGGAAGGGGGCCGGGGGCTCTGCCATCCCGGCGGGCTGCGGATCGTAGCGCCGGGCCTCGATCTGTTCCAGATCGGCAGGAAGGCCGGCGCGGACGATCTCGGCGAACTCGGCCTCCGGCAGGCGGCGCACCGCAAGCTGCTGTGCGCCCCCCACGATCGGGCTGCCATCCGCCGCCGCCAGGGCGGATTCGAAGGGCCGCCCGTCAGCCCGAATGCGCGGTACCTCGCGGTCGAAGTCCAGATAGCTGCCCGGCTCGACCAGCGCGAGGAACCGGCCGTCGGCTCCGGGTTTCGGGATCACGCTAGCGATCTTTGCCACCGCGAAATAGCCGCGCGCGCCGGCCTTCACCGGCTCGTAATAGACCGCCCAGTCGCCCACCCCTTGCTCCACCGTCGCCAGATAGCGGCGGGGAAAGTCGTAGACCTGGTCCGGCACGTCCTCGTAGATCGAGTCAGCCCTGTGCAGCAGAACGAGCTTTGCCATGCGTCCAGGAAAGCAGAATGCCCGGTCTGCGCAAGTCCGTTCGCAAGCCTATTGCGCTGGGGAAGGGAAGCGGGGATGGCGTCAGGCCATTGACCAAGGGGGTTCGAAATCCCTAACGCCCACAGGCAACCATTTGCTTTTGAATGACAATCCAAAAATGTCTACCGTGGACAACCTCCCGTTCAAACCCGCTTGCTTTTCCGCCCCGCCCGGGCCATTCCTGCCCCCATGCTCAAGACCCGCATCATCCCCTGCCTCGACGTGGCCGAAGGCCGCGTGGTCAAGGGTGTCAACTTTGTCGATCTGATAGATGCCGGAGATCCGGTGGAGGCCGCGCGGGCCTATGATGCGGCGGGGGCGGACGAGCTGTGCTTTCTTGACATCATGGCGACCGAGGACAATCGGGCGACCATGTATGACCTGGTGACCCGCACCGCCGAACAGTGCTTCATGCCGCTGACCGTGGGTGGCGGGGTTCGCACGCCCGAAGATGTGCGCCGGCTTCTGCTGGCCGGGGCCGACAAGGTGTCGTTCAACTCTGCCGCCGTGGCCGACCCGGATGTGGTGGCCCGCGCCGCGGACCGGTTCGGGTCGCAGTGCATCGTCGTGGCTATCGACGCCAAGACGGTCGCCCCGGGCCGGTGGGAGATCTTCACCCACGGGGGCCGCAGACCCACCGGCATCGACGCGGTGGACTTTGCCCGCACCGTCGCCGCCAAAGGCGCAGGCGAGATCCTGCTGACCTCGATGGACCGGGACGGTACGAAGCAGGGCTTCAACATTCCGCTGACCCGAACTGTTGCCGATGCCGTGGACATACCCGTGATCGCCTCGGGTGGTGTCGGCACGCTGGATCACCTGGTGGAAGGTATCGTCGAAGGCCACGCCAGCGCCGTTCTGGCCGCCTCGATCTTTCACTTCGGCACCTTCACCATCGGCCAGGCCAAGGCGCACATGGCCGCTGCCGGCATCCCGGTAAGGCTATGATGACGCTTGAAAAACTTGCTGCAACCATTGAATCCCGCAAGGGTGCGGATCCCGACGCCTCGTGGACTGCCAAGCTGCTGGCCAAGGGGCCGGAAAAATGCGCCGAAAAGTTCGGCGAAGAGGCGGTCGAGGCGATCATCGAGGCGGTGAAGGGCGACCGCGCCCGCCTGACAGCCGAAGCGGCGGATGTGCTTTATCACCTGCTTGTCATGCTGGCCGCGCGGGACGTCACGCTGCAGGAAGTTCTGGCGGAACTGGAAAGGCGCCAGGGCACCTCGGGCCTTGCCGAGAAGGCCGGGCGCTGAACCGGTTTCTTCGAAGAAATCGGACCGGAGCCTTGCAAGGCTCCGGCGCGGAATTCGGCCGAATTCCGGGGCCTAAAGACCCAGTCGGGGGATCTCAATCGCCGGGCATCGGTTCATGACGACCTTCAGTCCCGCCTGGCGCGCCCGGTTGGCCGCAGCTTCGTCCACCACGCCCAGCTGCATCCAGACGACCTTCGCACCGATGCGCACGGCTTCGTCGGCCACGGCGCCGGCTTCCTCGCTGCGGCGGAAGATGTCCACCATGTCGATCGGCGCGACCGCCGCTGCCTCGGCCAGCGATGCCGCAACCGTCTCGCCCATAGCGGCCTGTCCCGCCTGACCCGGGTTCACCGGGATCACCCGATAGCCCTTGCGCTTGAGGAAATCCGCCACGCGGTGACTTGGCCGGTCAGTCTTCGGCGACCAGCCCACCAGGGCAATGGTCCTGACGCTGCTCAGGATGTCGCGAATTTCGGCATCGGTCGGCATCGGGTCACTCCATGGAAAAAGGCGCCCAGGGGGATGCCCGGGCGCCAAGTCGCGGAACGAGGGACAGTGAAGTCAAGGACGGGGTTCCGACCCGTGCCTCCACTTCATTATGTAGAAATACGGGAACAGCATGTAAGATCTGTCGCGGCATCGTGATCACGATGTCAGGGTTCCACTGGCCGCGTAAAGCGATACCGCTGCTGCGTTCGAAACATTCAGGCTGCCGAAGGCGCCGACGAAGGGGATTCGCGCCAGAACATCGCAGGTTTCCCGCGTCTTTTCCCGAAGGCCGGGGCCTTCCGCCCCCAGAACCAGCCCGATCGGCCGCCCGCCGGTTCCCTCGACCGCCTGAGCCAGCGTTACCGGTGCCGCACCGTCCAGGCCGATCAGGGTGAAGCCCATGTCCTTCAACGCGGCCATCGCCTCGGCCAGGTTCGTCACCCGCAGATAGGGTTGCCGTTCCAGGGCGCCACTCGCCGTCTTGGCCAGCGCCCCGGTCTCGGGTGCCGAATGGTGCTTCGGCGCGATCACCGCCCGCGCCCCGAACACCTCGGCCGACCGAAGAATTGCCCCCACATTGTGCGGATCGGTCACCCGATCCAGCAGGACGACCAGCGGCAGCCCGTCGCCCGCCGCACAGACATCCTGAAACCGGCCCCAGTTAAGGGGCCTGACCTCGACCGCCGCCCCCTGATGAACCGAACCGGGGTCGATCGGAACGTTGAACCGGCGCGGCTCGACAACCTCGGGCGTCAGGCCAGAGGCCGCGACCGCCTCTGCCAGCTTGTCCAGTGCGTTTCTGGTAACGACCAGCCGAAGCTTTTCCCGCCGGGGATTCAAAAGCGCGTCGCGCACCGCATGCAGCCCGAAAAGCCAGACCGTTTCCCGCGCTTCGCGCTTTTCCCCGCGTTCCTTTTCAACCACCCAGGCCGGTTTCCTGCCACCCGCCGCCATGCCGCGCCCCCCGGAAAATCAGGCCCGGACCTTGGCGCAGCCCCAGCCCCCGATGCAAGCCGAAAACTGCCCGATCAGCTCTTGACGCCCCACTCCCCCTTGGATAGACGGACCCCCGGCGGGCGACGAGCTGCAAGGTGCGGCAGGGGACTGTAACTCCCCCGGGGAGACCCATGCCTGGTTCGATTCCAGGGTCGCCCACCATCACCCGGTGTAATTCATTGAATTAATTGAAAAAATGGCAGAGCAAGTTTTTCCACCCATCCTTTAACCCAACATCCGAAATATGACTGGCCCCTGCGAATCCCGACAATTCGGCGGGCCACGAGCAGGCGAAGGTAGCCTGCCAGCACGGACGGAAGCGGTCCGGCCACGCCGCGCGTGCCCTTGGCGGCCCTGCAAGACTCGAAGGACACGCGGCGCAGCATCTGCCTGCCGCCAAGGGACAACAGCAGGACGCAGCGGCGGCGGCGGTGATCCTCGGGCATGTCACGCGGCGGTCATCCTCGGGCATGTCAAGGCGCGCAGCCGTCAGGGCGCGGCGAGGACGGTGATCGGCGTGGGTGGGGCAGTCAAGGCTTGCCGCCGCCTGTGCCGCACCCCCTCGCGGTTTGGCCACTCGCGAGTTACGTGGAAGCTTCCAGGGGCTTGTACCTGCGGTGCTTCCTGCCCGGCGTCGCGAGAGTAAGCGGTTGAACTGTCTCGCACGATCCTCGATCATCGTACGGACACCATGATATCCCCGCATCTGCGACCCGGCCGACGGTTCGGCCGATGCGTAGCGACAGGATCTCCGAATGACGCGCCTCGATCTCGAGCGACAACAGGTCTGGATCTATCTCGCCGTCATCCTGGCAGGGCTGGGCCTGGGCTTGGTGCTGCCGGAGGCGGCCGCGCATCTCGAGGCGGCGCTCTGGCCGTTTCTGGGCATCCTGATTTTCGTGACCTTCACCCAGGTGCCGATCAACCATCTGCCAGAGGCGTTCCGCGACCGTCGCTTCATGGGCGCGATGCTCGCGGGAAATTTCGTGATCGTCCTGCTGATCGTGGCCGGGCTGCTGGTGTTCGCACCGAGCGATCCGGCGGTCCGCCTGGGCGTTCTCCTGGTGCTGCTCGTCCCCTGCACCGACTGGTACATTACCTTCACGCATCTTTCCGGCGGTGATACTTGCCGGGCGATCGCCGCCACGCCGGTGAACCTGATCGTGCAGATGGCATTGCTGCCCGTTTACCTTTGGCTCTTCATGGGATCGGCGTTTCTCGAGATCTTCGCGGTCGGTCCCATCGCGACCGTGTTCCTCACTCTGATTGTCGCGCCTTTGGTGGCGGCATGGGCACTAGAGCGATGGGTCGAGGCGCGACCCGGGCGCGATGTGGTGATGACGCGACTTGCATGGTTCCCCGTGCCATTGCTGGCGCTGATCGTCTTCCTGATTTCCGCATCGCAGGTGCAGACCGTGACCGCGTCCTTGCCTGTCCTGCCGCAGATGGCGGGCGTGTTCGTCGGGTTCCTTGTGCTGGCCTTGATGGCGGGACTGGCAATGGCACGGCTGCTCGATCTACCGCCGCGGTCGGGCCGTGCGCTGATTTTCAGCCTTGGCACGCGCAATTCCTTTGTCGTGCTACCGCTGGCGCTGGCCTTGCCGCAGGAATGGCGTCTGGCCATCGTGGTCATCGTCTTCCAGTCGCTCGTCGAACTGCTCGGCGTGCTGGTCTACCTCAAGACGGTGCCGCGGGTCTTGCCTGACAGATAAGCGAGATATGTTGCGACCAATCTCTAAGCTCCAGACTCATTGATCGTCAAAGCCAGAACAGGACAGTTGCGGCGAGGATAACGGCGGAGAGGAAGACCCTGGGGCACCTGTCGTAGCGGGTGGCGATGCGGCGCCAGTCCTTGAGCCTGCCGAACATGATCTCGATGCGGTTGCGTCGTTTGTAGCGGCGGCGGTCGTATCGGACGGGTTTGCCACGGGACTTCCTGCCCGGGATGCAGGGCCTTATCCCCCTGTCTTTCAACGCCTCCCGGAACCAGTCCGCGTCATAGCCTCGGTCGGCGATCAACCAGTCCGCGCACGGCAGGCCGCTCAGAAGGGCGGCCGCGCCCATGTAGTCGCTGACCTGGCCCGCCGTCATGAACAAGCGGATCGGGTGCCTCTTCGCATCGGTGACGGCGTGCAGTTTCGTGTTCAGCCCGCCCTTCGTGCGGCCGATCAGACCCCCGCGCTTGTCGTCGGGCCCCCCTTTTTGACCCGCAGGCTCGAAGCCGTGCGATGCGCTTTCAGGTATGTCGCGTCGATCATCACGACCTTTTCCTCACCGCCGCCGGAGGCCAGCCCCTCCATGATCCGGGCGAAGACCCCCATCCGGCTCCAGCGGATCCAGCGGTTGTAGAGCGTCTTC
The DNA here is from genome assembly GCF_004959785.1 of Tabrizicola sp. YIM 78059. Classification (NCBI taxonomy): domain Bacteria; kingdom Pseudomonadati; phylum Pseudomonadota; class Alphaproteobacteria; order Rhodobacterales; family Paracoccaceae; genus Tabrizicola; species Tabrizicola sp. YIM 78059. The sequence goes on from NZ_SJZH01000003.1 coordinate 31,960, forward strand.
GGCGGCCCATACTCGGACGGTGCGTCACACCACCGCAACCCGTTGCGATTGATGAAGATTATACCGCTCAGAACGCGCCGGTCATCGACCCGCAGTCGGCCATGGCTCCCGGGAAAGAACGGCCGAAGCCGCGCCATCTGTTCGTCCGTCAGCCAGAACAACTTGCTCATCACCACCCCCGTCAGCTCGGGAGCATGAATCACACAGGCCGCCCGCCCTCACGCAGATCAATGGGTCCTGACCCAATTTGTCCCCGTATTTATTGAGTTTCTTCTCAAACAAGACGGTTAATGACGGGCTAAAGCATGGTGACGGGGGCAGGGTCGCCCACCATCTGCCAGTCATACACTCAGACAGGATGCCGCGGCGCAACGGCTTGCACCGAGCCACGGGCAGTGCGAACAAGACTGCCGAACAGCACAGGCAGGCCCATGTCCTTTTCCATTCACTTCACCCACGCCATCACCCGCCGCCCCGCTGCCAGCATCGTCCGGGGCCTGCGGGCTGTTGATACCGGCAACCCCGACCTGGCATTGATGCAGGCACATCATGACACCTACATCGCCACCCTGCGCGAGACGGGCGCGACCGTCATCGAACTGCCGCCGCTTGAGGACTTTCCCGACAGCGTCTTCGTGGAGGATACTGCACTTTGCCTTCCGCAAGGCGCCGTGGTGATGCGGCCGGGCGCGCCTTCGCGGCTGGGCGAAGCGGCGGAAATGGCGCCGCATCTGCGTGCGCTTTATGGGCAGGTGGTCGAGATCAGCGGGGCGGGCAGCTTCATCGAGGGCGGCGACATCCTGGTGACCGAACGCGAAATCCTCGTCGGCCGTTCGGCCCGGACCAATGGCGCCGGGATCGCCGAACTGACCGCCCTGGTCACCCCCTGGGGCCATACCGTGCGCGAGGTCCACACTCCCCCCGGGGTTTTGCACTTCAAGACCGACTGCTCGCTTCTGGACGTGGACACGGTGCTTTCGACCAGGCGTCTGTCGGCTTCGGGCTGTTTCACCGGCTACCGGGTGATCGACGTGGCCGAGGGCGAAGAAGCCGCGGCCAACACCATTCGTTTCAACGGCCTGGTGTTGATGCCGGCGGGTTTCCCACGCACCCGCGATACCATCGCCGCAGCAGGGTTCGACGTGCGCGAAATCGGCAATTCCGAATGCGCGAAGCTTGATGGCGGCATGTCCTGCCTGTCCCTGCGCTTTACCCCGCCGGCATGAGCTTCAACATCCTTGCCGTCGGCCAGTCCGGCCGCCTGGAATTCGAGGCAATCCTGCTGGCAGCTTCTCTGCGGCATTCCGACCCGGGGTTCACGGGCAAGCTTTGCATCGCCGAGCCGCAGCCCGGCGGAAAATGGCCCGGCGATCCGCGCATGACGCCGCGCACGCGGGCGCTGCTGGCGGATCTTGGCGCCGAGATCCTGCCTTTCAAGGCGCGGATCTTCGGCGCCGACTATCCCAACGGCAACAAGATCGAGGCCCTGCTGGCCCTGCCCGAGGGGCCTTTCCTGTTTCTGGATACCGACACGCTGGTAACCGGGCCGCTGTCCACCATTCCCTTCGACTTCACCCGTCCTTCGGCCTCGATGAGGCGCGAGAATACCTGGCCGCAAGTCGAACTTTACGGCCCGACCCTCACGCAGACGTGGAAGTCGCTCTATGACCGCTTCGGCCTGGATTTCGCATCGTCGCTCGACCCGAACCAGCCAGCGGAGTACTGGCAGCGTTTCCTTTACTTCAACGCGGGCTGGTTCTTTCATGAAAGCCCGGCGCGGTTCGGCAGCCGCTTCCTTGCCTGGGCGACAGAGATCCGCGATGCACCGCCCGCTGAACTGGTCTGCCAGGAGATCTTTCCCTGGCTCGACCAGATCGCCCTACCCCTGGTGATCCATTCCCTTGGCGGCGGGCGGCCGGGGCCGGATCTTGCGGCGCTGGACGGCAGCGCCACCTGCCACTACCGAACGCTGCCGCTGCTTTATGCCCGTGAAAGCGACCATGCCGTTGCCGTGCTGGAGGCCGTGGCGCATGACAAGACGATCCGTCAGACCCTGCGCCACTGGGAGGCAATGAAGGCGATGGTCTATCGGAACAAGGGCCGCAAGGTCAGGGCCATGTTCGATCGCGACCGCCTGCCCCGTCGCGAGCAGGTGATCCGCAACACCCTAAAGCGCGAAGGGTTCTGGATACGATAGGCTCGCTTGGCCCCAAGGCGCGGCCCCGCGTCACACGACCTGCCGGAATGATCGGACGCCGGAACGCGGGATCCGCAGGTGGATCTGCTGTATGTACCGGGATACGGTTCCACATCATCGGGTCTGGCCACACCCCTGCGCGCCGGCAGCCCCTTGCCAGTGCCGGCCCTTTGCTGCACCCCTTGGCACATGCGCCCGTTTCTTGATGTTTCTGCCTCGCTGACCGGTCGGCGCTGGACCGGCCCCACGCCCGAGGCCGACCGGCTGGCCGAGGGCATGGCCCAGTCGACGCGCCTGCCCCTGCCACTCTGCCGCGTTCTGGCCACACGGGGCATCGGCGCCGAACAGGCCCAGGGCTTCCTGTCGCCGATGCTGCGGGATCTTCTGCCCGATCCGATGACGCTGCGGGACATGGGCGTTGCGGCCGATCGCCTGCTGCGGGCGGTCAGGCGACGCGAGCGGATCGCGATCTTCGCCGATTATGATGTCGATGGCGGCGCCTCGGCCGCACTTCTGCTCACCTGGCTCAGGGCCTTCGGCCTTGGCGCCACGCTCTACATCCCCGACCGCATCGACGAGGGCTACGGGCCCAATGTTCCCGCCATGGCCCAGCTTGCCGCCGCGCATGACCTGATTCTGTGCGTGGACTGCGGCACGCTCAGCCACGAACCCGTCGCTGCGGCGCGCGGGGCGGATGTGGTCATCCTCGACCATCACCTGGCGCTGGAAAGCCTGCCGCCTGCCCTGGCGATCGTGAACCCCAATCGCCAGGACGAAAACGGCACTCTTTCCCATCTCTGTGCCGCCGGGGTCGTGTTCCTGCTGCTGGTCGAGGCCAACCGCCGTCTGAAGGCAGAAGGGCAGACCGGGCCCGACCTCATGGCGCAGCTCGACCTCGTGGCCCTTGCGACCGTCGCGGACGTTGCCCCCCTTGTCGGTGTCAACCGGGCCTTTGTGCGCCAGGGCCTGAAGGTCATGGCGCGGCGCGAACGTCCCGGTCTGCGCGCGCTGGCCGATGTCGCCCGAATGGACCAGCCGCCCACGGCCCATTCGCTGGGCTTCCTTCTGGGGCCGCGGGTCAACGCAGGCGGGCGGATCGGGCAAGCCGACCTGGGCGCGCGGCTGCTTGCCACGGACAACCAGATGGAAGCGGCCGCCCTTGCCGCCCGGCTGGATCAGCTGAACACCGACCGCCGCGAAATCACCGAAGCCGTGCGCGCCGAAGCCCTGGCCCAGGCCGAGGCCCGGGGCATGGATGGCCCCCTGGTCTGGGCCGCGGCCGAAGGATGGCATCCGGGCGTTGTCGGGATCGTGGCGGCCCGGCTGAAGGAAGCTGCCAACCGCCCTGCCGTGGTGATCGGCTTCGACGGCGAAGAAGGCAAGGGCTCGGCCCGGTCGATCCCCGGCATCGACCTTGGCGCAGCGATCCAGCGCATCGCGGCCGAGGGGCTGATCGTGAAGGGCGGCGGTCACCGGATGGCAGCCGGTCTGACCCTGACGCGGGCGCAGCTTGGCCCCGCGATGGACCGGTTGGCAGAACTCTTGGCACGGCAGGGCGCCGGTGCAGAGGGCGCACGCGAGCTGCGCATCGACAGTCTGCTGACCACGACCGCCGCGACCATCGCCCTGGTGGAAGAGGTAGAGAACGCCGGCCCCTTCGGCGCTGCGGCCCCCGCCCCGCGCTTTGCCTTCGCCGATGCCGCCGTCAGCGCGCGGCGGATCGGCGACAGCCACCTGAAGCTGGCAATCAACGACGGCAGCGGCCCGGCGCTTGACGCCATCGCCTTTGGTGCCTTCGACGGGCCGCTTGGCCCTGCGCTGATCGACCCCGGCCACCGCCGTTTTCACCTTGCCGGCAGGCTGGAACTGAACCACTGGAACGGCCGCACCCGGGTGCAGCTGCGCCTGGACGACGCAGCCGAAGCTTAGGGCGCATTTTTCCTCTTGCAGAAGCCGGGCGCAGATTCTAGACACCGCCCACCGACAGCGCGGCCCGTTCGTCTATCGGTTAGGACACCAGGTTTTCAACCTGGGAAGAGGGGTTCGACTCCCCTACGGGCTGCCACTTCACCAACATGTCAGACTGACGGCCTGCCAGGGTGAGGCCAAGTTCTTGATTGTTGTCGCCTTCCCAATAGACTGTGACAAAGTCCCCTGCACAGGTGCCTGACGTGTCCAGTCTGTTCCGCCTTTCCGCCGCCGCCCTGTTGGCCGCCCTTCCTCTCTCTGCCGGGGCCACCACCAGTTGCAGCGACACCGGCGGGCAGTATGAGGCGTGGAAAGCCGAAATGGCAGCGGTCGCCAAGGCTGAAGGGGTAGGCAAGCGCGGGATCGAGGCGCTGATGGCCTCCTCCTACTCCAAGGCCACCATCGCGGCCGACCGCAACCAGAAAAGCTTCAGGTATTCGCTGGAAAAATTCATGCAGGTTCGCGGCGCCGAGACGATCATTTCGCAGGGCCGAAACCGCAAGGCCAAGAACCCGGATTTCTACGCCGCCCTGGAGGCCCGATATGGCGTGCCCGCAGGGGTGCTGATCGCGATCCATGGCATGGAAACGGGGTTCGGCGGCTTCATGGGCGACACCAACGTTGTCTCGGCCATCGCCACCCTGACCTACGACTGCCGCCGGTCCGATTTCTTCCGGCCGCATCTGATCGGCGCGCTGAAGCTGGTCGATCAGGGCTCGATCAGCATGAAGACGGTTGGCGCGAAACACGGCGAACTGGGCCATACCCAGTTCCTGCCCGGCAATGCCCTGAAATACGGCGTGGACGGCAACGGTGACGGGGTGGTGGATTTCTACAATCTCGCCGATGCCATGGCCTCGACGGCGAATTTCCTGCGTCAGAAGGGATGGCAGCCGGGCCAGGGCTATCAGGAAGGCGAGCCAAACTTCGAAGTGATCAAGCAGTGGAACGCTGCCAAGGTCTATCAGCAGGCCATCGCGATCATGGGCGCGCGGATCGACCGCTGATTGCCCCTTGCGCCGCGCCCCGCCGCCCGGTAGGACGCCCGCCAGTGGCCCGTTCGTCTATCGGTTAGGACACCAGGTTTTCAACCTGGGAAGAGGGGTTCGACTCCCCTACGGGCTGCCACCAGTCGGATAGATCGTTCCGGATTTCGCCATTGGCGTCCCATCCCTTCNACTCCCCTACGGGCTGCCACCAGTCGGATAGATCGTTCCGGATTTCGCCATTGGCGTCCCATCCCTTCTTGCTGCCATGGGTCGGGCAGAACGCGGGACCACCCTGCCATCGCCTGTTGCGGCGCGCCAGCGCCCTCTCCGGCTCCGGCCTCGAGAAGTGCGTCTGGGCCGCCCTCGATCGCCCGGCACCGGCACGCCGGCGTTGCGGCCAGCCCGGCAGGCGCAGCCCCGCGCAATCACCGCTGGCATCCGCGCTTGCCCCCCCTCGTGGGAAGGGGCTAGGGATGGCGGCGTCCTCGCGCACGGCACGGGAATCTTGCCAAGGCTTCGCCGCAAGGCCGGCCCCCAGCCCGCCCCAAGTCGAATGAGCCTCGCATCCCCTGTGCCCGGACGTTCAGAAAACCTCCTTCACCGCCTCCATCGCCACATAGGTCGAGGTCGAAGCGACAAACGGCAGCGCGCTGATCACCTCGCCCAGCACGCGGCGATAGGACTGGATGTCTGCGGTCCGCACCTTCAGCAGATAGTCGAAGCTCGACGCCATCATGTGACACTGCTCGACCTCGGGCACCGACAGCACCGCGCGGTTGAAGGCCATCAGCGCCGATTCGCGCGTGTCGGAGAGCCGTACCTCGACAAAGGCGACATGCGACAGCCCCATGCGGATCGGGTCCAGGATCGCCCGATAGCCGGTTATCACGCCGATTTCCTCCAGCCGTTTCATCCGCGCCTGGGTCGGCGATTTCGACAGCCCGATCCGCCGCGCCAGCTCGACCGCCGGAATCCGGCCTTCGGTTTGCAGGACGCGCAGGATGGCCAGATCGAAGCGGTCCAGATCGACGCGGTCAGCCAGCATGGGAAAACCCCCGAATTCTTGACGTTTCTCCTGCATATCAGAAAAGCTTCGGGAATTCAGCCTGCCTGTTTCGATATATTCTGGTCGAAACGCGAGGTGCCCCATGACTGCCGATTCCGCCTGGTCGATCATCGAAAGCGAAACCCTGGCTGACGAAGCCGCGCTGGTCCGCCGCCTTCTGGCGGAAGCGGCGCTGGATGCCCCGGCCCGTGCCGCCATCGCGGCCGAAGGGGCCGAACTTGTCCGGCGCATCCGCGCAAGTGCGCGCCCAGGGTTGATGGAAGTCTTCCTTGCCGAGTACGGCCTTTCGACCGACGAGGGCATCGCGCTGATGTGTCTGGCCGAGGCGCTGTTGCGCGTGCCGGACGCCGAGACGATGGATGCGCTGATCGAGGACAAGATCGCCCCCTCGGACTGGGGCCGGCACCTCGGGAAATCCGCCTCCAGCCTGGTGAACGCCTCGACCTGGGCGCTCATGCTGACCGGCAAGGTGCTGGACGACCGCGAGGGCGGGATCGCCGGCGTCCTTCGCGGCGCAGTGCGCCGGCTGGGCGAGCCGGTGATCCGTACTGCCGTCGGCCGGGCCATGAAGGAGATGGGGCGCAACTTCGTTCTGGGCGAGACCATCGACAAGGCGATGGATCGGGCGGAAGAGCTTGAAGCGAAAGGCTATACTTATAGCTACGACATGCTGGGCGAAGCCGCGCGGACCGAGGCCGATGCCCGCCGCTATCATCTGGCCTATTCCCGCGCGATCACCGCGATCGCCCGCGCCGCCAAAGGCAACGACATCCGCACCAACCCGGGCATCTCGGTCAAGCTGTCCGCGCTGCATCCGCGCTATGAGGTCGCCAAGCGCGAGCGGGTGATGGAGGAGCTTGTCCCCCGCGTCCGTGCGCTGGCGACACTGGCAAAGGCGGCGGGCCTGGGCTTCAACATCGACGCGGAAGAAGCCGACCGGCTGGCCCTGTCGCTGAAGGTGATCGAGGCCACACTGTCCGACCCTGCGCTGAAGGGCTGGGACGGGTTCGGGGTTGTGGTGCAGGCCTATGGCCGCCGCGCGGGCGCGGTGATCGACTGGCTGAACGGGCTGGCCACCAGGCTGGACCGAAAGATCATGATTCGCCTTGTGAAAGGCGCCTACTGGGATGCCGAGGTGAAGCGGGCGCAGGTGCTGGGGCTGGCTTCCTTCCCCGTCTTCACGCGCAAGCAGGCGACCGATGTCAGCTACATCGCCAATGCGCGCAAGCTTCTGGGCCTGACCGACCGGATCTATCCGCAGTTCGCCACGCACAACGCCCATACCGTCGCCGCCATCCTGCACATGGCGCGTGAGATGGGGGTGACACCGCTTGACTATGAATTCCAGCGTCTGCACGGCATGGGGGAACGGCTGCACGACATCGTGCTGACCGATCAGGGCACGCGCTGCCGGATCTATGCCCCGGTTGGCGCGCACCGTGACCTGCTGGCCTATCTTGTTCGCCGTCTGCTGGAGAACGGGGCGAATTCCAGCTTCGTCAACCAGATCGTCGATGAGGACGTGCCCCCGGAACAGGTAGCCGCCTGCCCGCTGACAGCGGCTGAAACGCTGGCGATTCCGAATCCGGCGCTGAAGACGGGGCCCCAGCTTTTCGCGCCCCGTCTCAACTCGCGCGGCTGGGATCTGACTGATGCGGCCGATCTTGCTGCCATCGAGGCCGCTCGCACGCCCTTTGTCGCGGTTCAGTTCGAAGCTGCTCCGCGACTGGCGGGCCGCGTCGCAGGCGGGCAGCAATTGCCGGTGCTGAACCCTGCGACGGGTGAGGTTGTCGGCCATGTCACCGTTGCCGGGCAGCCCGATGTGGATACAGCCCTGCGCCTTGCGGAACCCTGGTCCGCCGCTGCGCCGGAACGCGCCACGGTGCTGAAACGCGCAGCCGACAGGCTTGAGGCCGATTTCGGACGCATCTTTGCCCTTCTGGCGCGCGAGGCTGGAAAGACCCTTCCCGATGCCGTCGCCGAACTGCGTGAGGCCGTGGATTTCCTGCGTTACTACGCAGAAGGTGCAGCAACGCTGGTCCACCCTGCGCGGGGTGTCTTCGCCTGCATCAGCCCCTGGAACTTTCCGCTGGCCATCTTCTGCGGTCAGATCGCAGCGGCGCTGGCCGCAGGCAATGCGGTGCTGGCCAAGCCCGCCGAACAGACCCCGCTGATCGCCGCCCTGGCCGTAGATCATCTGCTGGCGGCCGGCGTCCCCGCGACCGCGCTGCAACTTCTGCCCGGTGATGGTGCCGTGGGAGCGGCCCTGACGCGCGATGCACGGGTGAACGGCGTGGCCTTTACCGGCTCGACCGAAACGGCGCAGGCCATCCGCCGCGCCATGGCCGAACATTTGGACCCCACCGCGCCGCTGATTGCGGAAACCGGGGGGCTTAATGCAATGCTGGTGGATTCGACGGCATTGCCGGAACAGGCCGTGCGTGACATTCTGGCCTCCAGCTTCCAGTCGGCCGGCCAGCGCTGCTCGGCCCTGCGCTGCCTTTATGTGCAGGAGGACGTGGCCGAAACCGTTTCCGAAATGCTGTTCGGCGCGATGGACGATCTGGCGCTGGGCGATCCTTGGCGGCTTGACACCGACATCGGGCCAGTGATCGACAGCGAAGCTCAGGGGTCGATCCGCGCCTACGTCGATGCGGCCCGCGCCGAAGGCCGGGTGCTGAAGGAACTTGTTCCGCCCCTGCACGGCACCTTCGTCGCCCCCACCGTGCTTTCGGTAAACGGAATCCAGGACATGCCGCGCGAAATCTTCGGACCGGTGCTGCATGTCGCCACCTTCAAGGCAACCGAGATCGATGCAGTGATCGACCGGATCAACGCCACGGGTTACGGGCTGACCTTCGGCCTGCATTCCCGGATCGATGACCGCGTGCAGCGGATCGTGGACAGGCTGCACGCCGGCAACGCCTATGTGAACCGCAACCAGATCGGCGCTGTCGTGGGCAGCCAACCCTTCGGTGGCGAAGGACTTTCCGGCACCGGGCCAAAGGCGGGCGGTCCGCATTACCTGACGCGCTTCACCGTGGCGCCCGCCCCCTTGGCCACTGACGACGGCTCCTCCACGACAGCCGCCGAGGTCACCCGCGCGCTTGCCGCCCCTTTGCCCGTGGTGGCGCCAGAGGTCATCGACCTGCCCGGACCCACGGGCGAATCGAACCGCCTCAGCCTGACGCCCCGCGCCCCGCTGATCTGTCTGGGGCCTGGCCGCGCAGCGGCCCTGGCCCAGGCAGAAACGGTCCGCAAGCTTGGCGGCCATGCGGTCGAGGCGCCAGGCCTGGCCCCCGAGGCGCTGGCTGGACTGCACGGTTTTGCCGGTGCGCTTTGGTGGGGAGAGGCCGCGCGGGGCCGGGCCTATGCACAGGCCCTGGCCGCCCGGCCCGGCCCTATCCTGCCGCTGATCGCAATGCCGGATCGAGGCCATGTCGCGATCGAGCGGCATCTGTGCATTGACACCACGGCATCAGGCGGCAATGCACAACTGCTGGCTGCCGCAGGAGAAGGCTGAGTGTCCGCACGGAAGCGATGCGCCAGGCAGGCTGAAGGCGGGACGATGCAAGGCGGCCCGGCGGGCAGGGCGCGGCTGCGTTCCGGCCCGGAACCTCCAACGGTGCGGCCTTCACCGGTGGCATGCCTGCGAAAGCCGCGCTGGGCCTGCGGGTGCCCCCGCAAGGCTTGACGCAACCGGACCTATGGGTGAGTCTTGCACCCATGTTCCCGATCCGCGACCACAACCCTTCGGGCAGAACGCCCTATGTGACGATCGCGCTGATCGCCATCAACATATTGGTTTTCCTAGGTTATTTCCCAAACAGCACAGATTACGGGCTGGACAGGTTCTTCGTGCAGTGGGGTCTTGTGCCCGCGCGCGTCATGGCGGGACAGGGGTATGAGACCTTCCTGACGTCGATGTTCCTGCATGGCAGCTGGATGCACCTTCTGGGCAACATGCTGTTTCTATGGATCTACGGCGACAACCTTGAGGAAGACATGGGCCATCCCGGCTTCCTTGCCTTCTACCTGGCCGCAGGGCTGGCGGCGGCGGGGTTGCAGACCTTGGCCGATCCTGGTTCACGCATTCCGATGGTGGGGGCTTCGGGGGCGATCGCGGGGGTGATGGGGGGATACCTTCTTCTGTATCCAAGGGCGAAGGTCGATGTCCTGTTCATCATCGTGATCTTCTTCCGCATCATTGCCATTCCGGCCTGGATCGTGCTGGGCGTCTGGTTTGCGATCCAGATCTTCGGTGGCCTGAACACGCCCGGCGACATGGGCGGCGTGGCCTATTGGGCCCATGCAGGAGGATTCGTGGCAGGGCTGGTGTTGACCCTGCCGGTCTGGCTGCGGCGTGGTGGGGCGACCTACTGGGAAAAGACCCACGGTCACCCGCCGCACCCCGAAACGCAGTTTCGTGCCGCCCGGTCGAATGTGCCCCTGATCCGCCGCAGACGGAACTAGGCCGGGGGGCCTCCTCGTGCAGCTGCGTCTTCTCGTCGGTGTTACCTGCGGGCTGGGCCGCTTTTCGCGCTTCGACTTGAGGGGACGGGCCCCACGCGCTATCTGGGGCGCGAATTGCGAAAGGTGCTGCCCATGCCCGTCTTCCTGAACACCGCCGATCCGGGCTTCGAGGCCGCCTTTGCCGCCCTGCTGGGCCAGAAGCGGGAAGAGGCCGAGGATGTGGATCAGTCAGTGGCCACGATCATCGCCGATGTACGCGCCCGCGGCGATGCTGCGGTGATCGAACTGACCGCGCGGTTCGACCGGCTGAACCTGACGCCAGACACGCTGGCCTTTTCGCGGGACGAAATCATGGCGGAAGTGGCAAAGGTCAGCCCCGAGGACCGGGCGGCGCTGGAACTGGCGGCGGATCGCATCCGCGCCTACCACGACAGGCAGAGGCCTGCGGATGCAAGCTGGACGGATGCCGCAGGCGCGACGCTTGGCTGGCGCTGGACGCCGGTTTCCGCAGCGGGGCTCTATGTTCCGGGCGGGCTGGCCTCTTACCCCTCCAGCGTCCTGATGAATGCAATCCCTGCCAAGCTTGCAGGGGTTGAGCGGCTGGTCGTAGCCTGCCCGACCCCGGCGGGCGTGGTGAACCCGCTGGTGCTTCTGGCAGCCGATCTTGCCGGAGTTGACGCCATCTATCGGATCGGCGGGGCGCAGGCGATTGCGGCCCTGGCATACGGCACGGAAACCATTGCCCCGGTCGACAAGATCACCGGACCGGGCAATGCCTATGTGGCCGCGGCCAAGCGCCGGGTCTTCGGCCGCGTGGGCATCGACATGATCGCCGGGCCGTCCGAGATCCTGGTGATCGCCGACGGGGACAACGACCCTGACTGGATCGCGCTGGACCTGCTGAGCCAGGCCGAACACGATGAAAGCGCTCAGTCGATCCTGATAACCATCGATGCCGGTTTCGGCCAGGCCGTCGCGCAGGCGGTAGCGAAGCGGCTGGAAACACTGGATCGGCGGGCGACCGCCGGGGCAAGCTGGGCCAGCCACGGCGCGGTGATCGTGGCGCGAGACCTGGATGAAGCAGCCGCGCTGTCGAACCGCGTCGCGCCCGAGCACCTGGAATTGTGCGTCGCCGATCCCGACGCCCTTGCCCACAAGATCACGCATGCCGGCGCGATCTTTCTGGGGGCCTACACGCCCGAGGCCATCGGCGATTATGTCGGTGGCCCGAACCATGTGTTGCCCACGGCGCGATCGGCGCGGTTTTCCAGCGGTCTCTCGGTGCTGGATTTCATGAAGCGCACGACGCTGGCCAGAATGACGCCCGAGGCGCTGAAAGCCATCGGCCCTGCCGCAGAACGGCTGGCGATCAGCGAGGGCCTTCAGGCGCACGGCCTAAGTGTGCGGGCACGGCTGGACAGGTTGAATGGATAGTCATTCGCTGACGGGTTCGGTGCCGGTCGGGCACCAGACGAAGGCCGATTGACGGGGATCCCATTCGACGGCAAGCCCGCGATCCATCAGCTCTTTCCCCAGTGGCAGCCAGCGGTCGGTTCTCCAGCGGCGAATGTCGGCTACCACGCGCCCTGCGAAGGCGTCATAGCTGACATCGCGCAGCTGCACCGCGGTCCCCGGCGGGTAGAGGCGCTCGGCCTGCTGGCGGGCGACCTCGGCAAGTTCGGCCTCCTCGCGGCAGGCCGGCCGGTAAAGTTCCGGCGCATCGATGCCCCGCACACGGACGCGGTATTCCGCGCGAAGCCCGGGCCAGAGAGCAACGATGACCTCAAGCGTATCGCCGTCGATAACCTGGACGACTTCCGCATCGTAGGGGCCAGGAAAGATGGTCTGGTGGCTGGTGACATCGACCTGGGCCGGGGCCTGTTCGGCCCGGATGACAAGAAGTAGCGCGGCGACAATCCTGCGCATCGGCCGATCCCTTCGGTGCTGGACAATGGTCCCCCGCATTCGGGGTCGCATATGACCGGTGATCGTTCATCGCTGCGAACCGGTCAAGCCGGCGCCCTGCCCACGGTCGTCGCTTGACCCCCGGGCCACAGGTCGGGCATCACGGGCAGAACCACGGGGATGCTGCCGATGAACCGCCTTTGCCAGATCGAGATCGACGAACGGGGCCTTGCCCGGCCCACGCCGGAAATCGAACAGGAACGCCGCGTGGCGATCTTCGACCTGCTGGAGGAAAACAGCTTCGCGCTTCCGCCACGTCCCGACCGCGAGACGCCGGAAGGGCCCTTCCGGCTGCACCTTGCCATCCGCGACGGGCGTCTTGTCTTTGACATCGCGACCGAAGAGGGGCTGAAGGCAGCCGAGTTCCACCTGTCGCTCGGCCCCTTCCGGCAGGTGGTGAAGGACTATTTCCAGATCTGCGAGTCCTACTTCGACGCGGTAAAGCGCCTGCCACCCAGCCAGATCGAGGCGATCGACATGGCGCGGCGCGGCATCCACAACGAGGGCGCCGCGATTCTGCAGGAGCGCCTTCAGGGCAAGGCCGAGGTCGATACCGACACAGCGCGACGGCTGTTCACCTTGATATGTGTGCTGCACTGGGGCTGATCTTGGGCGACTTCCCGCAATCGGTGCTGTTCTGCTGTGACCACAACGCCGTCCGTTCGCCCATGGCGGAAGGACTGATGAAGAAGCTGTACGGCCAGCGCGCTTATGTTCAGTCGGCCGGCGTCAAGAATGACATGGAGATCGACGGCTTTTCCATCGCGGTATGCCAAGAGCTGGGAATCGAACTCAGCCGCCACAGATCCCGCAGTTTCGAGGAAATGCAGGAATGGGGCGATGACCTGTCGCAGTTCGACCTGATCGTTGCCCTCAGCCCGGCCAGCCAGCGCATGGCGCTGGAACTGACGCGGTATCATCATCTTGAAATCGAATACTGGCCGATCCTGGACCCCACCGGTCTGGGAGAGACGCGCGAGGCAAAGCTTGCCGCCTACCGCCAGGCGCGCGACCAGATCAAGGCGCGGATGCTGGAACGATTCGGTCCGCCGTCAGAGGGCCAGTGATCGAAACTGGAGAAGGCCGCCGCAGGCCGGATGCAGCGGCGCGGCGGCCATTTGCCTGTCAGGCGTGGTCGGCAAAGATCTGCGCGATGCGGTCAACTGCAGCCTCGGGGCTCATCTCCTCGCTTTCGCCGGTGCGGCGGGACGTCAGTTCGACAACCCCCTTCTCCAGCCCACGCGGCCCCACGGTGATCCGCCAGGGAAGGCCAATCAGATCCATTGTGGCGAATTTCGCCCCGGCACGTTCGTCGCGGTCGTCATAAAGCGGCTCGAGCCCCCGCGCGAGCAGCGCCTTTTCCAGTCCCGCGCAGGCGGCATCGGCGACCGTGTCGCCCTGTTTCAGATTGACGATCCCCACCGGGAAGGGGGTCACGCCCTCGGGCCAGATGATACCCCTGTCGTCATGGCTGGCCTCGATGATCGCGCCCAGAAGGCGGCTGACGCCGATCCCGTGCGACCCCATGTGCACCGGAACCCGTTCGCCGGCGGCGTTGGTGACATAGGCCCCCATCGGTTCGGAATACTTGGTCGAGAAGTAGAAGATCTGCCCAACCTCAATGCCCCGTCCGACCTTGCGGTGCGCTTCGGGAACCTGGGCAAAGGCCGCCTCGTCGTGCGTTTCATCGGTGCGGGCGTAAAGGGTCGTGAACTCTGCGCAGACCTTCGCGACCTGTTCGCGGTCGTCATAGTCGATGTCGCGATTGCCAAGCTTAAGCGCGGTCACGCGGTCGTCGTAGAACACCTCGCTTTCGCCGGTCTGGGCAAGCACCAGGAATTCATGCGTGTTGTCCCCGCCGATCGGCCCCGATGCCGCACGCATCGGGATCGCGGTCAGCCCCATGCGTTCGTAGGTGCGCAGGTAGCTGACCATGTGGCGGTTGTAGGCGTGCAGGGCCGCTTCCTTGTCCACGTCGAAGTTGTAGCCGTCCTTCATCAGGAACTCGCGCCCGCGCATGACACCGAAGCGCGGCCGCATCTCGTCGCGGAACTTCCACTGGATATGGTAAAGCGTCAGCGGCAGATCCTTGTAGCTGGTGACGTGGGACCGGAAGATGTCGGTGATCATCTCCTCGTTCGTGGGGCCGTAAAGCATCTCGCGGTCCTGCCGGTCGCGGATGCGCAGCATTTCCTGCCCATAGTCGTCATAGCGCCCGGACTCGCGCCACAGGTCGGCCGGTTGCAGCGTGGGCATCAGCAGCGGGATGTGCCCGGCGCGGATCTGTTCCTGATGAACGATCTCCTCGATCCTGCGCAGGGCGCGATAGCCCAGCGGCAGCCAGGAATAGATGCCGGCCGCCTGCTGCTTGATCATGCCCGCGCGCAGCATGTAGCGGTGGCTGACGATCTGCGCCTCGGCGGGGTTTTCCTTCAGGACGGGCAGGAAGTAGCGGGACAGACGCATTTGGGCCTCGCAGGATGTCGGTTGCCGGCTTCCTAGCGGCTTGGGGCGCGCGGGGCAAGGCGGGCAGCAAGGCACTGGGCGACGTGGCGTCACAATCGACGAACGCGCCTGACCCCGGGCACAGGGATATCATGGCTGGTGCAAGCTTTCCCGCGCGCCCAGGACCATGACCCATTCCCGCCTGTGGAAGCGTCCGTCATCGCTGAACGAGGTTCTGGCCGACGGAATCGTGCATGCGTTTGCGCTGCTGGCCGGGCTGATCGCCTCTCCGCTGCTTCTGGGCCATGCGATGCAGAATGCCGGGATCGGCACCTTTGCGGCGCTGGCGGTCCATGCGGCGCGGTTCTTCCTGATGTGGGGCGTTTCTCTGGCCTACAACACGACGCCGCCCGGTGCCCTGAAGTGGCTGCTGCGCCGCTTCGACCATTCGATGATCTACGTGATGATCGCGGGCACTTATCCTGCTTTCATCCCGAATCTGGATAGCGGTGCGTGGGCCTGGGGTCTGGGCATTGTGGTCCGGGCCGGCGCGTCACTGGCTATCACCGTGAAGGTGGCACTGACCGGAGATACGACCGGCTGTCGATTCTGATCTATCTGATGCTGGGCTGGGTCGGCGTGATCGCGATCGGCCCGGTGTCGGCGGCGCTGCCGTCGGTCTCGCTGTGGTTGCTGGCTGGAGGCAGGCTGACCTATGTGGCAGCGTACCCTTATACCTGCTGGAGAGGCTGCGCTTTCAGACAGCCATCCGGCATGGTTTCGTGGGCTTGGCCGCAGGCCTGCATTTCGCGGCCGCCGACTTGGCATTGGCCTGGGCACCCGGGCTTCCCCCAGGCATGAATCGGCAAGCAGACAAGGCCTGGCGGAAAGCCTACCGCCGACCAGCACCTCATGCACCAGCCTGGCCGGCCCTGCCGCCGTCGGAACGGACGTGTCTTCGGCCGCCTATTCCTGAAGCATCTTCACATATTCCGCGATCTGGACCAGACGCACGGGTGTGGGCGTCTGTATGCCGTCACCGCCATCATAGGGAACCACATCGCCCTGCAGAAGCGGACCGAACTCCGGCATGGGCGAGCCGCTGGCCTTGCCCGGTGCAACCCCGGTATAGCCCCAGATCTTTGCCATGACCCGGGTGCCGGGGAATGCTCCGCCATTTGCGGCGGCAAGGCGGGTCAGATCTGCCGGACGCTTCGCCAGCCCCTCGGCCGCAGGACCGTCACCCCTGCCGCCCGGCCCATGACAGGCGGCACAGAAGGTCGCGTAGTCCTCGGCCCCGGACGGGATCTTGCGTTCGACGCAAGCCGCCAGCGCCAACATCATCGGCACCACCATCCAATGCGACCGCATGACCATTCCTCCCGTCATTCAATCCTGCCGCCCGCCAACCGAACGACCCGGTCCATCCTCGCGGCAAGTTCGAGGTTGTGCGTCGCGATCAGGGCCGAAAGGCCCGTTGCCCGCACCAGATCCATCAGCACCGCGAAGACCTGATCCGAAGTTGCCGGGTCCAGATTGCCTGTGGGTTCGTCGGCAAGCAACAGCTTCGGCGCATTGGCCAGCGCCCGGCAGAAGGCCACGCGCTGCTGCTCGCCCCCCGACAGGGCCGCCGGCCGGTGATCGGCCCTTGCGCCGACGCCGACCCTGCCCAGAAGATCGCGGGCCCGCGCTGCTGCCGCTGCCTTGGGCACGCCGTTCGCAAGCTGCGGGATCATCACGTTTTCCAGCGCACTGAACTCTGGCAGAAGGTGGTGGAACTGGTAGATGAAGCCCACTTCGGCCCGCCGCGCCTCGGTGCGGGCCCGGTCCGAAAGCCCCCCCATCTCGCGCCCGTCCAGACGGATCGTGCCCGTATCCGGCACATCCAGAAGCCCTGCGATGTGCAGAAGCGTCGATTTTCCCGCACCCGAAGGCGCCACCAGCGCCACGACCTCGCCTTTCGCCACCGTCAGGTCGGCGCCGCGCAGCACGATAACCTCGGACGGCTTGCCGCGGTTGTAGCCCTTTTCGATTCCGCGCAGGTCCAGCATCACCTCACTCATACCGCAGCGCCTCGACCGGGTTCATGCGCGCCGCACGACGGGCGGGCAACAGCGTGACGACAAAGGACAGGCCCAGCGACAGCGCCACGGCGGAAAGCACATCGTTCAGCTGCAGCCTGGCCGGCAGAGAATAGATGCCGCGGATCGAGGGATCCCAGACTTCCGCCCCGTTCAGCCAGTTCAGGAAGGACATGATCTGGTCGATGTTCAGCGCCGTCACGCAGCCCAGGATCACGCCTGCCAGCGTGCCGATCACCCCGGTAAAGGCCCCGCAGATGAAGAATACCCGCAGGACCGAGCCTTCCGTCAGCCCCACGGTGCGCAGGATGCCGATGTCGCGGCCCTTGTTCTTGACCAGCATGATCAGCCCGCTGACGATGTTCATCGTGGCGATCAGCACCAGTACGGACAGGATGACGAACATCACGTTGTCCTCGATGTCCAGCGCGCGCAGGAAGGCGCCCGAACTGTCCTTCCAGGTCCACAACAGTGCCGAAGGCCCGGCCGCGTTCAGGATCGGCAGACTGTAGCTTTCGATCGCATCGGGGTTTTGCACCATCACCTCGATCTCGTCGGCCATGCCTTCCTTGTTGAAGAAGCTCTGCGCCTCGATGAAGGGCATGTAGATGCGCGTCGTGTCGATGTCGTAGCGTCCGGCGGTGAAGATGTAGACCACCTCATAGGCGTTGACCCGCGGCGTGGTGCCCATCGCCGTCCTCACCCCCGTGGGAGAAATCAGCCGCACCCGGTCACCGACCGTCACCCCCAGTTCCCGCGCGATACCGGAGCCCAGCGCAATGCCTTCGGGAAAGCGCGCCAGATCGCCCAATGCCTGCGACCCTGCCCCGATCCGGGGAATGGCGGCGAAATCCTCGGGCGAGATGCCATAAACCTCGGCCCCGGTGGTATCTTCGCCGTCGGAAACCATCAGCTTGCCACGGATCAGCGGCGCGGCGCGGGTGACGCCCGGCACCTGCCGGATCGCGGCGGCCATGGCCTCGGGTTCGGTGAAGCCGCGCACGAACCGGCCGTTCTCGCCGATCTCGCCCGCCGAATAGACTGTCACATGGGCATTGGCCCCCAGGATCGTATCGACAAACTCGGCCCGAAAGCCCGCGCGCACCGCCAGCGTCAGGATCAGGGCAAAGACCGCCAGGGTGATGCCGATCAGGCTGATCCAGGTCATCACGCTGACCCCGCCCTCGGCACGGCGCGCCCGCAGATAACGCCAGGCGATCATGAATTCGAAGCCCGAGAAGGGTGCCGTCCGGTTTGCCATCTGCCCTTGCCCCTTTTCGGGCCTTCATTGCGGCGCGCAACCTGCGGGACGGGGGCCGAAAGGTCAAGGCACAGCTGCGTCAGCCCGGGGCCGAGGGTATCGGAAGGCGGGCATGGTCCTTCCCGGTCAAGGACTTGGATAAACCCGCCCGGGTCGGACGGCCCGACCCCAATCACAGTCACGACGGACATATGCGTCTGACATCGGCCATCCTTGGCCTGCCCCCCGCAACCCTGCTGGCCGGCTGAACCAGCGAGGAACCCTGCATCGAGCAAATCGTGCAGAACAAGACCCAAGAGCTTGTGGGCCGGATGATGGAAATTGTCTTGACGCAGCCCGAGAGGATCGAGGCGCTTCAGCTGAAGATGCAGGAAATCGGCGGGCGTGCACAAGGCCCGGGCAACGACCTGAAGGCCCGCCGCAAGGCGCTTGGCCAGATGCTGGCCGAACTGGCGAAGTGACGGTCGCACCTGGGGCGGGCCCCATCAGCCCGGCATTCGCCGCACAGGGGGGCAATCGGAAAAGGAAGGTCATGTTTCCCTTACATCAGGTAAAGAATCTTTGACCCGAAGTCTGCCCTGCCATACCCAGGCGCAAGTGCAGGAGACTGAACATGTCCTACGGTGAACGCGAAGCGCTTTCCGGGTTGATCACCAGCCTGATCGTGATCGGCCTGTTCCTGTCGCAGCTCGCCCGTCAGCAGGCGGCGGGTGTCTTCGACGGGCCGGACGGGCTGATGCTGTGGGCGCGATCGGTCCTGATCCTGATCGGCTGGTCGATCGGCATTGCCATCGCGGTAACCATCCTGTCCGCCATCCTGCACGGCCTTCTGACCGGCGAGAAAGCCGACCACCGCCGCGACGAGCGCGACCGTGACATCGACCGTCGTGCGCTGACGTGGGCGTGGTATCTTCTGTCCTTCGGCCTGCTCGGCATCATCATCGGCCTTGCCATCGGTGACAGCGCCTTCAAGGCCATGAACATGCTCCTTGCGCTGTGCCTCTTCTCCGAAACATTCCGGGACGCGGCCAAGCTGGTGCTCTACCGTCGTGGGGTCTGACATGGCCCGCCCAGCCGGACACGTCGAGAACCGCATACGCCGCCTGCGCTTTGATGCCGGCGAGATGACGCAGAAGGATCTTGCCGACCGCGTGGGCGTGACCCGGCAGACCATCCTTGCGATCGAGAACGGCAAGTATTCCCCGACGCTAGAACTTGCCTTCCGCATCGCCCGCGTTTTCGACGTGCCGCTGGATCAGGTCTTCAGCTATCGCGACGACTGAAGGCTTTGTCCGTACGTATGCGCGCAGGCACAGCTGCTGGGCATGCCGCAAAACCCGCTTCCGGCCCCAAGATTCGGACACGACATGCAAGTTGCCTGCTACACGGCCTACGGACCGCCCGAAACCATCGCATTCATCGAAGCGCCCGTCCCTGTTCCCGGGCCCGGCGAAGTGCTGGTGCGGGTCCGCGCCGCGCCGGTCACGGCAGGCGACGCGCGGCTGCGATCGGGCAAGGTTCCGCGCGGGCTTGGTCTTCTGCTGCGCATGGTGATCGGCCTGCGCCGGCCGCGCGTCGCGCCCGGCTGGGCATTCTCGGGCGAGGTGGCGGCGCTTGGCCGCGAGGCAGGGGATTGGGCGGTCGGACAGCAGGTCTTCGGACTGACCGGTTTCAAGGGCGGTGCGCATCGCGAGTTCCTGAAGATCCCGTCAGGCGGCTGCCTGCTGCCCCTGCCCGAAAGCCTCGGCGCCGAAGAGGGCGCAGCCTTCTTCTTCGGCGGGCTGACTGCGGCCGAATTCCTGATCGACCGCGCCCAGCTGGCACCCGGCGAGCGCCTTCTGGTCTGCGGCGCGACCGGCGCGGTGGGCGGCGCTGCCGTCCAGATCGGCCGGCACCTGGGTGCCAGCGTTGCTGCCACCGCCTCGCCCGGCAACCACGCACTGGCCCGCAAGCTGGGCGCCGATAGTGTCACCGACTACCGCGGCCCGCCACCCGAGGGCCCCTTCGACGTGATCCTCGACGTAATGGGCGCCCTTGGATGGGCCGGCGCCGGGCCCCTTCTGGCCCCCGAAGGCCGGCTGGTGCTGGTTACTGCCGACCTGTCCGGGATGCTGGGGGCCGCGCTGCGCCCGCGGCGCGACGGGCGGCAAGTGATCACCGGGACCAGCCGCGAAGACCTGCCTGCCATGCGCCGCCTGCTGTCGCTGCACCAGGCTGGCGGTTACCGACCGATCGTCGGACCGGTCCTGCCCTTCACCGACCTGGTGCGGGCCCATGCCCTGGCCGAGGGGTTCCACAAGCCTGGCAATATTGTCGTGGTCATGCCGGAACGCCCGATATCATCCCTGGGGACTTGGCAAGGCTCATGAAATCCTGACTATGGCGGGCGAACGGCGGCACGAACAACGCCGGAAAGCCGGGAGGGCAGAAATGACCGCGCAACTGATGGAGCGCTGGTGGCTGGCAGCTTTCGGCGCCGCCGGAGGGGCCGCGGTCTGGGCCGTCGTGGACGCGGCCGAGCGTGGCGCACTTGGCGACCGCCCGGCACTGATCCTGCTGGCCCTGCTGGCAACCTTTCTGGCCGCGACCCTTGCGATGGCCGGGCCGATCGGCCTGTGGCGCGCCTTGCCACGTGCGCTTGGCCATGCGCTGGTTACCGCGGCCCTGGTCTGGCTTGGCGGTCTTCGGTTCGACACCGGGCTTCCGGGATCGCCGATCTCGATCCTTGCAGTGGTGACAGTGGCCACCCTGCCCGTTCCCTTCATGATCGGCGCTGCGCGCAACGGCTGGCGCGATTACCCGTGCCTTTTCCTTGAAGCCTGGTCCGTCGTCGTGCGCTTTGCCGCGGCCCTTACGTTTACCGGTCTGGTCTGGCTGGTGATCTATCTGTCGGATCAGGTTCTGCAGATTGTCGGAATCCGCGCGATTGCCGACCTTCTGCGCCATTCCGTGGTGCCCATGGTGATCACCGGCGCCGTCCTGGGCCTTGGCATGGCGGTCGTCTACCAGATGGCAGAGCTGCTGTCGCCCTATCTGGTCCTGCGGCT
Organism: Tabrizicola sp. YIM 78059; assembly: GCF_004959785.1. Lineage (NCBI taxonomy): Bacteria > Pseudomonadati > Pseudomonadota > Alphaproteobacteria > Rhodobacterales > Paracoccaceae > Tabrizicola > Tabrizicola sp. YIM 78059. The sequence continues at coordinate 53,452 of NZ_SJZH01000003.1, forward strand.
GTTCCGTCTGCTGCTGCCAGTGGTGCTGGCGGTCATTCTGGTCTTTCTGCTTGCGCTGCCGTTTCGGGGTCTGTCCGGCCTTGTCGGCGGACTGTCGCCGGCGCTGCTGCTTCTGGCCCTGGTCGGGGCAGGGATTTCGCTGGTCTCTGTCGCCATCGACCAGACCGATGCCGAGGCCACGCAAAGCCAGCTGCTGCTCCGTGCCACGCAGGCGACTGCGATGCTGCTGCCGTTCCTCTCGGCGCTGGCGGCCTGGGCGGTCTGGCTGCGCGTCGAACAGTATGGCCTGACGCCGGACCGGCTGTTCGTCGCGCTTGTCGCCGGGCTGGGGCTGGCCTATGGGCTGGCCTATGCCGTGGCGGTGCTGCGCGGGCCCGGCTGGATGGAACGCATCCGTCAGACCAACATCCGAATGGCGCTGGTGGTGATCGGGCTTGCGGCATTGTGGCTGACGCCGCTTCTGAATGCCGAGGCCATTTCGGCACGCAATCAGCTGGCCCGCTATGACAGTGGCCGCACTGCGGCCAAGGATCTCGACATAGAGGCCCTTCGCTCCTGGGGACGCCCGGGTGCCGAGGTTCTGGCCGCTCTTGCCGAGCGCGCGCAGGCTCCGGGGCAGGAGGCGCTGGCCGACCGCCTCGCCGGCAGGGCCGAGACAGGCGAAGCGAACCGTGCGTCGCTGGCCACGGTCCTGTCAGGGCTGATGCCTGTCCAGCCCGAGACGGCAACCGGCACGCGCGACATCCTTCTGGCCGCGGCGCAGGACTACCAGCTGCGCGACTGGAAGGCCCAGTGTGAACGCGGCCAGTCAAGCGGCCGACCGGGCTGCCTGATGGCCGTGGCCGACCTGCTGCCGAACCGGCCCGGCGAAGAGGCGATACTGATCCTGGAACGCGGCAGCGACTATCTTGAACTTCAGGGCCTTTACCTGGGCGATGATGGGCTGCTGGTCAGCCGTTCGGTCCTGCGCAGCGATGGCGGCTACATCCCCAGCGAAGAAATTGCCGACCTGCTGGAGGCCTGGCGCATGGCCCCGCCTCCGCTGACCGCAGCCCCGATCAACCAGCTTGGCACCGGCGAAGCCGGGCTGCTGATCATGCCATGACCTGAGGGGCATTCTTAACCATTGCCGCCTACCCTGCGCAGGAAAACGCGGAGGGTTCGGTCATGGATGCGCTGATGCTGCGGTCGCTGCAGGGTTACATCATTGATACGTTCGGCACATCCGTCTGGCAGGCAGTCTGCCGCCGGGCCGCCCTTCCGGGCGAGACTTTCGAACCGATGCTGCGCTATGCTTCCGGCACGGCAGACCGTGTCGCGCGACATGCCGCCGAAGTCCTGGGGCGCCCCGTCGAAACGATATGGGAAGACATGGGAACCTATCTGGTCACCAACCCGGATAATGATGGGGTTCGCCGCCTGCTTCGGTTTGGCGGCATGGGCTTTGTGGATTTCCTGCATTCTCTGGAGGAAATGCCAGGCCGCGCCCGTCTGGCCTTGCCCGATCTCGAGATGCCCGAGGTCGAATTGCGCGAACTTGGCCCCGACCGCTTCGAGATCCGCTGCCGATCCGAACCGGGCGGCATGACCAGCATCCTTGTCGGGATCCTGACCGCCATGGCGGACGATTACGGTGTGCTCTGTCTGATCGAACCCGGGCCGCTCGGGACCATCCAGGTGAAAATCCTGGACTGTGCGCATTCCGCGGCCCGCCGCTTCGATCTTGCCCGACCGGACCACTAGGAGGGAAAAGGCCATGCCCGGACCCGTCTGCCCTTTGCCTGTCGATGGCCTGTCGCGCTTCATGCCGATGTATCTGTTGCTGGATGGCGAGGGAACGATTCTCAGCGTGGGGCCGACGCTGGCCCGCGTGCTGGATGGCATCCCGCCCCCGGGCGCAAGGTTCGAAGATCTATTCGAAGTTCGCTCTCCGGGTGGTGCGGTGACGGTGGCCGAGGTGCTGGACCGCGCCGGACAGCGCTTTCGCCTGATGCCGCGAAACCGGTCGAAGATCGGCCTGCGCGGGGTCGGCATGCGGCTTGACGAGGGCAGGCTGATCCTGCTGAACCTGTCGTTCGGGATCGATCTGATTGCCGCGGTGCGCAAGTTCTCGCTTTCGGACGCCGACTTTGCCGCAACCGACCTGGCCATGGAACTGCTTTACCTTGCCGAGGCGAATGCCGCCGTCACACGCGAACTTCGGGCCCTTAACCTGCGGCTGGAAGGGGCACGCATGGCGGCCGAGGAAGAGGCGCTGACCGATCCGCTGACCGGGCTGCGGAACCGGCGCGCGGCCGATCTGCTTCTGGAACGACTGTGCGCCGCCAAGGCTGGTTTCGGCCTGCTGCACATCGACCTCGACTATTTCAAGAAGGTGAACGATAGCCTTGGTCACGCCGCCGGTGATCACGTTCTGGCAACTGTTTCCCGCATCCTTGCTGACCAGATCCGGGCTGATGATTGCGCGGTGCGGATCGGCGGTGACGAATTCGTTGTGATCATCGTGAACCGGACCGAGGAACGGGTTCTGCGCACGATTGCGGAACGGATCATTGCACGCGTGTCGGACCCGATCGATGCCCAGGGCAGCGAGGTGCGGATCTCGGCCAGCGTGGGCATCGCCCGCTCGGTCGATCTGACGCCCTGCGAGCCAGCCCGCATTCTGGCCGAAGCCGACCGCGCGCTTTATGCGGCAAAGCGTGCCGGCCGTGGCCGGGCGGTTCTGCTTGCCCCGCAAGGCAACTGATAACCGGCGTCAGCCGGCTGCGTCGGGTATTACCCACAGCGCATCGACAGGAAGTGACACCTGGATCGGATCCCCCGGCGCAAAGTGGCGTGCCGTGTCGGGCGCGACCAGCGCCTCCAGCCTCTGCCCGGCAAGCACCATCGTCAGCCGGGTCTGGCTGCCCAGAAACGTTCGTTCCAGCACCTGTCCGACACGTGCATCCGGGCCAGGGCCAAGGCGCAGCGCCTCGGGGCGGATCGTCAGTGTGCCTGGCCCTTCGGAGGCGTCCGACGGCAGCGGCAGGCGACCGAGCGCACATTCGAAGGCACCTTGCACACAACGACCCGGCAGAAAGTTCACCCCGCCGATAAAGCGCGCCACGGCAACCGAGGCCGGGCGCGCGAAGATCTCGTCCGGCTCGGCTTCCTGCGCAAGGCGCCCGTCCAGCAGCAGTGCCACGCGGTCGGCCAGAACAACGGCCTCGCTCTGGTCATGGGTGACGACCAGGGTGGTAATCCCGGTCTCGCGCTGCAGCGCGCGGATCAGGCCGCGCATCTCTTCGCGCAGCGCGGCGTCAAGGTTCGAAAGCGGTTCATCAAGAAGAAGCAGCCTCGGCCTCAGCACAAGGGCGCGGGCGAGCGCACCGCGCTGCTGCTGGCCCCCCGACAGCTGGTGCGGACGGCGCGATCCGAGGCCGGAAAGCTGCACGCGCTCCAACATCGCGCCGACGCGGTCGTGGATCTCGGCCGAGGGCAGGCCGCGCATCCTGAGGCCGAAGCCGACGTTTTCTGCCAGAGTGAGATGCGGGAAGAGCGGCGCATTCTGGAACACCATGACCACCCCGCGCCGTTCGGGTGGCAGGGGCAGCAGCGACCGGTCGTCCAGCCGGATGTCACCCGTGTCAGGGGCCAGAAGGCCCGCGACCATGCGCATCACGGTGGTCTTTCCCGCGCCCGAAGGGCCAAGAAGCGCCGTCACCCCGCCCCGTGGAACGGTCAGCGACAGATCCCGGACCGTCGGGCGCACCGCGCCGGGATAGGTCTTCGTCAGCAAATGAAGCTCAAGGGTCACGGGCCGGCCATCAGTGCAGGATGCCGGCCCGTCACCTGCCGCGCGGTCAGTGCGACGACCAGGACGCCGGGCAGGATGTAGATCAGCGCGATGGCCCCGGTCACGTCGTTGCGGCCGGCAGCGGCAAAGCTGTAGAGCAGGAGCGGCAACGTCTGAACCCGCCCACTGCCGACCGCGAGGGTCAGCAGATACTGCGACCATGAAACGAGGAAGGCGAAAAGGCAGGCGGTCAACAGACCAGGCGCGATGGCCGGCAGGGTGACATGACGCCAGACCTGCCAAGGCGCCGCACCCAGAGAGCGGGCCTGATCCTCGTGTGCGGTGTCGAACCGGGCAAAGACGGCGGCCATGATCAGCACCATGTAGGGCAGCGTGGGGATGAGGTGGGCAAGGATCACCCCACCCGTGCCGCCGGTCAGGCCAAGGCGCAGGAACACGCCATGCAGCCCCGGCGCGATAGCGATGGCCGGTATCAAGGCCGGGGCGATCATCAGCAGCAGGACCAGCCGCTTGCCGCGGAAATCGTGCAGCCCCAGCGCCCGGCCCGCAGGCACCCCGACAAGGGCGGCAAGGGCGGTGGTCGCCAGTGCGATCCAGAAGGTGATCCAAAGGCTTTGCAGAACGCCCGAGGGGGCGGAAAGGGCGTAGTCCCATGCCTTCAGCGACCAGGCGCGCGGCAGCAGGTCGGGGAAACGCCAGCCATGCGCAAGGGACCAGATCGCCAGCGGCACCATCGGCAGGATCAGGGCCAGCGCCAGCAGGGCTGCGCCGATGATCTGCCAGTGATTAGACCGCATCGCGCCCCCCTTTCCGCAACGCCACACGCGCGTAAAGCGCCAGCAGGACGGCACCGATCAGGGCGATGACAATGGCCATGGCATGGGCCTGGGGCCTGGCGGCCAGATCGATTGCGGTGAAGCTGCGCCATGCGGCGACCGGCAGCGCCTCGGGCGCGTGGGCCCCCAGAATCAGAGGTATCTCATAGGCCCCGAAGGCAAAGGCAAAGACAAGAGCCGAGGCAGCGGCAAGCGCGGGCATGAGCAGCGGCAGCAGGACATGGCGAAACACCTGCCAGCGGTTTGCGCCAAGGCTGCGAGCGGCGGCTTCATGCTCGGGCCTGATCGACTGCAGACTGGCCAGCAGGATGAGGCCGATGAAGGGAACCTCTTTCCAGACGTAGGTCAGGATGATGCCGATGGCGAAAGGATCATGGGTGAGCGGCGGAAATTCTGACGGTGCGCCGATCAGGCCGCCGGCGTGGGCAAGGCGGGCAAAGCTGCCGGATTGGGACACAAGATAAAGGATGCCGACGGCGCCGACGACATGCGGGATGGTAAGGTTGATCTGGAAGAGGAACGAGATGATCGCCCGACCAGTGAAGGTCTGACGCAGCAGAAGCGCAGCACCAAGCGCAAAGGTGGACGCAATCAGCGTGGAAGCGGTTGCGATCCACAGCGAAAGGCCCAGCGAGGTCAGAAAACCGGGTGCGGTCAGGACGGCAGCATAGGCGCCAAGATCGGGATCCGTCAGGCCAAGGGCGGGTATGTAGCGGAATGAACGCAGCAGCGAAAGGCCCAGCCCGGTCAGGAAAAGCCCGCCGAGCACCAGAAGCGCGGGCGCCAGCATCAGGGCAAGTCGGGTACGGTCGGTCACACGGGGACTTTCGCTGCGGTGGCTTGAGTTAAGTCACTCCAGCTTGCGCGAAGCGGGACAGACGGACAAGCGGGGCCCGCCATCCATGCACCTCGCGCAGGCCTTGCGACGGGGCGAATACGGCATGAAAAGCAGTCAGTTCCCGACGTTTGCCTTCCAGCCTTCCTCGATGGCTACCAGCCAATCGGCCTGAAGTTCGGGCAAGGCAGCACGGGCCAGCTCCTCGGAAGGGACTACCGACGGGTGGCCCTTGATCGCGGCAAAGCCAGCCTGAACCTCGGGCGTGGTGCGGGTGATCTCGATGGCGGGGGCGGCGCCCCAGACCTCGGTCCTGGCTTTCTCGAGCTGAGCCTCGCCCGACAGCAGCACATTCTGCACGACCATCGCGGCCGCCTTGTTGGGCGAATTGAACGGGATCAGCGTGTAGTTGGTATTGCCTATGGTGCCATCGGTCAGACCGAACGATCGCACCGTATCGGGGTAGATGCCTGCCTGCACCGCAATGCCGAACTGTGCGGAATCGTAATTGAAGGTAAAGGCCACCTCGCCGTTGGCGAACAGTTCGTTCAGCTGAGTGATTGTGGTCGGATAGGTCGCGCCCCCGCGCCAGAGGAAGGGTTCGATCTCGTTCAGGATGGCCCAGGTTCTTGCCGCCACCACATCGAAAGTCGCCTGGTCGAAGGGCCCCAGCAGCGCGTCGGGCCCGCCGGCGGCATGATAGAACACATGCCGCACGAAGACAGAGCCGGTGAAGTCCGGCGGCGCGGGATAGGTGAATCGGCCAGGGTTGGCCTTGATCCAGTCGATCAGCGCGGCCATGTCCTGCGGCGGGTCGGGCAGCGTCGCGCTGTCGTGGGCGAAGGCGAACTGGACGGTGTTCCACGGCACTTCGCAACCATCGACCGGCACGCCGAAATCGTTGGCTATGGCCGGGTTGTCCCAGTTCACCAACGCGTTGTTCGGCAGAAGATCGGTGTAACCGCAGAAGGCCAGGTCGGCCTGTTTCATCGACCGGAAGTTCTCGCCGTTGATCCAGATCAGATCGACGCTGCCGGAATCCGTGATCCCAGCCTCCTTTTCGGTCAGGACAAGGTTCACGACCTCGGCCGCATCGGTGATCGGCACGCGGTTCAGCGTGATGTCATGGTCGCGCTTCAGCACAGCTGCGACGTAATCGCTGACATAGGCATTGATGTTGTCGGCGCCCCCCCACATGAACCAGTTGACCGTGCCACCGCGCGCCTGTTCGACGATTTCGTCCCAGGTCATCGCCTTCAGCGCCTCGCCATCGGCGGTATCGGCAGCGGCGGCGGTGGTCAGAAGCAGAAAGACGACAAGGCTGCGAAGCATGACAGGATCCCGGTTACATGGCGTGGCCTTTTCAAGCCGAAAAATGCGGCCCCTGCCAGTCACATGCGCATGTGCCGGCTGAAATGGCCCGGATGATGCGACCACCGCGCGACGACATCGATGTGCGGGGGCGGGTCCGCAAGGGCGAAGAAAGAAGAGCTGTCACATAATCCGCGCAAGTCGGATCACACATCCAGCTCCTCCACGAACCTCGCGTTCTCCTGGATGTACTGGAACCGCAGCTCGGGCTTCTTGCCCATCAGCCGCTCCACCAGATCATTCGTATCTCCCGGCTCGTCCTCGTCGATCGACACCCGGATCAGCTTGCGCGTCGCGGGGTTCATCGTGGTCTCCTTCAGGTCCTTGGCGTCCATCTCTCCCAGGCCCTTGAAGCGCTGCACGTCGATCTTGCCCTTGCCGCCCAGTCCCTTCGCAAGCCAGGCCTCCTTCTCGGCATCGTCGGCGACATAGACCCGCCGCGCCCCCTGCGTCAGCCGGTAGAGCGGCGGGCAGGCGAGGTAGAGATGGCCCTTGTCGATCAGGGGGCGCATCTGGGTGAAGAAGAAGGTCATCAGGAGCGAGGCGATATGCGCGCCGTCCACGTCGGCGTCGGTCATGATGATGATCTTCTCATAGCGCAGGTCGTCGAGGCGGAACTTCGACCCCATGCCGGTCCCCAGCGCCTCGCAGATGTCGCGGATCTCGGCGTTCTCGGTCAGCTTGGCGGAGGCGGCGCCGAGGACGTTCAGCACCTTGCCGCGCAGGGGCAGGAGCGCCTGGAAATTGCGGTCGCGCGCGCCCTTGGCGGAACCGCCCGCGCTGTCGCCTTCAACGATGAACAGCTCGGTCCCCTCGCGCGACTTGGCAGAGCAGTCGGTGAGTTTGCCGGGGAGCCGCAGCTTCTTGGTCGCGGTCTTGCGGGCGGTTTCCTTTTCCTCGCGCCGCCGCAGGCGTTCCTCGGCGCGCAGGACGAGGAAGTCGAGGATCGCGCCGGCCGATTTCGGGTCGGCGGCAAGCCAGGTGTCGAAATGGTCGCGGACGGCGTTTTCGACCCATTTCGCGGCTTCCTCGGTGGACAGCCGGTCCTTGGTCTGGCCGACGAAGCTGGGTTCGCGGATGAAGATGGACAGAAGCGCGCAGCCACCGGTCAGCAGGTCCTCGCGGGTGATCTGGTCGGCCTTGCGGTTCTTCACCCGCTCGCCATAGGCGCGGATGCCCTTCAGGATTGCGGCCCAGAAGCCGGTCTCGTGCGTGCCGCCTTCCGGCGTGGGGACGGTGTTGCAGTAGCTGTGCAGCCAGCCGTCCTGCCCCGGCGTCCAGTTGATCGCCCATTCGACCGAACCGGGGACGCCGTATTTCTCCTCGAAGCTGACGCGGCCGGCAAAGGGGCGTTCGGAGTAGGTGGTGACCTTGCGGAGCGAGTCGTTCAGGAAGTCGGCCAGGCCGCCGGGAAAGTGGAAAGTGGCCTCCATCGGCGTGTCGCCGTCAGGTATGGCCGATTTCCAGCGGATTTCCACGCCCGAAAAGAGATAGGCCTTGGACCGCGTCATCTTGTAGAGGCGGGCGGGTTTCAGCGTCTGGTGGCCGAAGATTTCCGGGTCTGGGTGGAAGGTGACCCAGGTGCCGCGGCGGTTCGGGGTGGGGCCAAGCTTCCGCACCGGACCTTGGGGGATTCCGCGCGAGAAGCTTTGTTCGTAAAGTTCCTTGTTGCGGGCGACCTGAACGACCATGCGGTCCGAGAGCGCGTTGACCACCGAGGAGCCGACGCCGTTCAGGCCTCCGCTGGTGGAATAGGCCTTGTTCGAGAACTTGCCCCCGGCGTGCAGCGTGCAGAGGATGACCTCGAGTGCGGACTTGTCGGGGAATTTGGGGTGGGGGTCCACGGGGATACCGCGGCCGTTGTCGCGCACGGTGACCGAGCCGTCGTCATGCAGTTCGACCTCGATGCGGGTCGCATGGCCGGCCACGGCCTCGTCCATCGCGTTGTCGAGAATTTCGGCGACCATATGATGAAGCGCCCGTTCGTCGGTGCCGCCGATATACATGCCGGGTCGCTTGCGGACCGGTTCCAGCCCTTCCAGCACCTCGATCGAGGAGGCGTCATAGGTCGCGGCGGCCTGGGAGAGGAGGTCGTTCGGCATCTAGGTTATCCTGCTAAGGCGTCAGGCATTAGATCACCCATGGGGGGACAGGCGCAAGATGTGGGGGCTGAAACCGCCGCGCCTGTGGCCCAGGGATCATCCGTCGAACCGGCGCCCGCCATCTGGGCCAGATCGTGGACCTTTGCCTGAAGAAGGACGGGTCGGGCCTTCAGGTCTTCAAGGCGGCCAACAACGAGAATGCAGTGCTGCAACCGAATATGGAACTGCTGGCGCGCCTCTTCCTCAACGTTCGGCTGTCGCGCCAGGTGGGCCAACGCGCGGGGCTTCTGTCCAACCGGAAGATCCGCAAGGCTCCCGGATTGCGGAAGAACAATGCCCGCGGAATTCCCTGCCCTGAACCCGCCCTCACCGAGGGGCGCCACGCCAGGCCGGAAGTTCTGCCCCTCGCCTTGGCCGCGCCGACAAGCAGACAGAGCCAAAGGATGCCGCTTCGTCGGTCCGGGCCAATTGCACGGAACCCACCCCTCAGATCACCGCAGCTTCGACGACGCCGCGGCCCTCGGCGACCCGGTCGTAGTGGAAGGGTGACAGGTCCAGGCTGCGGTAGGCGCCATGAATGATCCATTCCGCCGTGCCGCGCCCCATGGCCGGGGCCTGTTGCAGCCCATGGCCTGAAAAGCCGTTCAGGAACAGGAAGTTCGTGATTTCAGGGTGCGGACCGGTCACCGCATTCTGGTCAAGCGTGTTGAAATCGTACTGTCCGGCCCATTCGCTGATCACCTTCACCGCCTCGAATGCAGGGATGCGCGTGGCGATGGCGGGCCAGATCTTTTCCAGCCAGAGGTCGGGGTCCATCGTGAAATCGTCCGGGTCGGCCTCTGGGTCGTGGTCGGCGTGGCCGCCGGCCATGTAGGTGCCGCCGCCGACCTCGCGCACGAAGGCGCCGGTAGGGTCGATGGTCAGGGGCAGCGGTCGGTCCAGCGGGGTTTCCGCCTGGATCACCCAGTTGTAGCGCTTGCGCGGTTCGATGGGCAGGCGGATGCCGGCCATCGCCGCCACGCGCCCCCCGCGCGTGCCAGCGGCGTTCACGATCAGGCCGCAGCCGATGCGTCCGCCAGAGGCAAGACGGACCCCCGTCACCCGGCCCTGCCCCACGTCAAGACCCGTGACCTCGTCGGCCAGATATTCCACCCCGGCTTCGCGCGCCTTGCGGCGGAACCAGTCGAAGACGGTGTAGCCGTCGAAATAGCCCTCGTCCCGCGTGTTCAGGCTGCCAAGGATAAGGTCGTCCACCCGGCAGAAGGGGAATTCGGCCGCGATCTGGTCGGGGGTCAGCAGCCGCGTGCCTGCCCCGGCTGCGGCCTGCACCGCCTGATTGGCGCGCAACGTGGCAGCGAATTCGGGGGTGTCCGCCAGGTAGAGATAGCCAAAGTTCTGGATCTTCAACTCAGGCACGCGCTCATCGCCGCCCATCTGCTGGCGCAGCGACTGCACGAATTCCGCCCCGAACTGCGAGATGCGGATGTTCAGCTCGGTCGAGAACTGCTGGCGGATGCAGGAGAAGCTCAGCGCAGTGGCGGCCTTCTGATAGGTCGGATCACGTTCGACAACAAGAATGCGCCCCCCAAAGCCCAGGCGTGTCAGCCACCAGGCGGCAGACGAACCCATGATCGCCCCGCCGACGATGACGACATCGTAGTGCCCATGTTTGGGTTGCGCTGCATCACCCGGCATCCCGGCCCCCCTCCTGCACCGTGCTTGTCCGCGGGTGTAGCCGAGCCTTCCAGCCGCTTCAATCGGCGCCGGTTTCCGGTGGAACATCGACCGAGCGAAGCCAGGGTTTCAGGTCGAGCAGTGGCGTGCCGTCATAGGCATCCAGCGCATCGAAGATCAGCGTGCCGTTTTCGGCATCAAGGTCGAGCAGCCGCACTACAGCCAGGGCAATCGGGTTCGGACGGGCGGGCGACCGTAGCGCGAAGGTGCCGGTCGGCCGGTCGCGGTGCGCCGGCTGCTGCACGATCAGATCGCGCCGCGCCGCGCCCGTCCAGTAAAGAAGAATTACCGCCTGGCCCGGTGAAAGGCCCTGAAGGCCGGGGCGGAAGGGCGCATTGATCCGGGCCTGACAATCTCCGCCCAGCGCACGCGCCTCGCGCAGGTTCTTCGGGCAGCGTCCGCGCGTCCACGGAGTGCGCAGATGGCCGATAAAGCAAAGCCCGGCGTCGGTCGCGCTGCCCGGATCGAAGGGCAGAGCAACTTCGCCGGGCCGCATGGGTCTGTCTGCAGGCATGGGCACCTAATCCGTGTCAGGCGGGGCTGGACGGCCTTTGGCGCAGTCTGGCCCCGTCCGCACGGCCATGCCAGCAGAAACCTCGGCTCAGCCGCCCGTTCCGTGGCCCATGGAGGAATGGTCCATCGGCGCCGCCCCTTGCTGCCCCGTGGGCGGGTCGATCTGGAACTCGATCTCAACCCGACCGGCCCGTTCGAAGATCAGGATACCCTTGTGCATTTCGCCTTCGGTCAGCTTGGCCTTCAGGCCCATGAACATGATGTGGTAGCCACCATGTTGCAGATTGACGGTCCCGCCCGGGGGAATCTCGATGAATTCGACGGGGGTCATGGTGCCAACGCCGTTTTCATCGACCTTGCTTTCATGCACCTCAACCTTCATCGCGATGTCGCTTTCGGCGCCGATCAGGCGGTCGGGTTCGGTGCCGGTATTCACGATGGCCATGAAGCCCCCCGCAGCCTTGGCGCTGGCGGGCGGCTGGGGAATGTGGGGGTGGATGATCTGGATATCGCCGGCCGTCACCTCATGGGCGAAGGCCGAGGGGGCAAGGGTCGGGGCAGCCAGCAGAAGCGCTGCGGCAAGAGCAAGAAGTCGGACCATGTGTCGGTTCCTCGGATTGGTTGATCTGGAAAGGGGCCCCTTCCGGCGCGGGGCCGGAAAGGGCCAGTCGGGGGCCCGACGATCTTGCGGGACGCCTCCCGCCATGCGGGCCACGGGAAAGGGAAAAGGCAGGCGGAGGCTTCAGAAAGCCGCTCGGCACCGCCGGGTGGCAGCGGTCAGGCGGAGGGCGGGCCCTGCGGGCTGTGCGCGGGGTCGAGGATCCGGGCCGTGATCCGCGCTTCGCGCGGAGCGGCAACGCAGGCGACAAGAGCAAGCTCAAGGTCGATCAGTGCCGTGGTTGCAGGCGGCAGGTCGGCAGATCCCGTGATCTGGCAGGCCAGACAATGGGCATCGCGCGAACTGCCGACTGGTGCACCACCACAGAGGTCATCCGGCGTCACGCCATTGGCCAGCGCGAAAGCAAGCGCCTGATCCTGCGCATCGGGCATCTTGTGCGCAAAGCCGGTCGCGGTCAGCGAGACCGTGACGGCAACCAGCAGCAGAAGCCGGTGAAGGACATGGAAGACTTTCGCGACCATGCGCAGGGCATGGGGCAAAGCGACGGCGCAGTCAAGCCGCCGAAGCGGCCTGCGGCATCACGTCCGGGGGATGCAGCACGACGGCAAGCTCTGCCAGACGGTCGGCCAGCGGGTTCGACTTGCGCCAGACCAGGCCGATGGTCCGACCCGGACGCGGCCTCGGCAGACGGTCGATGACCACGGCGGCGGATCGGGTTTCCAGGGCGGCGGCCATTTCCGGGATCAGGGTCACGCCGATTCCGGCCGCGACCATCTGCACAAGGGTGGACAGTGACGAGCCCTCGATGATCTCGCCCGCGGGCAGGCGCGGCAGCTTGCAGACGCTGATCGCCTGGTCGCGGAAGCAGTGGCCTTCCTCCAGCAGCAGCAGCTGCATCCGGCCCAGCTGGTCCAGCGTCGGGACCGGCTGACCCGCCTGCGCGGCGGGGCGGACCAGCAGGAATTCCTCGTCGAACAGCGGATGTTCGGCCAGCGATGGCTCGGAAACCGGCAGGGCCACAAGCGCCAGGTCGATCCGCCCCTCGGTCAGGTCGCGCACCAGCCGCGAGGTCACCGCCTCGCGCGGGTGGACGGACAGGTCAGGAAAGCGGTCGGCGAGCTGCCGGATGAGGTGCGGCAGGAAATAGGGCGCGATGGTGGGGATCACGCCCAGCCGCAGACGCCCCGACAGAGGCCCGGACGAGGCGCGGGCCAGCGCAGCCAGTTCATCGACGCTGCGCAGAACATCGCGAGCACGCTGGGCGAAATCCTCGCCCAGCGGCGTCAGGCGAATCTGCCGTGGCCCGCGTTCGACCAAGGGGGCGCCAAGGATGTCCTCAAGCTCCTTCACCTGCAAGGACAGCGCGGGTTGCGAGATGGCCGAAGCCTCCGCCGCCCGGCCGAAGTGGCGATGGCGAGCCAGCGCCTCGAAATAGCGCAGGTGTTTCAGTGTCAGCTGTGACATCAGAATAAATTATCGCAGCGATTGGAAAATGAAAATTCCTTTTATCAATGGCTCGTGTTACCGGTTTGACATGGCCTTTGCGGACAATTGGTCGCCCTTCCGGTTCCGAAGGGCGCATCCCACATGTCTGCAAGGCAGCCACGAGCCATACGAGGAGAGCAAGATGGACGGCAACGATATTGGACGGTCGGGGAAATGCCCGGTCGTGCATGGCGCGATCACCGAAACCGGAAACTCGGTCATGGAATGGTGGCCGAAATCCCTGAACCTCGACATCCTGCATCAGCACGACACCAAGGTGCAGCCGCTCAAGGGCTTCAACTACCGCGAGGAAGTGAAGAAGCTGGACTTCGACGGGCTGAAGCGCGACCTGATGGCGCTGATGACCGACAGCCAGGACTGGTGGCCGGCCGACTGGGGCACCTACGCGGGCCTGTTCATCCGCATGTCCTGGCACGCGGCGGGCACCTACCGCATGGCTGATGGCCGTGGCGGGGCCGGCACCGGCAACCACCGCTTCGCCCCCCTGAACAGCTGGCCCGACAACGCCAACCTCGACAAGGCCCGCCGCCTGCTTTGGCCGATCAAGAAGAAATACGGCAACCGGATCAGCTGGGCTGACCTGATGGTGCTGGCCGGCACCGTGGCCTACGAATGGGCCGGGCTCAAGACCTTCGGCTTCGGCTTCGGGCGCGAAGACATCTGGCACCCCGAAAAGGACACCTGGTGGGGGTCGGAAAAGGAATGGCTGAAGGACGAACGCTACCCCACGAAGGAGGATCGGACCTCACTGGAAAATCCGCTGGCGGCGGTGGTCATGGGGCTGATCTACGTCAACCCCGAAGGCGTTGACGGCAAGCCCGACCCGCTCAAGACGGCGCAGGACGTGCGCGTGACCTTCGCCCGCATGGCGATGAACGACGAAGAGACCGTGGCGCTGACCGCCGGCGGCCACACGATCGGCAAGGCGCATGGCAACGGCAGTGCAGCGAACCTCGGGCCCGAGCCCGAAGGCGCCGACATCTCCGAACAGGGTCTGGGCTGGATGAACCACAAGACCCGCGGCGTCGGCCGAGACACCGTGACCAGCGGCATCGAAGGCGCCTGGACCACGCACCCGACCAAGTGGGACAACGGCTATTTCCACCTGCTGCTGAACTATGACTGGGAGCTGAAGAAGTCCCCCGCCGGGGCCTGGCAGTGGCAACCGGTCAACATCAAGGAAGAGGACATGCCGGTCGATGTGGAAGATCCCTCGATCCGCCGCATGCCGATCATGACTGACGCCGACATGGCGATGAAGATGGACCCCATCTACCGCGAGATCAGCGAGCGTTTCGCCAAGGATCACGCGGCCTTCTCGGACGCCTTCGCCCGCGCCTGGTTCAAGCTGACCCACCGCGACATGGGGCCGAAGGTCCGCTACCTCGGTCCCTGGGTGCCGCAGGAAGACCTGATCTGGCAGGATCCGGTGCCGCAGGGCCCGACCGGCTGGGACGTGGCGGCGGTCAAGGCGAAGATCGCGGCCTCCGGCCTCTCCATCTCGGACATGGTCGCCACCGCCTGGGATTCGGCGCGCACCTTCCGCGGCTCTGACAACCGGGGCGGCGCGAACGGCGCCCGCATCCGGCTCGCCCCGCAGAAGGACTGGGAAGGCAACGAGCCCGCCCGGCTGGCGCGCGTCCTGTCGGTTCTGGAACCCATCGCCAAGGAGGCCGGCGCCTCGGTCGCCGATGTCATCGTCCTTGCGGGAAATGTCGGTGTCGAACAGGCCGCCAAGGCTGCCGGCGTTGACGTGACCGTGCCCTTCCACCCCGGCCGCGGCGACGCGACCGCGGAACAGACCGATGCCGACAGCTTCTCGGTCCTGGAACCCGTCGCCGACGGCTTCCGCAACTGGATGAAGAAGGACTATGTCGTCACCGCCGAAGAGCTGATGCTCGACCGGGCGCAGCTGATGGGCCTGACCGCGGTCGAGATGACCTGCCTTGTCGGCGGCATGCGGGCGATGGGCACCAACCACGGCGGCACCGCGCATGGCGTCTTCACCGACCGTCCGGGCGCGCTGACGAACGACTTCTTCGTCAACCTGACCGACATGGCCTACAAGTGGGTGCCGAAGGGGACGAACCTCTACGAAGTCCAGGACCGCAAGACCGGCGCCGTGAAATGGACGGCGACTCGGGCGGATCTGGTGTTCGGATCGAACTCGATCCTGCGCGCGTATGCCGAGGTCTATGCTCAGGACGACGCGAAGGAGAAATTCGTGAACGACTTCGTGGCAGCCTGGACCAAGGTGATGGAAGCCGACCGCTTCGACCTTCGGGCCTGAGACGGAACGGGGCGGCCTTCGGGCCGCCCCTTTTCATTTCGCCGGCACGGCGGCTTTATGCTGCTGCACTTCAAGGCGATGTCACATGCCCTACGCCGCACCGTGCTACTGGAACAGAGTGACGAGCAGCCGAACTTGCACGGCCGCAGGAAGGTGATGGATCAGTCCGATCCGGTGATGCTTGCACCGGATTGCACGGCGATCATCTGTTTCGGCGCGAAGACGACAATCAGCACACCGGCATAGACGGCAAGAAAAAGGGCAATGGCAGCGTAGGTTCTGAACGACTTGCGTCGGGATGGCAGAACATCTGTCATGTCGGGCTCCTTATTGTTGGCAGCGACTCGGGTCCCACGGTCATGACCTTACCATCAGAACGCGCGGCACGTCGCCCCAAGTTCTGCCCCTGAGCGGAACTTCGTCCCACTCAGACCCGCCTTAGGCGGAAATCCATCTAATCTGCACGAATTTCTGCGCGCGCGAAGGGAAGTTGTTGCCATGCGGCATCGAAAGACCGGCCAGTTTCCCGGCCGGTCGCATGCGGTGCTTCGGATACGGGATCACTAACAGACGTACCAGAAGTCGCAGTAGCCGTACCAGCCGCACCAGTATTCCCAATAGCAGGCCCCCGGGAGCGGGCTTCCGCTTCGCCGCGCAGGGCGTCGGCCCGGGCGACGATCAGCGGGTCATCGGGCGCCATGGCCATGGCCTCGGCCAGCACGGCACCAAGGTCCATCTGCTTGCCGCCGGATTCGATTGTGGTGCCTTCGGCAGCCTTCACCATCATCTGCACGGCGGAAAGCAGCGCAAGAGGATCCCGATTCGCAGGGCCATAGCTGAGCAGGGCGGTAGCGATGGTCAGGGTGCTTTTCGCCGCGGTCGTTTCGACCGGGTTCTTTCCGGGTGTGTCCTGGGCGATGGCGGGGGCCGCGCCGAGGGGTGGCAGAGCAAGAGCAGCAAGAGTTCTTTTCGTGGCGGTCGCCAGATAAAATGCAGAGGGCCAAGGCAAGGAATGGGTGCCGCGGTTGCCGCAGGGCAAGCCTGCCTCAGCGCCTGGCACCGATCACCTGAAATTCGCGGTCATGCATGTCTGATGCGGCACGGGACGGGATTGCACCGCCACAGCCATCAGGAGCGGACGCCCGAGAAACGGACCTGCCAGTCGGCACGCTCTTCGTCGGTGATCTTGCGGAACAGGTTGTCCGGCACCGTGAAGCCGTGGCCGGGCGGCAAGGCACGGATCGCGGTCGAGACATCGGCAGGCCAGGTCCAGTCATCTGAACCCATGGCCCGCATCATCGCGTCGGCAGCGTCGGGAATGAACGGGGCCGACAGGATGGCATAGACGCGAATCAGGTTGAGGCTCAGGCGCACGATGGCCTGGGCCTTCTCGGGATCGGTCTTGACCACCGACCAGGGCGCGGCCGATTGCAGATATTCGTTGCCGATCACCCAGATCGCGCGCAACTCGGCCGCAGCCTTGCGGACCTCCATCTGTTCCATGTGTCGGGTATAGTCCGCGATCCGCGCGCCAAGATCGGCGATCAGTGCAGTTTCCAGCGGGCCAAAGTCGCCCGCAGCAGGGATTTCATTACCGAACTTCGCCACCGCGAACTTGGTTACACGGGACACAAGGTTGCCCAGAACATCAGCCAGATCCTTGTTGACCGAGGCCTGGAAGTTTTCCCAGGTGAATTCGCTGTCCGCGCTTTCGGGGGCGTGCGACAGCAGCCACCAGCGCCAGTAGTCGGAAGGCAGGATGGACAACGCTTGGTCCATGAACACGCCGCGGCCCTGGCTGGTCGAGAACTGGCCGCCGTCATAGTTCAGATAGTTGAAGGATTTGAGGTAATCGACAAGCTTCCACGGCTCGCCCGACCCCAGGATCGTGGCGGGGAAACTGAGGGTGTGGAAGGGCACGTTGTCCTTGCCCATGAACTGGTAATAGGTCACGTCGTGGGCGCCCTTGTCGGTGCGCCACCAGCGTTCCCAGGCCGCGTCCCCAAGCCCGTGCGCATCGGCCCATTCGGCGGTCGCGGCAATGTATTCGATAGGGGCGTCGAACCAGACGTAGAAGACCTTGCCTTCCATCCCCGGCCAGGGCTGGTCGCCCTTCTTCACCGGGATGCCCCAGTAGAGATCGCGGGTGATGCCGCGGTCCTGCAACCCGTCTCCGTCGTTCAGCCATTTCTTCGCGATCGAGGTGGTCAGGATCGGCCAGTCGGTCTTCGAATCGATCCAGGCTTCCAGCTTGTCCTTCAGCGCGCGCTGTTTCAGGTAGAGGTGCTTGGTCTCGCGCACCTCGAGGTTCGTCGAGCCGGAGATCGACGAGCGCGGGTTGATCAGGTCGGTCGGGTCGAGCTGCTTGGTGCAGTTCTCGCACTGGTCGCCGCGCGCGGCCTGATAGCCGCAGTTCGGACAGGTGCCGGTGATGTAGCGGTCGGGCAGGAAGCGGTTGTCGTCGATGGAAAATATCTGCTTCTCCACCACTTCCTCGATGAAGCCGTTCTCGGCCAGCTTGCCCGCGAAATGCTGGGTCAGCCGGTGGTTGCGCTGGCTGGACGACCGGCCGAAATGATCGAAGGAGAGACGGAAGCCTTCGGCCAGCTTCTTCTGCACCTCGTGCATCTCGGCGCAGTATTGCTCGACCGGCTTGCCCGCCTTGGCGGCAGCCAGTTCGGCCGGCGTGCCGTGTTCGTCGGTGGCGCAGATGAACATGACCTCGTGCCCCATGGCGCGGTTGAAGCGCGCGAAGAGGTCCGCAGGCAGCTGGCTGCCTACCAGGTTGCCCAGATGCTTGATCCCGTTGATGTAGGGAATGGCCGAGGTGATGAGGATCCGTGCCATGTCTGCGCCTTCCTTGAGTCCGGCGCCTGATTATCCCAAGCCGGGGGAAAGGGCCAGCGGGTGCAGGGCCAGGGACCACGTGTCCCCGCGCCATCCCGGCTAAAGGCGCATCAGCATCACTCCGGCAACAATCACGACCGCAGCCAGCGCCTTCTCGCCGTTCATCCTTTCACCAAAGGCCAGCCAGCCGATCAGCACGGCAAAGAGGATCGAGGTCTCGCGCAGGGCCGCCACCACGGCAATCGGGGCCAGGGTCATCGCCCAGATCGACACCGCATAGGCCCCATAGCTTGCGGCCGAGGCAACCGCCCCCATGCGCCAGGCCTGCCAGTTCCGCGGGATCACGTCCCAGCCACGCAAGGCGAGCATGCCAAGGGTAAAGAAGGTTCCGTCCGCGACGAAGACCCATGCGACATAGGCCGCGGCCGACCCCGAGACCCGCGCCCCCATCCCGTCGATCAGCGTATAGGTCGCAGTAGCCAGCGCCGAGCCAAGCGCGAAGGGCAGAAGCTTGCGGTCCTCGCCGCTGGTGAAGACCCCCCGCGCCATCAGCAGGATACCCGCCGCCAGCACGGCAATGGCAAGGTATTCCCGCGCTGTGACGGCATCGGCCAGAAACAGCGCGCCGATCAGCGCCACCACCATCGGCGCGGCGCCGCGGGCGATCGGATAAACCCGGGAAAGATCGCCCCGGTCATAGGCATAGGTCAGGAAGAACTTGTAGGCGAAATGCGTGCAGCCCGCCGCGATCACCCAGGGGATCGCCGCCGGGTCGATTGCAGGGGTAAACAGCACCACCGCAAGGCCAATGGGAACTTCGACGATCGACAGGATCACCATCCCCCCGACCTTCGAGGTGCCGAGCTTGATCAGCGCGTTCCACAGCGCATGCAGGAAAGCTGCGCCAAGGACGGCCAGAAAGACGCCTAGGGTCAAAGCGCACCTGTCATGAAACCGTTACCGACTGGCTAGGCCTTTGCGTGCGGCGCGGCAAGCCGGGCGATAAGTCCAGACACAGGGTTTCTGTAGACCACGCGACCGGCAAGGGCATCTCCCCTCCCCCTTGCGGGAAGGGGATGGGGTTGGGGGGCACCGGTCGAAGTCACCGCAGCCGCAGCCGGATCGGCCCCTTCGCCGCAACCGGATCGACCTCGGCCCCGCCTTGGATCGCCATGATCTCGGGCATGGTGGCGGCCACGGCCCGCACCTCTGGCATCAGGGGCCGCCAGTCCACCGCCAGCGCCCTTGCCACTTCGGAAGGGCAAAGCGACCGGTCCCGCCCCCGGGCCAGGGCCAGATCGAGGATCACGGCGCGGATGCGCTCGGTCACAGGAGCAGCGCCCCCTCATGGCGCAGCAATGCGGCCTTGGTCTCGACCCCGCCCGGGGCGGAGAAGCCGCCGAACCAGTCGGTGCCGGTGACCCGGTGACAGGGGATGAGGATCGGCAGCGGGTTCGCGCCGCAGGCCTGGCCTACGGCCTGCGCCGGGGCGCCCAGCGCCTTGGCGATCTGGCCGTAGGTCCGGGTCTCGCCCATCGGTATCCCGGCCATCGCCCGGCGCACGTCGCCGTTCAGCCCCTCGCCCCAGTCGAGGGCCAGATCGAACCGCGTGAGGCGCCGGTCGAAATAGGCGCACACCTGCCGCGCCGCCTCTTGCAGAAGCGGCGAGGACTCGCCGGGGTCGTCGCGCCAGTCGACGCCCACGAGGCGCCCGCCGCCCTCGACCAGAGTGACCGGCCCGAAAGGCGTCGGGACGGTGATCCGCGTAGGGTGGGCAATCCTGCCCACGGGCTCAGCCCAGCGCGTCGTTGCAGCGCTGGCAGGTGCCGGGGTGCCTGTGCGTGCCCACATCCGGCAGCACCTTCCAGCAGCGTTCGCATTTCTGCCCGGTCGCGGGGTGGAACTGGACCGCCACCCCCGGCATATCGGCCAGCCGGAAGGCGCCTTCCGGCGGCTCGCCCGTGCGCAGGGTCAGGTCCGAGGTGATGCAGATCTCGGCGAAATCGACGCTGCCGAGGATTGCGGCCATGGCGGGCGAGACGAAGACCTCGGGCGCGGCCTCGAGGCTGGCGCCGATCACCTTCGCGGTCCGCTGCACTTCGAGCGCCCCGGTCACCACGCGCCGCGCGTCGCGGATCGTGTCCCATTTCTCGGCCAGCGCCGGATCGCGCCAGCTTGCCGGGGTCTCGGGGAAATCGACCAGGTGGACCGAGCTGTCCTCGCCGGGGAAGCGTTCCAGCCAGACCTCCTCCATGGTGAAGACCAGGATCGGCGCGAGCCAGGTGGTCAGGCGGTGGAAGAGGTGATCCATCACCGTCCGGCAGGCGCGGCGCCGCAACGAGCCGGGCGCGTCGCAGTAGAGCGCGTCCTTGCGGATGTCGAAGTAGATCGACGACAGGTCCGTGGTGCAGAAGGTGAACAGCTTCTGGAACACGCCCTGGAAGTCGTAGGCGGCATAGCCCTTGCGCACCTCGGCATCGAGTTCGGCGAGGCGATGCAGCACCCAGCGCTCCAGTTCCGGCATCTCGGCGGGCTCGACGCGCTCGGCCTCGGTGAAGCCCGACAGCGCGCCCAGCATGTAGCGCATGGTGTTGCGCAGCCGCCGGTAGCTGTCGGCCACGCCCTTCAGGATCTCCTTCCCGATGCGCAGGTCCACGGTGTAGTCGGACTGGGCCACCCAAAGCCGCAGGATGTCGGCGCCGTAGTCCTGGATCACCTCCTGCGGGGCGACGGTGTTGCCCAGCGACTTGGACATCTTCATGCCCTTCTCGTCGAGCGTGAAGCCATGGGTCAGAACCCCGCGATAGGGGGCGCGGCCCTTGGTGCCGCAGGCCTGCAGCATTGAGGAATGGAACCAGCCACGATGCTGGTCGGTGCCTTCGAGGTAAAGGTCGGCGATCCCGTCCGGGCTGCCGTCCTCGCGGTCGCGCAGGACGAAGGCATGGGTGGAGCCGGAGTCGAACCAGACGTCCAGCACGTCATAGACCTGTTCATAATCCGACGGATCGACGATGCCGGACAGCACCTTTTCCTTGAAACCTTGCACATACCACACATCGGCGCCCTCCGCCTCGAAGGCGGCGCGGATACGGGCGTTCACTTCGGCATTCTTCAGCAGGAAGTCCGGCGCATCCGGCCGCGCCCCCTTCTTCACGAAACAGGTCAGCGGCACGCCCCAGGCGCGCTGGCGGCTCAGCACCCAGTCGGGCCGGGCCTCGATCATCGAATGCAGCCGGTTGCGCCCCGTGGCGGGGGTCCATTCCACCAACTGATTGATCGAGTTCAGCGCCCGCTTGCGGATCGTGTCGCCATAGGTGGACATGCCGTCGTCCAGCACCTTGTCGATGGCGACGAACCACTGCGGCGTGTTGCGGTAGATCACCGGGGCCTTGGACCGCCAGCTGTGCGGATACTGGTGCTTGAACTTGCCCTTGGCAAACAGCGCGCCCGTGTAGGCCAGCTGCTTGATGACGCTGACGTTCGCCGGTCCTTCCTTGCCGTCCGGGGTGATGATGTGCTGCCCGCCGAACAGCGGCAGGTCGGCGCGATAGGACCCGTCTGCCTCGACGTTGTAGGTCATCGGCAGGCCGAACTTCACGCCCAGCTGATAGTCGTCGTCGCCATGGCTGGGCGCGGTATGGACAAAGCCCGTGCCCGCGTCGTCGGTCACATGCTCGCCCGGCAGCATGGGCACGTCATAGTCCCACTCGCCCTTGCCGCCCTCGACGCCGCGGAAGGGGTGGGCAAGGACCAGCGCCTGCAGTTCCGCCGCCGCCACCCCGCGCAGCCGCACATGGCCCGTGACCTTCGCCCCGGCCAGCACCCCTTCGGCCAGCTTGTCGGCCAGCAGAACCGTCTCGCCCACACGGGCCGCGGAGCCCTCGGCCACCTCGGTCACCTGATACAGGCCATAGGCGATCTCGGGGTTGAAGGCGACGGCGCGGTTCTGCGGGATGGTCCAGGGCGTCGTGGTCCAGATCACCACCGAGGCCTGCAAGAGATCGGCCTGCACGCAGCCATCCAGCCCATTCAGCGTATGCGCCGCCGTCACCGGGAACCGAACCCAGACCTGATGCGAGGTATGGTCGTGATACTCTACCTCCGCCTCGGCCAGCGCGGTCTTTTCCACCGGCGACCACATCACCGGCTTCGACCCCTGGTAGAGCGTGCCGTTCATCAGGAACTTCATGAACTCGTCGGCGATCACCGCCTCGGCATGGTAGTCCATGGTCAGATAGGGCTTGTCCCACTTGCCGGTGACGCCCAGCCGCTTGAACTCCTCGCGCTGGATGTCGATCCAGCCCTCGGCAAAGCGGCGGCATTCCTGGCGGAAGGCGACGGTGTCCACGTCGTCCTTGTTCAGCCCCTTCGCCCGGTATTGCTCCTCTATCTTCCATTCGATCGGCAGGCCGTGGCAGTCCCAGCCCGGCACATAGCGCGCGTCGCGGCCCATCATCTGCTGGCTGCGCACCACCATGTCCTTCAGCACCTTGTTCAGCGCGTGCCCGATGTGAAGGTGGCCGTTGGCGTAAGGCGGGCCATCGTGCAGGACGAACGGCGCCCGCCCCGCGGCCCGTTCCCGCAGCCGGTCATAGACCCCGATCCGCTCCCACCGGGCCAGCCAGTCGGGCTCGCGCTGGGGAAGCCCGGCCCGCATCGGAAAGTCGGTCTGGGGCAGGAAGACGGTTTCGCGGTAGTCGGGCAGAACGGTATCGGCGCACATGGGGGGATCGAACCTCGGATCAGGGCAGGACGGTCCGCAACGGACCAGCGGCTGAACGACAAACCCGGCGGCTGGATGCTCAGCCCGCCGGGCCGGTAATTCGCGCTGACACGACCAAGCCTCTCTGCATGCGCGGCCTTATAGACAAAGGCCCCGCCACGGTCCAGCCCGGCCTGCTGCGGCAAGAGCCAGGCCTTGGGGTCCGCCCGGGTACCCCGCCGGGACGTGGCATAGCCGGAAAGGCGCATGGACAGTTTTCCCCGTGGTGCTACCCTTTCGGCAATCAGGGGAATCGCCATGAAACTGCCTTCGCTCAACGTGCTTGGGGGGCCGCTCCAGCCCTGTTCGACCGATCCCGTGACCGGCTTCTTCCGCGATGGCTGCTGCAACACCGGGCCGATGGACCGTGGTCTGCATACGGTCTGTGCGCTGATGACGGCCGAATTCCTGGCGCTGTCGAAATATCTGGGCAACGACCTTTCCACCCCACGCCCGGAATACGGGTTCAAGGGGCTGAAGCCGGGCGATCAGTGGTGCCTTTGCGCCAGCCGCTTTCTTCAGGCGCATCAGGAGGGCGCGGCCCCGAAGGTGCGGCTTGAGGCGACACATCAGGCTACCCTTGCCATCGTGCCGCTGGAGATCCTGCAGGAAAACGCGCTTTAGGCCACGTTTCCGGGCACCGAGACCGGACGGATCCCGTTGTCGTCGCGCATCAGGTCGTCGATGAAGATGCTGAGAAGCTGCGGCCGCCCGGTCACCCCGGCCTTGCGGTAGATCGCATTGGTTTGCGCCTTCACCGTGCCCTCGCTGGTGGACCTTAGCGCTGCGATTTCGGCCGTGGACAGCCCTTTGATCGCAAACAGTGCCACGTCGCGTTCGGAAGGCGTCAGACCCCACTCCGCAAAGCGTTCCTCCAGCAGGTCCATGAAGGCCGCCGAGGCACGGCGAAGCTGCTCTTCCGCCCTGCTCCGGTCGCGGAGGGCTTGCCGAAGCATCAGGCCGCCCAGCACGACCCCCAGCACAAGCCCGACCGAGGCGCCGATCTCGATCAGTTCACGCATCTCCCAGCTGACCGGCGTGGTCCGCCAGCCCAGGACCGAGGACAGGATGTCGGAAACGAAAAAGAAGGCGCATACCGCCTGGACCAGAAAGATCGCAATGATCGGTGCCGCGCGTCGCAAGGCCCTACCCGAAGATCCCGGGTTGGCCGCATGGCCGGTCAATCGTCGTCATCGTCATCATCGTCGTCGTCATCATCGTCGTCGTCGTCATCATCGTCGTCGTCCCGAAGCCCGTCCGGTCTGTCGGAATCGTCGTCGATGATCCCGATCTGCGGATTTCCGCCCTTCAGCGGAATCCAAAGATCGCGCAGGATCTCGCCGGTTCGTGGATTGATGATGATCTCGCGCGTGCCATCGCGGCGCTTTGCCGTGATCCTGACCCGTCCAAGCAGGGTGCGCTCCTGCACAATGGACCGAAAGCCCTGCTTGCGCAGCTGCCGGACAACACTTTCGACATAACCTTCCGCCTGAGCGGGACCGGCCAGCGCCAGCGCTGCAAGTCCGCAAGCAAGGATGTCCCGGCGTTTCATCCGCGTCTCCCGCGTTCCGCGCGAATATGTGACATGATGAGGGCCCCGGCAAGGCCGGGGCCGCAGCCTGGTTCAGACGAGTGCGTCAATTGTCGTCATCATCGTCGTCGTCATCGTCGTCATCATCGTCGTCGTCGTCGCCGTCATCATCATCATCGTCGTCGTCGTCATCATCGTCGTCGTCGTCATCATCGTCGTCATCATCATCGTCGTCGTCGTCACCAAAGTCGTCATGAACGGTCTTCACCTGCTTTCCAGTGCGGCCGAGCTCATCAGCCTTGGCCAGTTCCTGTTCGTTCTTCAGGATATCGCCCGTCGCGTTGTCATAGATGACTTCGATCTTCGTATTGCCCTTGATGGCCTCGACCTTGGTCTGGGTCGGCCCCTGCTTCACTTCGACATAGTCGTAGCCATTGGCAAGGTAGGCATCAGCAAGCGCATGGGGGTCGATGGCGGCCAGCGCCATGTTGGCCGATAGTGCAACCGCTGCCGTGAACAGCGTCAATCTGGTCTTCAGTTTCATCCTGCGCATCCTTTCCCGTTTCCATCAGCCGATCCGACGCCAGAATGGCGACCATCGGACCTGCGGCAGCACCACGCCTTGCCGCATGGCAGGACAATCGCTGAAACGGGGGGAAGGAAAATCGTCTCCGGGTTTACGCGCGGGCAGATAGACATATGGTTTGCGGCCATAAACCCCAGTTTATGGCCGCATACGATGCGCGGGCGCGATCAGACCTTCATCTCCACGCCAAGATGCTTGGCCACGGTGAAGATGTCCTTGTCGCCGCGACCACACATATTCATCACGATGATCTGGTCCTTGGGCAGCGTCGGCGCCAGCTTCATCACCTGGGCAAGGGCGTGCGATGGCTCCAGCGCGGGGATGATTCCCTCCAGCCGGCAGCAGAGCTGGAAGGCTTCCAGCGCCTCGGCATCGGTGATGCTGACATACTCCGCCCGGCCCACGTCATGCAGCCAGGCATGTTCCGGCCCGATGCCCGGATAGTCGAGACCCGCCGAGATCGAGAAACCTTCAAGGATCTGCCCGTCGGCATCCTGCAACAGATAGGTGCGGTTGCCGTGCAGCACGCCCGGCCGCCCGCCGGTGAGCGAGGCGCAATGCTGCATCCGGTCGTCCACGCCCTTGCCGCCGGCCTCGACGCCCACGATCCGCACCGAAGGATCGTCGAGGAAAGGGTAGAACAGCCCCATCGCGTTTGACCCGCCGCCAATGGCGGCGACCAGCACGTCGGGCAGGCGTCCCTCGCCTTCCTGTTCGGCAAGCTGCCAGCGCACTTCCTTGCCGATGATCGACTGAAAGTCGCGCACCATGGCAGGATAGGGATGCGGGCCCGCCACCGTGCCGATGCAGTAGAAGGTGTCGCGCACGTTCGTCACCCAGTCGCGCAGCGCGTCGTTCATCGCGTCCTTCAGCGTGCCGCGCCCCGAGGTGACCGGCACAACCTCGGCACCCAGCAGCTTCATCCGGAAGACGTTTGGCGCCTGGCGTTCGACGTCATGCGCGCCCATGTAGACCACGCATTTCAGCCCGAACTTGGCGCAGACCGTGGCGGTGGCCACCCCGTGCTGGCCCGCGCCGGTCTCGGCGATGATCCGGGTCTTGCCCATGCGGCGGGCAAGGATGATCTGGCCCAGCACGTTGTTGATCTTGTGCGCGCCGGTATGGTTCAGCTCGTCGCGCTTCATGTAGACCTTGGCGCCGCCCAGATGCTCGGTCAGCCGGGGCGCGAAATAGAGGGGCGAGGGCCGGCCGACATAATGCTTCCACAGGTCGTCCATCTCGGCCCAGAAGGTCGGGTCGGTCTTGGCGTGATTGTAGCGCTCTTCCAGCTCCAGGATCAGCGGCATCAGCGTCTCGCTGACAAAGCGCCCGCCGAACAGGCCGAAGCGGCCCGCCTCGTCCGGTCCTGTCATGAAGCTGTTCAACCCGTCCTCGGCCATGACGCATCCCCCGTTGTTCCCCGTCGGATGTAGCGCCAATGCCGCGGCTGGGAAAGCCGGAGTTTTCAAAAACTCCGTCCCGAAGCCTGAGAAGACTCCGATGCGCTTTCCTTGAAGAAATCGCTAGCGCAGGATCGGGACGTCGTCCTTGACGCCCTGTGCGGCCTGGACGAAGGCTGCGATCTTTGCCGGATCCTTCACCCCCGGCACGTTTTCGACACCCGAACTGACATCGACCTGCCGCGCCCCCGTCAACCGGATGGCCTGCGCCACATTCTCGGGCGTCAAGCCGCCGGCAAGCATCCAGGGTTTCAGCCACTTGCGCCCGACCAGAAGCCGCCAGTCGAAGGCAAGGCCATTTCCACCCGGCAGGTCTGCCGCTCTCGGTGGCTTCGCGTCGATCAACAGCTGGTCGGCGGCAAGGCTCATCTCCATCAGACAGGCCAGATCGCCCTCATCAGCGACGCCAATCGCCTTCATTACCGGCAGGCCGTAACGTGCCTTGACCGCAGCCACCCGCTCCGGCGTCTCGTGGCCATGAAGCTGCAGCATGTCCAGCGGCACGGCCTCCACGATCATGTCCAGTGTCGGATCGTCGGCATCGACGGTCAGCGCGACCTTGCACAGGCCTTCGGGCGCCGAAAGCGCCAGGCTGCGCGCAACCTCCAGAGTCAGGTGCCGGGGGCTTTTGGGAAAGAACACGAAGCCGGCATAGGCCGCCCCTGCCGCCGCGACGGCCGCGACATCGGCCACGCTGCGCAACCCGCAGATCTTGACGCGGACCCGTTGCATCAACGCCGGTCCAGAAGCGCCAGAACGTCATCCTGTGGCGGAACCGAACGGGAATCCCGCAGCACCGCCAGTTCCCGTTCCAGCCGGGCCACCTCGCGCGCCTTCTGCGCCGCCGTCGCCCGATGCCCGTGTTCGCGGAACCATTCCCAGACGAAACCGATCAGGACACCTGCGATGATGCTGGCAAAGATCACCAGGAACAGGGGCAGGTTCATGCTCCAGGTCAGGCCGGTCAGCGCGGCCAGATCGTCAGGCAGCAGCCGCACCTCGATCGGCGCGCGATTTGCCAGCGCCAGGGTCAGAAGGCACAGGCCAAGCAGGCCAACGAAGGCAAGGCGAATATAGCGGATCATCTGGCCGATACCCCAAGGTTCCGACCAAGTATCGGACCGAACCGGTCCGCGCGCAAGGCGAACGGCGACTACTTCCCGTTCAGCCGATCGCGCAGAAGCTTGCCTGTCTTGAAGAACGGCACCTTCTTGTTCTCGACCTGCACCGCCTCGCCGGTGCGGGGGTTGCGGCCGACGCGCGCATCCCGCGACTTTACCGAGAAGGCCCCGAACCCGCGCAGTTCGACCCGGTCGCCACGGGAAAGCGCCTCGATGATCTCTTCGAAGACCGTATTCACGATCCGCTCGACATGGCGCTGGGTCAGATGCGGGTTTTCATCCGCGATCTTCTGGATCAGTTCGGAACGGATCATCCGTATGTCCCCCCTGTGGTTCGTGCCCTGGCAGGGACACCGCCACGATGTTGTTCTTTGGCGGACTATAGCGGCAGGATTCGGCCGCTGACAAATGAAATCCGGGACTTGGACCACGAATGCAAAAGGCCCCGCGTGTAGCGGGGCCTTCCGGTTCAATCGCAGGTCTGGCGCAGGCTCAGCCGCGGTCCTTCAGCGCGGCACCCAGGATGTCGCCAAGCGATGCGCCCGAATCGGACGAGCCATACTGTTCGACGGCTTCCTTCTCTTCGGCGATCTCGCGCGCCTTGATCGACAGGCCCAGCTTGCGGGTCTTGGGGTCGATGTTGGTCACGCGGACATCCACCTTGTCGCCCACCTGGAAGCGCTCGGGCCGCTGGTCGGCGCGGTCGCGGGCCAGGTCCGAACGGCGGATGAACGACTTGGCGCCGTTATATTCCACCTCGATCCCGCCATCCTCGATCGCGGTCACGGTCACGGTGATCACCGCGCCGCGCTTCACGCCGTCAACGGCCTCCGAGAAGGTGTCGTCGCCCAGCGCCTTGATCGAAAGCGAGATGCGCTCCTTCTCGACGTCCACCTCGGTGACGACCGCCTTGACCACGTCGCCCTTGCGGTAGTTCTGGATCGCTTCCTCGCCGCGCTGGTCCCAGCTGAGGTCGGACAGGTGCACCATCCCGTCGATGTCGTTCTCCAGCCCGATGAACAGGCCGAATTCGGTGATGTTCTTGACCTCGCCCTCGATGGTCGAGCCGATCGGGTGGTTTTCGGCAAAGACTTCCCACGGGTTGCGCTGGGTCTGCTTCAGGCCCAGGCTGACGCGGCGCTTGGCGCTGTCGATTTCCAGAACCATCACGTCAACCTCTTGCGAGGTCGAGACGATCTTGCCCGGATGCACGTTCTTCTTGGTCCAGGACATTTCCGAGACGTGGACCAGACCTTCGACGCCGGC
This sequence comes from Tabrizicola sp. YIM 78059, assembly GCF_004959785.1. Classification (NCBI taxonomy): domain Bacteria; kingdom Pseudomonadati; phylum Pseudomonadota; class Alphaproteobacteria; order Rhodobacterales; family Paracoccaceae; genus Tabrizicola; species Tabrizicola sp. YIM 78059. The sequence goes on from NZ_SJZH01000003.1 coordinate 82,627, forward strand.
TTCCAGTTCCACAAAGGCGCCGTAGTCGGTGATGTTGGTCACGCGGCCCCGGTGGACCGATCCGATGGGATACATCTTCTCGACCGAATCCCACGGGTCGGACTGAAGCTGCTTCATCCCCAGGCTGATGCGGTGGGTTTCCTTGTTGATCTTGATGACCTGAACTTTCACGGTCTCGCCGATCGACAGGATCTCCGACGGATGGTTGACACGGCGCCACGCCATGTCGGTGACGTGCAGCAGGCCGTCCACGCCGCCCAGATCAACGAAGGCACCGTATTCGGTGATGTTCTTGACCACGCCATCCACGACTTGGCCTTCGGTCAGGTTGCCGATGACTTCGGCGCGCTGTTCTGCGCGGGATTCTTCCAGGATCGCGCGACGCGACACGACAATGTTGCCGCGGCGGCGGTCCATCTTCAGGATCTGGAACGGCTGCTTCATGCCCATCAGCGGGCCGGCATCGCGCACGGGGCGCACGTCCACCTGGCTGCCGGGCAGGAAGGCCACTGCACCACCCAGATCGACGGTGAAGCCACCTTTGACGCGGCCGAAGATCGCGCCCTCGACGCGCTGTTCGGCGGCATAGGCCTTCTCCAGACGGTCCCACGCCTCTTCGCGGCGGGCCTTTTCACGGCTGATCTGGGCTTCGCCGCGGGCGTTTTCGACCCGCTCCAGATAGACCTCGACGGTGTCGCCCACGTTGACGTTCGGGGCCTCGCCGGGGTTTGCGAATTCCTTCAGGTCGATGCGGCCTTCCATCTTGTAGCCGACATCGATGATGGCCTGGCCCGCCTCGATGGCGATGACCTTGCCCTTGACGACAGTGCCCTCTTCGGGGGTGTCGATCTCGAAGCTTTCCTTCAAAAGGGCTTCGAATTCGTCCATGGATGCTTTAGCGCACATGTAGATCAGTTTCCTTTTCGTGTGTTTCACTGGCCAGGCGGTTGGCTCCGCCGGTCTTGGCCCTGAATACAAAAACGTGACCGCCCGGCCAGCCGGGGACGGTCGAGTCCTTTTCAGGATGGGCGGGCTATAGTGGCAAAGCGCCGCCGGGGCAAGGGAAAGCCTGCGCACTGCCGGCAATCTTCGGTGTCATGCAGCATCATCCGGGCCGGCGCCGGGCGCGCCCGTCCCCTTGCCGCCGTGCCCGGGCACCAGCAGCGCCAACAGAATCAGCGCAAGCCCCCCTGCAATCAGGAAGGCCGAACGGTGGCCGGTTCCCCCGGTCGCATGGGCCGTTTCGGCCTGCGGCGGATGCGGCTCGCCCCGCAGGATCGCGCTGGCCGCGTTGACCGCCGTCGCCGCCCAGAGCGCTCGGGTAGTCGCGCGCAATTCGGCCGAACGGCGGTTGCGCGCCGCAGTTATCCAGAGGACGAGAACTCCGAGCACGACCAGACCCGCTGCCAGCGCCAGAAGCGCCCCGATCGTGCCAAGATGCGTCGAAAGGTAAAGCACGGCCGCCAGGACACCAAGGATCCAGGCGGTCAGGAACAGAAACATGGCAAGGACAGCCACACCGGCGGCCGTGGCCCGGTCATGCAGAGCGCCCGCGATGACTGCCTTGAACCCTTCCAGCGCCAAACCGCGACACTCCTGCCCTGCATGTCCTGATACCGCATCAGACTGCCCGAACCCGGCTTGCCCTGCAAGCAAGGCGGGTATCCGTCGCATAACGGCTGCCTTGTCCGGCTTTGCAGGCCTGAACCAACCGCATTTCCGCCGCTTTTGACCGTCATGCTGACGACATGCGCAGTTCAGGTCTTGCGCTTACACTTGGCCTTGCCTTGTGGCCCTGGGCCGGATGGATCCCGTCCGCGGAAGTTGTGGGATGTGCACGCATTCTGGACGGCCTGGGGTCAGTCGATCCTGGCGGCGGGCGGGCTGGGACGGTTCAGGGCACGCCGCCCCCTGCGCGACACCGGGCTTCTGTTCCTTCCGCTTCCGGCAGTTCTGACGGCTCAGACCCTGCTGACCGGCGGCAGCGCCAGTCTTCTGCCTCCTGGCCTGGGCTCGGTGGCCATGCTTGCCCTGCCGGCTTGGCCACTTGCGATGATCGCCCGGCGGATTTCTGGCGCCCGCCGCAAGACGGTCACACCCGGCCGAGCCTTTCCGCCACCAGGGCGCAGGCCTTCGCCACGGCTTCGTCGATGCTGAGATCGCTTGTATCGATCAGAACAGCATCGGGGGCAGGTTTCAGCGGCGCATCGGCACGCCCCATGTCGCGCGCGTCGCGTTCGCGGACCTCGGCCAGCACACGGGCCTCGTCGCCACCCACCTCCAGCCAGCGGCGGTGGGCACGGACCTCCGGGCTGGCGGTGACATAGAGTTTCACCTCGGCCTCGGGACAGATCACCGTGCCGATGTCGCGCCCGTCAAGCACCGCGCCGCCTTCGGACCGCGCAAAGCGTCGCTGGAAATCGACCAGTGCAGCGCGCACCTCGGGGATGGCAGCGACCCGGCTGGCGGCCTGCCCCGCCTCAAGCGTTCGCAGGTCGTCGCGGGCCAGATCTTCGGGCCGCAGGTTGCGGGCCGCCTTGACCGGATCGCCGCCCATCGCGCCCACCGCACGATAAAGCAACCCGGTATCCAGATGCCGAAACCCGAAGCGTTTCGCGACCGCGCGGCTGATGGTGCCCTTCCCCGCCGCGGCAGGACCGTCGATTGCCACCGTGAAGATCATTCTCCCCATCCTTGCGCTTCTGTTCGGTGCCGGATGCCTCTGGCGGGAGTATTTGGAAAAGAGCTAGCCGAAAAGGGCCTTTTGCAGCGCGCCTTAGGGGGGCGGCAGGCGAATTCTTGTGCAGATACCCGGTTCTTCGCCTTGAAAGCATTCCGTGACAGTCATCATTCCCGAATCGATGTTCGCACTTCGTCGCCTGTGCCGTGTCTTGCTCTGGCCGCCCCGACAACGGCCACGGCCGGCCCTGCGACGGATTGGCGGGCCTGCCGGCCTTAGCGTTACAGGAGACGTGATACGCCATCCCCCTGACCTGCCCCGCAATTCCCGGTCGCAGGTTGGTGCCTGCACGCAGGAGAGGGCCGTGACTCTGCTGGCGTCCGACCTTGATACCGACGGTGCACCGGGGCGCAGCGGTCTGCAACCCGAACTGGTCCAACTCGGCCAGCATGGCGCCGGCCGGCAGGCCGATGTGGCCTGCGAGGCCGAGCGTGAAGCCGCAGCCTACCGGGTGCAGCGGCCTGGCTGCGCAAGCAGGATGAATTCCGCGAGGCGATCCTGCTGGGCTGGGCAGCCCAGGCGCTGAGCCGCCGCGCGGCCCCGCCGATGGACTACCAGGCGTCAGCCCCGCTCGATCTCGGCGCCAAGACCGCGCATCAGGCTTTCGAAGATCGGGAAAGATGTCTGGATCGGCGAGCCGTCATCCACCGCAACCGGAGCCTTTGCCGCCAGGCCGCAGACCAGGAAGCTCATCGCGATCCGGTGATCGATATGGGTCTTTACCGTAGCCCCGCCGGGCACGCCGCCCGCGCCCATCCCGTGGACGATCAGGGTATCCTCATCCTCTTCCACGCGCACACCGCAGGCTTCGAGGCCCCGGGCCATCGCGTCGATCCGGTCACTTTCCTTGACCCGCAGTTCCTTGACCCCGCGCATCACCGTCCTGCCGGTCGAGAAGGCTGCCACGACTGACAGGATCGGGTATTCGTCGATCATGCTGGGCGCGCGTTCGGGGGGCACATCGATCCCCTTCATGTCGCCCGAGAAGCGCACGCGCAGGTCGGCCACAGGCTCGCCGCCCTCTTCGCGGGGGTTTCGGAACTCGATGTCGGCCCCCATCTCGACCAGGGTCAGGTAAAGCCCGTTGCGCGTCAGGTTCTGGGAAACGCCGGGCACCAGGATGTCCGAGCCCTCGACGATCAGCGCGGCGCAGACCGGGAAGGCCGCGCTGGAAGGGTCGCGCGGCACGGCCACGGCTTGCGGGCGCAGCTCCGGCTGGCCCTTCAGGGTGATGACATGGCCCTCTTCGGTCTTTTCCACCTGCAGGTCGGCGCCGAAGCCGACCAGCATCCGTTCGGAATGGTCGCGGGTCGGCTCCTTCTCGATCACCACGGTCTCACCGGGCGCGTTCAGGCCGGCCAGCAGCACCGCCGACTTGACCTGGGCAGAGGCCACAGGCAGGGCATAGCGCACCGGCACCGGGTTGGCTGCGCCGACGATTGTCATCGGCAGCCGCCCGCCCTGCCGCCCGTAGGCACGGGCGCCGAAGAGGCTGAGCGGGTCTGTCACCCTCCCCATCGGCCGCTTGCGCAAGCTGGCATCACCAGTGAAGGTCGCGGTGATCGGCGTCGTCGCCATCGTGCCCATGATGAGACGGACGCCGGTTCCCGAATTGCCGCAGTCGATCACGTCATCGGGCTCGCGGAAGCCGCCAACGCCGACGCCGTTTACCGTCCAGTCGCCCTGCCCGCGCCGCGTCACCGTGGCACCGAAGGCGCGCATAGCCTTGGCGGTATCCAGAACGTCCTGGCCTTCCAGCAGACCCGTGATCCGGGTTTCGCCCACGGCCATCGCGCCGAAGATCAGGCTGCGGTGGCTGATCGACTTGTCACCCGGCACTTCGGCCACACCCCGCAATGGCCCGGACCTGCGGGATTTCATCGGTTGCGCATCGCCATGGCCGGACATCACAGACTCCCTCGTGTTCCGCGCGCCTGATAGCGCAAGCGGTGACGGGGGTCCACGGGGGAGATCAGCCGTTCAGCAGCGCCAGCGCCTCGGCATGGATCGCGGGATTGGCGGCGGCAAGGATCTGACCGCCCTCATGCGCCGGTCGGCCTTGCCAGTCGGTCACCACGCCGCCCGCCGCCGTGATCACTGCGATCGGTGCCTGCACGTCATAGGCCTGCAAACCCGCCTCGATCACCAGGTCGATCTGGCCCGCCGCGACCAGCGCATAGGCGTAGCAATCGGTGCCATATCGCACCAGCCTCGCCTTGGGCGCCACGCGGCGGAAGGCGGCTTCCTCGGCCGGGGTGCCGACCTCAGGGAAGGTAGAGAACAGGATCGCCTGCGACAGCGGCCGGGGCGCGCGGGTGGCAAGGGGCGCCTCTCCCAGCGGTCCCACGACACGGGCCCGGCCAAGCCCACCCTCGAAGCGTTCGCGGATGTAGGGCTGGTCGATGATGCCGTAGATCGGCCCGGTCTCGTCGCGGACCGAGATCAGGACGCCCCAGGTCGGCGTTCCCGAAAGGTAGCCGCGCGTCCCGTCGATCGGGTCCAGCACCCAGGTCAAACCCGAGCTTCCGGCAACCGGACCAAATTCCTCGCCCAGGATGCCATCCTGCGGGCGCCGGCGGGCAAGGACCGCGCGCATCCGTTCCTCGGACAGGCGGTCGGCCGCAGTGACCGGATCGAACCGTTCGGTTTCCTTGGTGTCGGCGGCAAGGTCACGGCTGCGAAAATGCGACAGCGTCGCCTGACGCGCCACATCTGCCAGTTCATGCGCGGTGGCGACCAGCTCGTCTGCCAGTGTCTGCGAGATGTTCAACGCACCCTCCTGCCCATGCAGGCAAGGCGCCTGCCCGGCGGGCGCTAATCGACCACCGGGGCAAGGTCAAGCGTGACTCAGGCAGCGTCGGACAGGACGCGCGCCAGATCGAACAGGCGGCGGCGCTGCGCCTCCGGGATCGCGTAGTAGGAGCGCACCAGTTCCAGCGCCTCCTTGTCGGCCATCATGTCGCTTTGCGCGGCAGCGGGCACCTGACCCTCGGCCAGGCCCTCGAAGAAGAACGAGATCGACACCCCCAGCGCATCAGCGATATCCCAGAGCCGAGATGCACTGACCCGGTTCATGCCGGTTTCGTATTTCTGAATTTGCTGGAACTTGATTCCAACCTTGTCGGCCAGTTGCTGCTGGGTCATGCCCACCATCCAGCGGCGATGACGGATGCGCTTGCCGACGTGGGCGTCTACGGGATGCTTCATTCTTCACTCCAGATACGGTGTCCGTTCCCCTGCCTCTCATCAAGCAAATTCCGTGCCAATCTTGCCCGTTTCAGCCTTGCGTGCAGAAAAAGTTGATCGGCGGCCAAAACCTGTCCTTTTGGATAGTGGCAATTATACGCATGTATAAGACACGGCACGGTTGTTTGGTGCAACACTCATGGCGAGCCGCGGCAATCTGTCACTCGCCCATAGCGTGAATATCGTTTTGCATTGCAAATCGCAAATCGCCACCAGTATCGTCGCATTTTGCAAAGATACAGTCATCCCGAATCCCGAAGACTGTGCTTCAGTCAAAAAACAATGTAGCCAGTCGAGCCAGTTGCGACAGATTCTTGCGGAGAAGATCATGCGCGCCTGGCAAGTGGCGGCCCTCGGCGAAGCCCCTGCGCTTGCGGAAATACAACCTCTGGTTCCAGGGAAAGGCCAGGCCCTCGTGCGCGTGATGGCCGCGGGCTTGAACTTTGCCGATCTTCTGATGGCGCAGGGACGTTATCAGGTGCGCCCTGCCCTGCCCTTCGTTCCGGGCATGGAATTTTCCGGCATCGTCACGGCCCTTGGGCCCGGCGCGGAAGGCCCCGCACCCGGCACGCGCGTGATGGGCACCTGTACCGGTGGCGCGCTGGCCGACTGCATCTGCGCGTCGGCCGACCGCCTGATCCCACTGCCCGATTGCGTGGGCGATGAAGAGGCGGCCGGGTTTCCCATCATCTACGGCACGTCGCACTTGGCTCTGACCCGGAAGGCGGGGCTACGGCCCGGCGAGACGTTGTTCGTTACCGGGGCTGCGGGCGGCGTGGGCCTGACGGCGGTCGAGATCGGCAAGCGGCTGGGTGCCCGGGTGATCGCCTCGGCCCGTGGGGCAGAACGGCTGGCAGTAGCGGCGGCGGCGGGTGCCGATGTGCTGATCGACAGCGAGGCAGAGGGCCTGAAAGACAGGCTGCGTGGGGAAGGCGGGGTCGATGTGGTCTATGACACGGTAGGCGGCCCTGCCTTCGATGCCGCGCTGCGTGCCTGCAGGCCAGACGGTCGGCTGCTGGCGATCGGTTTTGCCTCGGGCGAGGTGCCGCAGGTGCCCGCCAACCTGCTGCTGGTCAGAAATCTGGCCGTGATCGGCTTCTGGTATGGCGGCTACCAGGATCACGCGCCACAGGTCGTGGCCGATAGCATGGCCGAACTCTTGCGCTGGCGGGCCGAGGGGACGCTGCGCCCGCATGTCAGCCAGGTTCTGCCCTTCGAGGCGCTGCCCGAGGGGTTGGAGCTGCTGCGCACCCGCCGCGCAACGGGCAAGGTGGTGATCCGCGTTCAACAGCAGTAGGCGCAGCGCAGTTCGGCCATCAGCATGTCCACCGCTTCACCCGTGGCCGCAGGCGAGCGGTATAGCGCCAGCTTCATCTGACCCAAGGGCGGCAGCTGGTTTTCGGCGTCGATGACGGCGGTTCCCTCGGGAATGTTCCCGGCCATGCGTGCCGAAATCGCCAGGTCTGCCGCCACAGTCGCCTCGACCGCCTGTTCGCTTTCGCCGCCGGTGGCCAGTTCCCACGGGATTCCAGCCGCATCCAGCGCCGTCTGTGCAACGGGACGGAACATGCAGCCATCCTTGAACCCCAGCCGCAACGGGCGGCGTTGCCAGGCCGTGCCCTCGGGCGCGCCGATCCAGACCAGTGGCCGGGCCCCCAGGACCTCGGCCCCGGGGTCCGGCGTGTCCTCGGTGGTGACGATGACATCGAAGCCGCCGCGAGCGAATTCCTGCTTCATCGCCAAGGTGAAGGACGAGACCAGGTTCACCTGCACCCGCGGATAGGTCTGCGCCATCCGCTTGAGGATACCGGGGATCGCCGGATAGACCACGTCATGCGGCACCCCCAGCCGGATCGTGCCGCAGCAGGCCGTGGCGTTGAACCGCGACAGCGCCTCGTCGTTCAACGCCAGAATCCGGCGCCCGTAGGACAGCAGCTGTTCACCTTCGGGCGACAGGGCCAGCTTGCGCGCCGCCCGCAGGAACAACTGCATACCCAACGACTCTTCCAGCCGCTTGATCTGCATCGAGACGGCAGATTGCGTAAGGTTCAGATAGCCCGCCGCCCGCGTCACCCCGCCCACATCGGCGACGGTGACGAAGGACCGGAGGGCGGCAAGGTCGAGATTCCGCGGCATATCACAAACCCTGATGAATGGCTTCACGATCATTCGTTTCCATCATGCATCAGCTTCGGGCATTGTTCAAGAACGCTGATGGGGCAGACGCCCACCATCACAGGCTAACATGAAAGGTTCCGCCATGCGCCTTGCCGCCCTGATACGTCCCGCCCTTTCCGCACATTCACGCCGCCCGTTTCTGCAGTGGCTGGCGAAAGTTCTGACCCTGGCCCGTTCGCGGCAGGCACTGTCCCGCCTGGACGATCACCTTCTGCGCGACATCGGCCTGACGCGGGACCAGGCCGAGGCCGAGGCGCGCCGCCGAGCCTGGGACGTGCCACTGCACTGGAAGCTGTGAAAGGTTGACAGTTTTCAGCAGCTTTCGGACCGGAAAAGCTTGAAATGCATGTAGGCGATACCGATATTCGACGCACGTGGTACGCCGGACCCCCCGGCGTTGCCCTTAGGGACAACATCGGAGGCTGAAATGGCTCAGTTTGAAACGATCCGCAGCGTAGGCGTCGGTGCCCGCGCGCAGATCGACGAGGGGCTTCGCGCCCACATGAACAAGGTCTACGGGCTGATGTCCGTGGCGATGCTGGTGACTGCCGGCGTGGCATGGTCCGTCGGCACGTCGGATGCCCTGCTGTCGATCTTCCGCGACCCGATCACACTGCGCCCGAACATCCTGGGCTGGGTGATCATGTTTGCCCCGCTGGTCATGGTGTTTGCCTTCGGCGCACTGATCAACCGCCTTTCGGCGGCTGCGGCACAGCTGTTCTTCTACAGCTTCGCTGCCGTGATGGGTCTGTCGCTTGCCTGGATCTTCAAGGTCTTTACCGGCGTCTCGATCGCCCAGACCTTCCTGATCACCGCCATCGCCTTCGCGGGCCTGTCGCTTTATGGCTATGTCACCAAGCGCGACCTGTCTGGCTTCGGCACCTTCCTGATGATGGGTCTGATCGGCCTTCTGGTCGCGATGATCGTGAACATCTTTCTCGCCTCGTCGGCTCTGGCCTTCGCGATCTCGGTCATCGGTGTGCTGATCTTTGCCGGCCTGACCGCTTATGACACCCAGAACATCAAGAACACCTACATCCAGCATGCGATGGCGATGGATCAGGAATGGCTGGGCAAGGCTGCGATCATGGGCGCGCTGAACCTGTATCTGGACTTCATCAACCTGTTCATGTTCCTGCTGCAGTTCCTGGGCAACCGGGAATAGGGCGAACGGATAGGCCGATCGTGGGCCGGTCTTCGGACCGGCCCTTTCCTTTTGCGGACCTCAGCTCTTGGCCTGCCGCAGATCGGCCAGCATCCTTACAGCCGGGAAGATGATGCCCGGTGCCAGCGGCACGTCCACCGGATGCAGGGGCCTGAAACCGAGCGCCAGGTAGAAGGGTACCGCTGTCCGGGTGGACAGGCAGTCCAGCCACTCCACCCCTGCGCCGCACGCATCACGCATTACCTGCGCCATCAACGCCCGACCAATCCCCCGGCGTGTCATGTCCGGGTCCGTGGCCACGTGACGAACATTGCCGCTGTCGCCACTGCCTTCGGCACCCGCAAGATTTCCCCGTGTCCAGCCGCCCGCTGCAAGCACGCGGCCACGGACATCCTCGGCCAGGAAATAGGTGCCGGAGGCCAGCAGCTCGGGCCGCGCCCGGGCGATCCGCGGCACTGCCAGCACCAGGATCGAGGGCGGATAGTCTGCCGCGAGAAGGCGCGGGTAGCTGCGGGCCAGCAATGCATCCACTGCGGCAAGATCAGCCGGCGAGGCACGACGGAGCGAGATTGTCGGGGTCATGCCCACGACATGGGGCGGCGTGCCGAAAAGAAAAGGGGAAATCCATGATCGGACCGCGCCCGCCGACCCCTTGGTTCAGACGACAGCGCCGAAGAAATGCCCCACGGCCCAGGTCACGGCCATGGCGACCGCCCCCCAGAAGGTGACCCGCACCACCGCACGCGGAACATTTGCGCCCCCCGCACGGGCCCCGACCGCCCCAAGAACAGCAAGGAAGACTAACGACAAACCGCTAACCCAGAGCGCGATCTGCGCTTCGGGCGCCAGTGCGGCGGTGGCCAGAGGCAGCGCCGCCCCCACCGCAAAGGTCGCCGCCGAGGCCCCTGCAGCCACCAGGGGACGCGCCTCGGTATGTTCGAAGATGCCCAGCTCGTCCCGGACATGGGCGGCGAGAGGATCCTTGGCATGCAGGGCCTCGGCCACCTGGCGGGCCAGTTCGCGTGGAACCCCGCGTGCCTCGTAGATGCCCGCCAGCGCGCGCAGTTCCTCTTCGGGGTCGGCGGCAATCTCGGCCTGTTCGCGTGCAATGTCGGCGGCTTCGGTATCGGACTGCGAGGAAACTGAAACATATTCCCCCGCCGCCATCGACAGCGCCCCGGCAGCAAGGCCGGCAGCCCCCGCGACCAACACCTCGGCCCGGCCCGAGGCCGCCGCGACCCCCACGATCAGCGAAGCGGTCGAGACGATCCCGTCATTTGCCCCCAGCACGGCGGCACGCAGCCAGCCCACGCGCGCGACGTAATGCTCTTCCCGGTGATTGCGTTCCATTGCGCCTCTCCTTTTTCCAAGGCCAGAAGGGGCGACAACGGGGCTTTGGTCAATGACATAGGTCAGACGCCGCGCCGGCACGGCCCTGGCGGCACCGAAAATGCAAAGGGCCGCACCCGGAAGGCACGGCCCCTGAACTGAAGATCGGCGCGATCCTACTTGATCTTGCCTTCCTTGTATTCGACATGCTCCCGCTTCACGGGGTCATACTTCTTGATGACCATCTTCTCGGTCATGGTGCGGGCGTTCTTCTTGGTCACGTAGAAGTGGCCGGTGCCCGCGGTCGAGTTCAGGCGGATCTTGATGGTGGCGGGCTTCGCCATGGTCGCTACTCCTGCATCGGGGAATCCGTATCCCCCGGTGAAATCCTTGAAGCCCGCCTTTTAGCCAAGGCCGTGGCAGAGTCAACCGCTATTGGCGCGCTTATTGCCACATGGCGGCGCGCAGTTCCCAAGGTGTCACCTTGCCGTCGCCATCGCTATCGGCGGCCTCGTACTGCGCCTTCTCGGCGGCAAGGAATTCGCCCATCGTTACCTGTCCGTCGCCATTGGCATCCTTTGCGGCAAAGCGTGCGACCCGGCGCTCCTGCATCAGCTGCGGCGTACCCCAGGGGTTCATCATGCCCATACGGCCCGCGCCCATCTCGTCGGCGACCAGTACCCCGTCACCGTTCACGTCCATCGTGGCGAACATTGATTCGGCATGGGCCGCGGCTTCCTCGGCCGTGATCATGCCGTTCTGGTCAGCATCGATGGCGCCCAGCATCATGCCCGGCCCCATCCCGGAGCCCGGGCCCATACCGTAGCCTGGCCCCGCTCCGGCTCCAGGTCCCATCCCGTAGCCCGGACCCATCCCATAGCCCGGCCCCGCCCCAGCTCCAGGTCCCATCCCGTAGCCAGGCCCCATGCCGGCGCCTCGCCCGGCACCCCAGCCGGGTGCGCCCCACCAGCCCCATCCGGGTTGCCCCTGCGCCAATGCCGGAGACGATACGGCCAGTCCAAGCGCCGTGATGATCGCTACAGTCCTCAACATGTCTTCCTCCTGAAAGAAGCACGGCGGGAATGTCCACCGGTGCCGCCAGCCGACGCGAACGAACATTCGACCGCATTGATGCATGTCAATCGCACATATTTGTGACGGTTCTGCCGAGGAAGGCCGTAAGATGCGCGCGGAGAGCCTGTAAGCCGGATTCTGTCCGGGGCTGGCGCCCCTGGATGACCATTCCTCTGCCTGCCGTGTCGCCACGGCGGTCAAGCTGCCAACCCGGGCCTCTCGGGCGTTGGCTTCCCTGCGGCGGTATCCCCTGCCTTGCGGCTTCGGACCGGACCCGCGCGAGGCCCCTATTTGGCATTGCTCCGGGTGGGGCTTGCCGTGCCGGTCCGGTTGCCCGTCCCGCGGTGGGCTCTTGCCCCACCGTTTCACCTTTACCGCGCATGCGCGGAAGTCTGCTCTCTGTGGCGCTTTCCCTGGGGTTGCCCCCGCCGGGCGTTACCCGGCACCCTTGCCAACGGGAGTCCGGACTTTCCTCGGGCATTGCCGCCCGCGGTCATCCGGCCCTCCGCGCAAGGCCCGAGTTATGCGTCATCCTGCCGTTCGTCAACCGCGAGGCGGCGCAGCCCTGCGGCCAGCGCAAGGTCAGTCGCATCCAGCGGGCCTTGCGCCCAGGGCCGGAACCGCAGGCGAAAGGCGGCAAGCAGGGCGTCCGGCGCGGCATCCGGGTAGCCGAAGGCCCCGAGATCGGCCACGAAGCACGCCATTTCCTGCAAAGCCTGTTCCTCCACCCTTGTCGGGGAGGGAGGGGGTGGTGTGCCGCCCGGCGGGCAGGGTTCGGGCCACACCGACAGCCCCTGTCGCCCCAGCCGCCGCCAGTCAAAGCGGGGACCGGGGTCACCCTTTCGCTCGGGCGCCATGTCGCTGTGGCCGATGACTGCCCGAGGCGGCAGGCCATGACGTCGCAGAATGTCCGAAAGCAGATGTTCGAGTGCAGTCATCTGCGGCTCGGCAAAGGGTTCCGATCCGGAATTGACCAGTTCGATCCCGATCGAACGCGAGTTCACGTCCCCAGCCCCGCCCCAGGCACCGGCGCCGGCATGCCAGGCGCGTGCCCCTTCGTCGACCAGATGCAGCACGGTGCCGTCGCGGTCGATCAGGTAGTGTGCCGACACCTCGGACACCGGGTCGCAAAGCCGCTCCAGGGCCTCGGCGCAGGTCGGCATCGCGGTGTAGTGCAGCACCACAAGCTCCACCCGCGCTCCGCCCCGCCGCTCGCCGAAGTTGGGCGATGGGTGGGTCAGGCTCACCGCAGTGCGTTGCGGAAGGGACGCGGATCCCACGAGCAGGCGAAACCGTCTCCATCGGGGTCGAGGTTCAGCCGGTCGCGTTCCGGCCCGCCGCGCGCAAGGAAATCCTGTTGCGCCTGATCAGGCGAGGCGTATTTCGCGCAGGCGGCATTCGTGTCCCGCAGGGCCATGCCGCTGCGGCGATACATCTGAACGCCCGGCGCATGGGTGGTGGCCAGCGCGAATTCCACGATGTTCGGTCCGGTATCGCCCGGCCGCTGCGGCAGATCCTTCGGCTGCACGACGACATATTCCGCACGGTTACGCGCAATGCGTTCGGCATCGCTTTCGATCGTCTCGCGCGCGGCAACCGCGTTGAAATCCTGTTCGTCCGAAATCCCGGTATTGCCGACGATGGCCGCGACCTCACCGGATTCCTCTCGAATGCCCGCCGGCGCCCCGCCGCGCGGGCGGCTGGAACTGTCAGGCAATGGCGGCAACGGGGCCGGAGTGGCCGCGACAGGTGCGCGCCCTTCGGCCCGGTCGATTGCCGCAGCAGCGGCAGTGGGATCAAACCCGCCCATCGGCGGCGTGACCGCAGCCGGTGCTGGCGCAGTCGCGGCCGGAGCGGCCCCGCGGATGTAGCTGTTGTAATCCTGGAATCCGACACCGGAGCCCGAAGTATCGGTTGTCGCCGGGGTGCAGGCAGCCAGGAGCAACGCAAGGGCGCTTGCGCCAGCGACAGGAGCAGGATGAAGACGGCTCATTTACTGCCTCGACAGGGTGGTTTTGGCGCCCATTACCACCATTTTTCCGGCTTGGCCACAAAGCCGGCCCGCGTTTCCAACACATGTGCGTAATTCAGCAGACCCGCCTCGTCCCAGGGCCGCCCGATCAGCTGCAGCCCCAGCGGCAGCCCCTGCCCGTCCAGCCCCACGGGAACCGAGATCCCCGGCAGACCGGCCAGGTTCACCGTCACGGTGAATACGTCGTTCAGATACATCTTGACCGGATCAGCGTCCGCCATCTCGCCCAGGCCGAAGGCCGCGCTTGGCGTGGCCGGGGTCAGGATCGCATCGACGCCCGCGGCAAAGACCGTCTCGAAATCGCGCTTGATCAGCGCCCGCACCTTGCGCGCGCGGTTGTAATAGGCGTCGTAGAACCCCGCCGACAGCACATAGGTGCCCACCATCACCCGGCGCTGCACTTCCGGCCCGAAGCCCTCGGCCCGGGTCTTCTCGTACATCTCGGTCACGCCGTCGCCCGCCGCCAGCTTCGCCCGGTGGCCATAGCGCACCCCGTCATAGCGGGCTAGGTTCGACGACGCCTCGGCCGGGGCGATCACGTAATAGGCGGGCAGCGCATATTTCGTGTGCGGCAGGCTGATGTCGCGCACCTCGGCGCCAGCGTCCCGCATCATCTCGATGCCGCGCTGCCAGAGCGCCTCGATCTCCGCCGGCATCCCGTCCATCCGGTATTCCTTGGGAATGCCGATGACCTTGCCCCGGATGTCCCCGGTCAGGGCCGCCTCGAAGTCGGGCACCGGAAGGTCGGCGCTGGTCGAATCCTTCGGGTCGTGCCCGGCCATGGCCTGCAACATGATCGCCGCATCGCGCACCGATTTCGTCATCGGCCCGGCCTGATCCAGCGACGAGGCAAAGGCCACGATCCCCCAGCGGCTGACCCGGCCATAGGTCGGCTTGATCCCGACGATCCCGGTGAAGGCCGCCGGCTGCCGGATCGACCCGCCCGTGTCCGTCCCCGTGGCGCCCAGGCACAGGTCCGCCGCCACCGCTGCGGCCGAGCCGCCAGACGATCCCCCAGGCGTCAGAAGCCGGTCATCGACCTTCCAAGGGTTCACCGCATTGCCATAGCAGCTGGTCTCGTTGCTGGACCCCATGGCGAATTCGTCCATGTTCAGCTTGCCCAGCATCACCGCGCCCGCCTCGAACAGTTTCGCGGTCACGGTCGATTCGTATTCGGGCTTGAACCCCCGCAGGATGTTCGACGCCGCCTGGCTGAGGACGCCCTTCGTGCAGAACAGATCCTTGATCCCCAGCGGCACCCCGCACATCGAGGGCGCATCGCCCGCCCTGAGCCGCGCATCCGCCGCCCGCGCCTGCTCCAGCGCGATCTCGGGGGTCTTGTGCACGAAGGCGTTCAGCGCGTCGCCCGCATCGATCGCCGTCAGGCAGGCCATGGTCAGATCGACCGCACTGATCTCGCCCTTGCGCAGCGCATCCCGCGCCGCCGCGATAGTCCAGCTGTTCGCGCTCATTCCACCACCTTCGGCACGGCAAAGAACCCCTCGCGCGCGTCCGGCGCATTGGCCAGGATCTGCGCCTGGATGTTGCCGTCCGTCACCACGTCCGGTCGCCGCTTCAGCCGCATCGGCGTTACGCTGACCATGGGCTCGACCCCTGTCACGTCCACCTCGTTCAGCTGCTCCATGAAGCCCAGGATGCCGGAAAGCTGCCCCGCCAGCTTCGGCAGGTCCGCCTCCTCAACCCGGATGCGCGCCAGCTTTGCCACCTTGCGCGCGGTGTCGATGTCAATGGCCATGGGCCCCCCTTGCGGTTTGGCCCCGTTTAGCCCCGCGCCCTTGCCTTCGCAAGTCGGGCCTGCGCAAGGATGTGGCGGCGCCAGACCTCGATCATCCAGCCCAGCATCAGCGCGTTCAGGATGTGCCACAGGAAATGTGTCCCCAGAGGCCAGGCATCGCACAGGGGCTCGTCCAGCGTGCGGAAGGTCAGGCTGACGATCTGGATCACCGCGCCCAGCGCCATGCCCCATGCCGTGCGCGGGTGACTGCGCCCCACAATCCAGGCATAGGCCAGGATCAGGGGCGGAATCGGCGTATAGGCGGCGGATGATGTCAGCGGCAGGACCGCGCCCAGCGCCGACCCGGCGGCCACTGTATAGGGAAAGAAGCCCAGCACCGCAGCCCAGGGCCACCAGCCGCGCCAGCTCAGCAGATCACGGGTTGCGGCGAAAAGGTAAATCAGGATGAAGGCCAGGATCGGCAATACATCCGTCAGCGCCGTCAGCCCGTTGGCATGGGTGTGAAAAAGATATGAGCCCACCCCGATCACCGCCAGCACCACGCTCAGCACACGGCCCGTCGGCATTCCGGCGGTCCGGCGCCACATGACGACCGCCGCAATCAGGAAGGCCAGGTTGGTCACGGCATTCACCGGCTCGGCCCAGTAGGCGGGGCTGGTCCGTTCGCAATAGGCGTCGATCGGGTCAAACATGGTTGTCATCCGGCTTCGGGTCCTGGATGGTAGGGCCTTCCCGAAAGACCAGAAGGAGAAACCCATGCAGATCACATGGCTTGGCCATTCCGGCTTCCGCATCGAGATCGAGAACGCCATCCTCCTGATCGACCCGTGGCTTACCGGGAACCCCGTCTTTCCCGCCGGGCGCGAGGACGAGGCCGTCCGCGGTACAACCCATATCCTTCTGACCCATGCCCATGGCGATCATGCCTCGGATGCCGCAAGACTGGCGCGCAAGCTGGGGGTCAGGATCCATTGCATCCATGAAGTTTCCGAATGGATGAACGCGAACGGGCTTGCCGAAACGGTGGGCTTCGGCAAGGGCGGCACACTCGACCTTGGCGGCGCGAAGGTGACGATGGTCAATGCCGTCCATTCTGCCAGCGTCGATTTCGCCGGCAAGGGTCTGCTGCCCGCAGGCTCGGCCGCGGGCTTCATGATCGCGGGCGAGGGGCACACGATATATGTCTCGGGCGATACCGACATCATGGCCGACATGGCCTGGATGGCGGAATACCACCAGCCCGACATCGGCATCCTGTCCTGCGGTGGGCATTACACGATGGACATGGACCGCGCCGCCTGGGCCGCGCGCAAATACTTCAACTTCCGCTGGGTGATCCCCTGCCACTACAAGACCTTCCCGATACTGGCGCAGGATGCGTCCGCCCTGCGCGCCGGCCTGCCGCCGGGCGTCGAGGTGATCGAACAAGAAGTGCTGGACCCGATCCGCATCTGAGATCGGATCCGAAACTTCGTCGCGACGGACCGGAAGCCTCTAGCGTTTCGCGGCGAAGAACCCTTTCAGCAGCACCTCGGCCTCGGCCCCGCCGATGCCGTCGTAGACTTCCGGCACATGATGGCACTGGGGATGGGTGAACACGCGCGCCCCCACCGCCACGCCGCCCGACTTGGGGTCGGCGGCCCCGTAATACAGACGGTCGATCCGCGCCATGCTGATCGCGGCGGCACACATCGGGCAGGGCTCCAGCGTGACGTAGAGCTCGCACCCGATCAGCCGCTCCGATCCGGCAAGCCGGCAGGCCTCGCGTATCGCCAGCATCTCGGCATGTGCGGTGGGATCGGCAAGCTCGCGCGTGCGGTTGCCTGCCCGCGCCACGACCTGATCGCCCCGCACGATCACCGCCCCGACCGGCACCTCGCCCCGACCGGCCGCGGCCCGCGCTTCGTCCAGCGCCAGATCCATGAACGACCGGAAGGTCATCGCGGATTGCCTCTTCTTCCGTTCACAAATATCCTCGGGGGTCCGGGGGTGGAAAACCCCCGGGGTTGGCCACCCCGCGCCAAGGATCACCGCGATGGCGCCGAAAGACAAGCAATCCCCTGACCCGAAACCGGAAGGCGAGCGCATCGCCAAGGTCCTGTCCCGCGCCGGCATCGCCTCGCGCCGCGAGGCCGAGCGGCTGATCGAACTGGGCGAGGTCAGGGTCAACGGCAAGGTCATCACCTCCCCCGCCCTGAACGTCACCGCGAAGGACAGGATCACCGTCCGGGGCGAGCCCGTCGGCCAGCCCGAACCGCCGCGACTTTGGCTTTACTACAAGCCCGAGGGGCTGGTGACCTCGGCCGCCGACGAGAAGGGCCGCGACACCGTATTCGACCACCTGCCCGAGGACATGCCCCGCGTCATGTCGATCGGCCGGCTCGACATCAATTCCGAGGGCCTGCTGCTGCTGACCAACGATGGCGAGCTGAAGCGGCGCCTCGAACTCCCCTCGACCGGCTGGCTGCGGAAATACCGGGTGCGCGTGAAGGGCAACCCGACCGACCCTGACCTGGAACCGCTGCGCAAGGGGGTCACCATTGATGGCGAAAGGTTCCAGCCGATGGAGGTCAGGCTCGACCGCCATCAGGGTGCGAATGCCTGGCTGACGGTCGGCCTTCGCGAGGGCAAGAACCGCGAGATCCGCCGCGCCATGGCCCATATCGGGCTGACAGTGAACCGACTGATCCGGATTTCCTATGGCCCATTTCGCCTGGGCGAGCTGCAACCCGGCGAGGTCGAGGAGGTGAAGCCCCGCGTGCTGCGCGACCAGCTGGGCCTCGCCGAGACGCCGGAAACCCCGCGGCCTGCCACCCGCACCACCAGGCCCGCCGCCAAGCCAGCAGAAGGCTCGTCCGGCAAGACAAGGACGCGGACCCCGCCTAAGACCGCCGCCGAGGCGCAGACACGGTCCGGGCGCACCCCGCTCAAGCCCGGCTCGGGTCTGAAGCAGCTGTCGGAAACCTGGCAGCAGGCAACCCGTCCGCCCGGTCGCAAGACGAACGATCGACCGCCCTCGGAACGCGCTGCGAAGCCGCGCCCGATCCCCCCGAAACCCGGCCCGCGAACCGGGGGGCCGAAGAAGGGCTAGGTCCGCCGTCCACCCGAACAGGGCAAGATTGGTGCCGATTCCGCATGTTGCCGACTGGCAAGGTTGCGGGGCATCAGTTAAGCTTGCCTGCGGGGTTGTGTGTGCGGGAGGTGGCCCATGTCGGTATGCGGACTGCGGAACCTGTCGCTGCTGCTCCTCGTAATGCTAGTGGCCTATGTCGCCTGGTCGGGGGGCACGTGATGGCGGAACGCTATGGCGGCAAGTATTCGCCCCAGGGCAGCCGACCACCGGCAACGGCACACGGCACAAGCGCAGCCAGACCACAGGGTGGCTGGCGCGCCAGTGTCCTGTTTCTGACTGCGTTCCTGTTCCTGTTTCCCGCCTTCGGCGACGGCCCGCGCGAGATGCTGCTGGGCCTGCTGGCCGGCGGTCTGATCGTGCTTTCCGCCTGGCTTTCCCGCGAGGGCCTGAAGGCGGAAGCCGCCTACCACGCGCGCAGGATCGCCCGCCGCCCGGCCGTGCCGCGCAAGCTGCTTGCCGCAGCGATGACGGGCGCGGCGCTTGCCGTGGGTGGGCTGATCGCGGATCAGGGGCTGATCTACCCGGTGTTCTATGCGCTGGCAGGCATGCTTCTGCATCTGGGCGCCTTCGGACTGGACCCGATGACCGACAAGGGGATGGAGGGGATCGATGCCTTCCAGACCGGCCGTGTGGCAAGGGCGGTGGAAGAAGGCGAAAAGCATCTTGCCGCAATGAAGGACGCGATCCTGCGCGCCGGCGACCGGGCGCTGGAAAAACGGGTGGACCAGTTCGCAGCGGCCGCGCGCGGCCTGTTCCGCACGATCGAGGCGGATCCGGGCGACCTGACCGCAGCGCGCAAGTACATGTCCGTCTATCTGATGGGCGCGCGCGACGCGACGGTGAAGTTCGCAGACCATTATGCCCAGACCCGCGATGCCGGGGCGCGGGCCGACTACGAAGCCTTGCTGAACGATCTTGAAACCACCTTTGCGCAGAAGACCACAGCCTTCCTGTCGAACAACCGCACCGACCTGGATGTGGAGATTGCCGTGCTGCGCGACCGCCTGAAACTCGACCATTGACCTTTGGGAGATTGCCGATGTCCACCACCGTCCAGTCCGATGCCCAGGCCCTTCTGACCGAGGTCGAAAAGGTCACCGCCGTGATCCTGCCCGAACCCATGGCCGAGGTCGTGCCCCTGGAGGCCGCCCCCACCGACCAGGCCGAGGCGATCCGCAAGCGTATGGCCGAGGTGGACCTGACGAATACCCAGTCGATCATCGCCTTCGGCTCCTCCGCGCAGGCGGAATTGCAGGTGATCAGCCAGGCCATGTTGCAGGACGTAAAGAACAAGGATGTCGGCCCCGCGGGCGATTCCCTGCGCAAGATCGTCACCACGATCCGCGGCTTTGCCACCGACGAGCTTGACCTGCGGCGTGAGGCCAGCTGGTGGGAACGCCTTCTGGGCCGCGCCGCCCCCTTCGCGGAATTCGTCGCGAAGTATGAGCAGGTGCAGGGCCAGATCGACAGGATCACCGAGGAACTGCTGGCCCACGAGCACAAGTTGCTGAAGGACATCAAAAGTCTGGATGTCCTATACGCCAGGACGCTGGATTTCTACAACGAACTTGCCCTCTACATCGCGGCGGGCGAGGCCAAGCTGGCCGAGGTGGACGGCACCCTGATCCCGGCGAAGGAGGCCGAGGTCGCCGCCGCACCCGAGGCCGATCAGGTGATGAAGGCGCAGGAGTTGCGCGACCTGCGGTCGGCCCGCGACGACCTTGAACGCCGGGTGCACGACCTGCGGCTGACCCGGCAGGTAACGATGCAGTCGCTGCCATCGATCCGCCTTGTGCAGGAAAACGACAAGAGCCTTGTCACCAAGATCAACTCGACGCTCGTCAACACCGTACCGCTTTGGGAAACCCAGCTTGCGCAGGCGGTGACGATCCAGCGGTCGAAAGAGGCCGCGCAGGCGGTGCGCGACGCCAACGACCTGACGAACGAACTGCTGAAGTCGAACGCCGAGAACCTGCAACAGGCGAACCGCGCCGTGCGCGAGGAAATGGAACGCGGCGTCTTCGACATCGAGACAGTGAAACAGGCCAACGCGACCCTTATCGCCACGATCAGCGAAAGCCTCGCCATCGCCGACGAGGGCAAGGCCCGCCGGGCCGCCGCCGAAGCGGAACTGACGAAGATGGAGGCGGAACTGCGCGATGCCCTGGCGGCCGCAAGGGCCCGCCAGTCCGCCCCTGCAACCCCCGCCTGAGGACTGCCCCCCGAACATGCGCAAGACCCCGACCTGGACGATGCTGGTGGCCGTTACCGCCGCCCTGACACTTGCCGCCTGCGTCGCAACCGAGCCGGAGCCCGCGCCCCCACCGGCGCCGCAACCGCCGGCACCGGCAGTGCCCGAGCCCACACCCAAAAGCGCGGCTGCGACTGCCTATTATGCGCGCGTTCAGGCGATGCTGCTTTCCCAGGGGCTTCTGCGCACCGACGGCGGCAGCAACATTCCCTTCACCGACCGGATGCTGGCCGAAAACTTCATGCGCATCGCGCTGTTCGACGAATACCGCCGCACCGATCGCGGTTTCGTGCGGGAAGAGACCGAAGGCCGTCTGCGCCGCTGGGAAGTGCCGGTCCGCGTCGGCCTGCGGTTCGGGGCCAGCGTCCCGGCAGACCGGCAGGCCACCGACCGGTCGCGCATCGGCAGCTTTGTTGCCCGTCTCGCAGAGGTCACGGGGCACAACATCACGATGGACGATGCCAACGCGAACTTCGTCATCCACATCGTGTCCGAGGACGAACGCGAGGCACTTGGTCCGAAGGTCCGCGCCGTCCTGCCAACCCTGTCGCAAGCCGACCTGAACGGCATCCTGAACATGCCGCGCAGCACCTACTGCCTGGTCTACGCCCTTTCCGAAGGCAATTCGGGCGCCTATTCGCGCGCGGTCGCGGTGATCCGGTCCGAACACCCCGACCTGTTGCGCCTGTCCTGCGTGCACGAGGAACTGGCACAGGGGCTGGGCCTGCCAAACGACAGCCCCCGCGCGCGGCCCTCGATCTTCAACGACGACGAGGAATTCGCCTTCCTCACCGATCACGACGAACTGCTGCTTCAGATGCTATACTCACCCGAGCTGCGCCCCGGCATGACTGCCGACGAGGCACGGCCCATAGTCTTTTCCCTAGCGCGTCGCCTGATGGGTGGCGACAGTTGACCTTAGAACGGAGGGCGCCATGGTCTTCGAATTCCTTAAGGGCGAGTTCATCGACGTCATTTCCTGGCTCGACGACACCCGCGATACGATGGTCTGGCGGTTCGACCGGCGTGGTCAGGCGATCAAGATGGGCGCCAAGCTGACCGTCCGTGAAGGCCAGGCGGCGGTCTTCATTCACGAAGGCCAGTTGGCCGATGTGTTCGGCCCCGGTCTCTACATCCTTGAGACCAACAACATGCCGATCATGACCACGCTTCAGCACTGGGACCACGGCTTCCAGTCGCCGTTCAAGTCCGAGGTCTATTTCGTCAACACCACGCGCTTCAACGACCTGAAATGGGGCACCAAGAACCCCATCATGCTGCGCGATCCGGAATTCGGCCCGGTCAGGCTGCGCGCCTTCGGCACCTATTCGATGCGGGTCAGCGATCCCGGCAGGTTCATGGTGGAAATCGTGGGCACCGATGGCGAGTTCACGACCGACGAGGTTTCAAACCAGATCCGCAACCAGATCGTTCAGGCCGCGTCCGAGGCCTTGGCGAGGTCGGGGATCCCCGTCCTGGACATGGCCGCGAACCTTTCCGACCTGGGCAAGATCATTGCCAATGCGATCACGCCGAAGGTGGCTGAATATGGCCTGTCGATACCGGAATTCTACATCGAAAACATCAGCCTGCCGGAAGAGGTTGAAAAGGCCCTGGACAAGCGCAGTTCCATGGGCGTGGTGGGCGATCTGCAAAGATACATGCAGTTCAGCGCGGCCGAGGCCATGGGCCAGACGGGCAGCGCGATGGGTGCGGCGATGGGCGCCGGAATGGGCGCCGGCATGGGCATGGGCATGGCGCAAAACATGGGGCCATGGGGGGCCAAGCCCGGCGCAGCAGCAGCTGCTGCTCCTCCTCCGCCGCCGCCGCCTGCCGCGAAGGTCTGGCATCTGGCCGAGAACGGCGCAACGCAAGGCCCCTTCGGCGAAGGCGATCTTTCGCGCCTCGTGTCCGAAGGCAGGCTGACCCGGGCAACCATGGTCTGGACCCCCGGTCAGGACGGCTGGAAGATGGCCGCCGAGACCGACCTTGCCCGGCTTCTGGACAGCGTTCCGCCACCGCCCCCGCAGCCCTGACAGCCCGATGCCACAGGACGAATACCGCTGGCCCTGTTCTCAGTGCGGCGCACAACTGCGGTATACCCCGGGGCAGACGCATCTGACCTGCGCGCATTGCGGGCATGAGCAGGACATCCCTGCACAATCGGCCAGCAGTCGGGCAAGGGCCCTGCAAGAGCTTGATCTGGCGACAGGATTAAGGGGTGCCCTGCCCGCCTCGGATCTGGCCGAAGCACGGACGACAACCTGCCCTTCCTGCGGCGCGGTGATCGAGATAACAGGCGCGACACACGCCACGCAATGCCCCTTCTGTGCCACCCCCGTGGTGCTGGACACCGGCACCCAACGCCACATCAAGCCGCAGGCACTGGTGCCCTTTGCACTGACCGAAGCACAGGCACGCAAGGCGCTGATCGCCTGGATGGGCAGCCTGTGGTTCGCGCCGAACACGCTTCTGGAATATGCCCGCAAGGGCCGCGCGATGAACGGGGTCTATGTCCCCTTCTGGACCTTCGATGCCGTGACGGCCAGCCGCTACACGGGCGAACGCGGAGAATACTACTACGAGACGCGGACCGTGCAGGTGCGCGTGAACGGCAAGATGGAGACGCGGCGGGAACAGGTGCGCCATACGCGCTGGTATCCGGCATCGGGCCGCGTGGCGCGCGATTTCGACGATGTGCTGGTCATGGCCTCGCGCAGCCTGCCCGCCCGGCTGGGCAACGAGCTGACACCTTGGGATCTTGGGGCGCTGGTGCCATACAGCCCCGAATTTCTTGCCGGATTCCAGGCCGAAGGCTACACCGTCGATCTGCCCGAAGGTCATGCCCAGGCCCGCGATCGGATGGCGCAGGTGATCCGCGAGGACGTGCGCCGCGACATCGGCGGGGATGAACAGCGCATCCATGGCATCGAGACGCGCTGGTCGAACGAGACCTTCAAGCACATCCTGCTGCCGGTCTGGATGGCGGCCTACAAGTACAACGGGAAAAGCTACCGCTTTCTGGTCAACGGCCAGACCGGCGAGGTGCAAGGCGAGCGTCCCTGGTCGATCTGGAAGATCGCCTTTGCAGCGATTGTCTTGCTTTTCCTGATACTTGGTACGATCTACCTGTCCGACCCCGAGGCGCTGGGCCTGCCGCCAGCCGATTGGATGGACTGATCAGTCGGCCTTGCGCGACAGGATCAGTGCCCAGAAGGCATAGGCCCCGGCGGCAAGGAACAGCACGCCCCAGAAGGGGGCCTGCATCCACACAAACTCCACAATCCCCCAGCCGGTCGGCAGGATCACAGTGGCCCAACGCACCCAGGGCCGGGCAAAGAACGGGTCTTCGGGATCGAGAATCTTCATGCCTTTGCCCTTGGTCCGTGGCATCCTGACCCTAGAGAGGGAGGACGACATGCCCCATATTGTCAAGGATTTCCAAGGACAAACCGTCATCACCACCTTCGAGACCACCCCCGCGACCGCCTTCGACCTGGTCGAGGCGCTGGAGGCGGCCTATCGCGACTGCATCAGCCGTCAGCCGGGCTTCATCGCCGCCGGGCTGCACATGAACGACGCCCGGACACGGATCTGCAACTATTCGCAATGGCGAAGCCGTGCGGATTATCAGGCCATGCTGCGGACCGACGAGATGCGCGAACGGAACCGGAAGATCAACGAGCTTTGCAAAGGGTTCGAGCCGGTTATGTACGAGGTGGTGGGCGTCTTTTAGGCCTTGTCCTGCGTTCCACATACGCCGGATCGGCAGGAAGGGCCGAAGATACCGCACCTTTTGCCCTATTCCGCCAGTTCTCCTTGCCTCTCTGTGCGTCGTCGGGACAGCGCGTTGACCGTTGGGGCGAATCGGCACCCCGTCTTGCAGCCTGCCGCGATTGCCCTTACGGGCCCCCGCTGGCATACGAGGGGCCCAGCGCCGGTTGCCGACTGGCGCTGGACTGGCCGGGAAAAGCCCGCGAGAGAAGAATCTTCCCCCGCGGGCAACCCGCGCCACGACGCGTCTCTGGAGCTGACGGCCGGGGAACGGGGTCTGAGAGGCATGCGCGCGGCATGCCAGGCGTGCCGACAGCCCCTAGCCGCGCTGCATCGCCGGGTGGGTGGCCGCATCATAGATGCCCGGCCCTGTGCCGATCACCTGCGCCGCCCGTCCCACGATCAGCGGATCGGGGTGGCCCACCACCGCGTGGTCCTTGTTCGGATAGTCGATCGTGGACAGGAAATGCTTCATGCAGTTCAGCCGGGCACGTTTCTTGTCGTTCGACTTTACGATGACCCAGGGCGCATCGGCGGTATCGGTGTAGAAGAACATCGCCTCCTTGGCTTCAGTATAATCATCCCACCGGTCGAGCGATGCTTTGTCAATGGGCGAAAGCTTCCACATCTTCAACGGGTCGGTTTCCCGCGCCTTGAAGCGGGCGCGCTGTTCCTCGCGGGTGACACTGAACCAGTACTTGTAAAGCCGGATGCCAGAGCGGACCAGCATTCGCTCGAACTCGGGCGCCTGACGCATGAATTCCAGGTATTCGGTCGGCGTGCAGAACCCCATAACCCGCTCCACGCCGGCGCGATTGTACCAGCTGCGGTCGTAGAACACCATTTCGCCGGCGGTGGGCAGATGCGCGATATAGCGCTGAAAGAACCATTGCCCCTTTTCCACATCCGAAGGCTTGGTCAGCGCACAGACACGGGCATAGCGCGGGTTCAGATGTTCCATGAACCGCTTGATCGTACCACCCTTCCCGGCCGCGTCGCGCCCCTCCATCAGGATCACGAACTTCTGCCCGGTCTCCTGCGCCCAGATCTGCACCTTCAGAAGTTCCGCCTGCAGCCGGGCCTTTTCAGCCTCGTATGGCGCACGGCCCATGAGGCGCGCGTACGGATAGTGACCGCTTTCGAACGCCTGGTGCAAGGGCGTGGCGGCCACGGGAAATTTCTTCGGACCCGGCTTTTCATCGACCGGCTTCGCGTTCGGTTCGACCATGGGCGCCGATGTCATCGCTTCAATGCTTTGGCTGTCATCCATGCGGCTGATACCTCCGGTTCATGTCTCAGCTTTTTTTGAGATATTGACACAAAACCGTGATCTTTGCCTTGATGCGGATCAATCGGCCAAATCTTCACCGCCTAAAAAGGAACGGGGCGGCGCCAAAAAGGAACGGGGCGGCGAGGGTCCAGTTCCCGCCGCCCCGGATCATGAAAATGCATGTCTGAAAAGCCTTGCCGCCAATTCGCTGCGGACACTTTTTCGATACCAGAGTCGGGATCTGGCCACATACCCCAACTGCGGTAAGTCCGCGGCGACCTTCAGTCTTGCCGGGTGCAGAACATGGCCTCAACCGCATCAAGAACCTGGGGCCATTCGGCAAAGAACAACAGTTGTCCGGTTCCTGGCAGGAAGCGGATGTCGAGATGCGGATATTCGGCGGCCAGTTCGCGGATGGTCTGGACGGGCGACTGCGGATCCTGGTCGCCCTGCAACAGCAGGACCGGAACCCTTGCCATGCGGACCAGCGCCGACCAGTCGCGTTCCGACCCGAGGCATTCGGCGGTGAAGGCGGCATGGGCCGACCAGGTGCGGGTCATGCACACGTCCGATCCCTCTAGTACGGCCACCCGCACATCGGGGTGCGAGAAAGTCTCCATATCAGCCTGGCTGCCGCCGTTGACCTGGCGGAAGAAGGCCTCTTTCCCAAGACGCCGGGCCAGCGAAAACCCCGCCTGCACCAGAAAGGGCAACACCTTCGGGGCATGGCGGGCGTTAGCCAAGATGAAGCGCTGCCACTTGTCCATCCTTTCGTACTGGCTGGCCGAACGGATCGGCAGCTGGCATGCCGCACCCACGATCCCGCGCACGAGGTCGGGCCGTTTCAGCGACAGGTTCAGGGCAAAGCGCAGGTCGGCGCCCAGCGGGATCGCCACCGCGCCCGTCACCTGCAGATGATCCAGGATCGCGGCATAGTCGCGCGTGACGCCTTCCAGGTGATCGGCGCCCTTGGGCAAGGGTTCGGTCCGGCCATAGCCCTGACGGACCGGCACGATCACCCGCAGCCCCCGCGCCGCAGCCGCCCGTTCGGCTGGCGCAGGCCAGCGGGTCAGTCCGAAGTCGAGATGCATGTAGAGAACAGGCCGACCGCGCGGGTCGCCGAATTCGATCCAGGTCAGCCGCCGCCCGTCCGGCCCCCGGATTTCCCTGAAGGGCCTTTGTTCCAGCATGCCACGGGGGCCGCCGAACGATTCGCCCCCGGTCGGGATCAGCGCCACATCCATCAACCCCAGCACCACCCGTACCAGTTCGGACTGGCTGTGCGTTTCGGTCTTGGCGAGGACCGAACGGACCTGCGTGCGCACTGTTTCCAGAGACCTGCCCCGCGCTTCGGCGATGTCGCGCAGGGGCAGGCCCAGCGTCACGCCGCGCACGATCTCGACCTCGGCCGTAGTCAGACCGAAGGCCTCCTGCACCGTGGTTTCGAAACCCTCGGGCCAGACGAGTTCCGTCGAGACGACCAGCGCAAGGGGTCGCGCCGCACCGGCCTCGACCGGGCTGACACGAAGGATCACCGGACTGCCGGTCACGGTCGAACGGATGCGCAGCGTGACAACCTTTTCCGCCTTGCGGGCCGCAACCCGGCGAATCACACCCTTCAGCAGTTCCCTGTCCTCCTCGTCGAAGGGCAGGGCTGCGAAGGCTCCACCCTCGGAGATGCCGAAGGCCACCTCGGCGGGGCGATTGCAGGCGTGGATCGTGGCGCCGCCATCGCTGATGAAGGCCGCAGATCGCGGAATGTCGGCCAGGACCGAAGGCTTGCCGGCAGCTTCCTGAACGGCCTCGTAGCGGTCAAGAAACACCGTCGCACGCTGAAGATGCGCCTCGATCTCCGGATCCTCCAGCGGGATCGCACTGTCACGCAGGGGCGCGGCACGGTCTTCCCAGACCTCGAGCAGTTCCTCCAACCGGATCGGGTCCATCGCGACATCGTAAAGCCGCTCGACGATCTCGGCCCGGTGGTCGCGATCGGCAAGGATGGCTACGTTCGTCGATGGCCTGGACTCGGTCATATCCGAGTCCTTAGGCCTTTGCATGAATTCATCAAGACACCGGATGATCGCAGGCCCCTTTTTCGGGGCGGCACGACGGCATAGGCTTGCCCCGTCACAACAGGAGTCCTTGATGATCACCCTTTACGGCGTCTTCCGCAGCCGGGCCTCGCGGCCGATCTGGTTGCTGTACGAACTGGATCTGCCTTTCATCCATGTTCCGGTGATCCAGGCCTACCGCCTGCCTCAGGCCAGCGCGCCGGATGCGCCGCTGAATACGGCCTCGCCCGAGTTCCTGAGAGTCAACCCGCTGGGTCAGATCCCGGCTTTCGTCGAGGATGGCCTCGTGCTGACCGAAAGCCTTGCCATCACCAATCACATCGCCCGCACGCGGGGGGGCGCCCTTGGCCCGCAAGACGCGGCCGAGGCGGCGCTGATCGACCAGTGGACGCTGCTGGCAGTCACGGCGATCGAGGCCCCGGCGCTGGAGATCATGCTGGTCACCAACGCCGGCGGCGATGGAACCCCCGAGGGGCAGGCCGCCATCGCCATCGCCGCCGAAAGGCTGCGTCGGCCGTTGCAACGGCTTGAGACCCACCTGAAGGCTCATGGCCATCTGGTTGGCGGCCGGTTTACCGTGGCCGACCTGAACCTTGCCGAATGCCTGCGTTACGCCCAGGCACATCCGGCGCTGATCGGCGAATTCCCAGCGGTCGAGGCCTGGCTCAAGGCCTGCCAGGCGCGCCCGGCGTTCCAACGCATGTGGGCCGCGCGGATGGCCGAACCGGCTTGACGCGCGACGGCAGCCCACGGCATGCCGGTGGCTCTGGTGCCCGCGGCCGGATTTGAACCGGCATGGCCTTGCAGCCGAGGGATTTTAAGTCCCCTGTGTCTACCGTTCCACCACACGGGCAGCAGAACGCACGCACCATAACGATTTCGTCGGCCCCGGAAAGCCCCGGATTTGACAGGGGCTCCCGGAAGGTTACGGTCGGCCCCGGGAGGTATGCCCCATGGCCCGATCCGAATCCCTGCCGCAAGATGACCTGCGCCGGATCGTGGAGGCGAGCCTTGCGCATCTTCTTCGCCTGATCCAGCCGAACGGCAGGTTCGTCTATGCCCATCCGTTCGGTGCGCCCGACCGGCCGCTCGACGGCTACAACATGCTGCGGCATTGCGGGACGCTGTGGTTCATGCTGCGGGCGATCAACGACCTGGGGCTGCACCTGACCGAGGGCGACCGGCAGGCGCTGGTCCGGGCGGTGCGCCATGCCGCAGGCAGGTTCGACCGACCGTCCTGGCTACCAGGCCAGACGCTGGCACTGGTGACGAAAGGGGCCGTGAAGACCGGGGGCGTCGGACTGGCCCTGGTCATGCTGGCCGAAGCGCGGCGCGCAGGGCTGACCGGCGCGACGCCAGATGCGCCGGACGACACGATCGCCGCGCTGGCCGCCTACGGGAACGCGCAACGCGAAGGGACGGACTTCTTGCACAAACGGCAGTTCGAGGATGGCACCGTGCTACCCTTCCGCAGCGGGTATTACACGGGCGAATTGCTGTTCGGACTGTTCAAGACCGGCACGGCCGACGCCGGCGCGGTTGCCGCGGCCGAGGCCTTGATCTCAAGACGCTACGGCGTGGCCGAGCAGAGCCACTGGATGGCCTATGCCGCCTGCGAGGCAGCCGAGCGTGGCCTGATCGGCGAAGAGCGGCTCATCGGCTATCTGACCGATCTGATCGGTGCAATCCTTGACGATGTCACCTGTCGCAAGCGGCGCCAGTCCACCCCCATCGCCTGCCGCGCCGAGGCGCTGACGCGGTTCGTCCTGCTTTGCGACCGCTGGCCAGGACGCTTTGCCCCGGACCTGCGCCAGGCGGCGCTGGCGGCCGCCGACGAGAACCTGGCCCTGCAGATGGAATGGTATGGCGAGGGTCAGTTCGTGAAGGGCGACGGGGACGACAAGGTGCAGATCGATTACATCCAGCACAATGCCACGGCCTTCCTGAACCGCTGGCTGTGCGCCTGACCGCACCGGTCCAGGGGGCGGGTTCAGCGCAAAGCGGTGTCTTGATCGGCGCGTGCAACCGGATCGGGCGGCCCCGGGGCGGGGAAATCCTGGAAAGGGCGAAGCCGGGCCTTCAGCCCTCGACCGCGCCGGGGGCGGCCAGCAGGCGGCTGACAAGTTCGAAGCTGTTCCTGACCTGCATCTTGCGGATCATGTTGGCGCGATGAACCTCGACGGTGCGGGGCGAAGAGCCCAGCGCCTGGGCGATTTCCTTCGAGGTGAAGCCGTTGACCAGATAACGCGCGATGCGCCGTTCGGTGGGCGTCAGGGCGCCGGCCGGACCCTCGGCTTCCAGCGGCCGGTAGGTCCAGATCGCCAGGCGCTGCGGATCGTCGCGATCAAGCGCGGTGCCGCGGCCCTCCATCCAGACGACCTGCCCGTCCTTGCGGCGCATGAAGCGCTCGTCACGATAGACTTCGGTCTCGCGCATGGCGCGGCGGGCACGATCGCCGATCACCTCGTAATCAGTCTGGCCCGGGTAGAGGATGCGGATCGACTGGCCCTCCAGCTCGGCCGGGCGCCAGCCGAACACCGCCTCGACCCGCAGCGAGGCCCGCAGGATCACCCGGTCGGCCAGGATAAGGGTCGCGTCAGGGGCGTGGCGGAAGGCAAGGCGTTCTGGGTCCATGGATGGGCCTACGTAGGGGACTACGTATTCTTACGGATGGTGACGCGGGGCGCAATCTTTCAGGATCGGCAGCGACCGGCGGGTCGCCCGCCGGAGGGGAGAGCAAGATGAACAAGGTTTACCCAAGTGCCGCAGAGGCGCTGAAGGGCGTGCTGCACGACGGCATGCTGATTGCCTCGGGCGGCTTCGGCCTCTGCGGCATCCCTGAACTGCTGATCGCCGCGATCCGTGACAGCGGCGTAAAGGGGTTGACGGTTGCATCGAACAACGCCGGCGTGGACGGATTCGGCCTGGGGATGCTGCTGGAAACGCGGCAGGTTAAGAAGATGATCTCGTCCTATGTCGGCGAGAATGCGGAATTCATGCGCCAGTATCTGTCGGGCGAGCTGGAGCTGGAGTTCAACCCGCAGGGCACGCTGGCCGAACGGATGCGGGCGGGTGGTGCGGGAATTCCGGCCTTCTACACGCCGACCGGCGTAGGCACGGTGATCGCCGAGGGCAAGGAGCACAAGGAGTTCGACGGCAAGACCTATATCCTCGAGCGGGGGATCGTCGCCGACCTGTCGATCGTGAAGGCGTGGAAGGCAGACCCCTCGGGCAACCTGGTCTTCCGCAAGACCGCGCGGAACTTCAACGTGCCGGCGGCCACCTGCGGCAGGATCTGCGTGGCCGAAGTGGAAGAGATCGTACCCCTGGGAAGCATTGATCCGGACCACGTGCATCTGCCCGGCATCTATGTGCACCGGATCATCCAGGGGCCGCACGAGAAGCGGATCGAACAGCGCACTGTGCGCAAGCGGGAGGCAGTGTGATGACCGAGGCAAAGGGCTGGGACCGCAACGGCATGGCGGCCCGCGCGGCGCAGGAGCTGCGCGACGGGATGTATGTGAACTTGGGCATCGGGATCCCGACGCTGGTGGCGAACTACATCCCCGAAGGCGTGAACGTCACCCTGCAATCGGAAAACGGGATGCTGGGCATGGGCCCGTTCCCCTATGAGGGCGAGGAAGACCCCGACCTGATCAACGCGGGCAAACAGACGATCACCGAACTGCCGCAGACCGCCTATTTCGATTCGGCGACAAGCTTTGCCATGATCCGCGGCGGCAAGATCGCCATGGCCATCCTGGGCGGCATGGAGGTCAGCGAACAGGGCGACCTGGCGAACTGGATGATCCCTGGCAAGCTGGTCAAGGGCATGGGCGGCGCGATGGACCTGGTCGCAGGCGTGGGACGGGTTGTGGTAGTAATGGACCACACCTCGAAGCACGGCGAATCGAAGGTTCTGCGGGAATGCACACTGCCGCTGACCGGCAAAGGGGTGGTGGATCGGATCATCACCAACCTGGGCGTGCTCGACGTTGGCCACAAGGGCCTGCACATCGTGGAACTGGCCCCCGGCGTCACCGAGGCAGAACTGCGCGCCGCGACCGAAGCCACGATCGTTGACTGAGCATCAGGCCACGGGGCTATCGCACGTCGCGCCCCGTGATCTGCCCGCGCCGAATGGCAGGTGGCGTGACGGGGCCGACAGGCTACGTCACCCGGGCAGCGCAGAAGTTGGCCGACCGCAGGCCTTGCCCGATGCTTGCTTGTGCGGGTCTGCCGTCCTGCGGGTGCACGTCCGGCCGACGCACGCGACTGCGGGTGCGGCGGCGTTCATGGCAGTGTCACCCTGCCCCGCGCGCGTCCTCGCCGCGCGTCGAGATAACCCGGAACACGCAGGGGTCAGTCACCAGCTGCGGTGGCGTCAGGCACAGACCCTGGGCCACCTGCCAGGCGGCCAGCACCTTGGGCACATAGTCGCGCGTCTCGGCATAGGGCGGCACGCCCTGGTTCGCCCGGACCGCCCCCTCACCCGCATTGTAGGCGGCCAGAACCATCAGCGGATCGTTGTCGAACTCTTTCAGCAACCAGCTCAGATAGGCCACCCCGCCCTTGATGTTCTGGACGGGGTCCGTCGAATCGGTCACGCCGAACCGCCTGGCTGTGGCCGGGATCAGCTGCATCAGGCCGACAGCCCCTGCATGGCTGACCGCATCCGGCCGCCCGGCGCTTTCGATGCCGATCACAGCCAGCACCAGCGCCGGCGAGACATCGGTGCCGACCGTGGCCAGCAGGATATCCTTGCCATACCTGTCGGCGATGTCCTGCAGGTGCTGCATCCGTGGCGCGCGCACGGTTTCGCCGCCCGGGCCCTGCGTCAGCGCGGCAAGCGCCAGGTCATAGCGGCCGCGCACCTCGTTGATGCCGGCCGGAACCTTTTCCCAGAACCAGGCATAGGATGACTTCGGCGCCGGCCCCGATGGTGCGGCAGGCGCGGCGGCGGGCCTGTCCTGTGACCGGTCACGAATGGGGCGCGGATCGACCTTCGGCAGGGCGGCCAGATAGCGGGCCTGTTCTTCCGGGTCGATCTGAACGGTGATGCGCTTGCCGGGCTGGCTGTCACCGACCTTGATCCGCTTGAAGCTGAAATCGTCGGCAGAAGCCGCCCAGGGGCTTGCGGCACACAGAATCACTGCGATCGGTCGGGTGATGGTCCGCATCTGCGGGTGCCTGCTCGCTGTGTCGTCCGGCCCGAAGAATCGCAGCTTAAGGCCTGTGCTGCCAGCCATTTTCTGCATGAATCATGGCATTTTCGCCAGATTTGACCCGAAAACCACGCCCCAGGGTAGCACCGCAGAAATGGCGTTAAGGTTTCTTTCATTCATTTTCAATGGCTTGGCAATTTTCCACGGTTGCCCCAAGAATCCCTTGGATTGATCCCTCATTGTCCAAACTGATGCCACGATTCGGGGGCCATATGAGGCCATACCGAACGGCGCCGCCTCCGGGAAAGGTTGGTCCGCTACGGTTGACCGAGACCTGCGAACCTTAGAAAGGGATATGACCATGACCAAGTTTTCTGCCTTCCTGAAAGACGAAACCGGCGCCGTGACCGTTGACTGGGTGGTTCTGACCGCCGCTGTCGTCGGCCTGGGCCTGGTGGTCTTCAACTTCGTCCGTCCGGCCGTGTCGTCGCTGGCCCAGGGCATCGAGAGCGAATTGCAAGCTGCCGGTTCCTGCATGAATTCTACCGCCGCCACCTGCTGATAGCCTGACGGGCTTGTGGTGCTCCGGCCGCGTTCCCTGGTGTGCGCGGCCGGTTCCATTTTCCGGACAGGCCAGTGTGACCGTCCACACGGATGAGGCATCCGGAACCACGAATTGTCTGATATCGGCTGCAGTTTCGCCGCAATCAGCCTGAACAATCGGCTTGGCAAGCAGGTGTTGCAGCCGCGCAGATGGAGATGGGGATGGCCGACTGGAAGCAATTTGCGCAAGACGAATCCGGCGCCGTGACGGTTGACTGGGTCGTTCTGACAGCCGGTGTCGTTGCTATGGCGATGCTTGTGATGCCACCGATCAAAAGCGCGATTGGCGACATGGCGGGCTACATCAGGGATACGGTGTTGGCCTATGGCGACTATCTTCAGCCGTAACATCCGCTGATGCGCGACGGCAATCGGGGGCATCCGGCAGCTTGCGTGCTGGCGGCCCCTTCTGTCATCAAGGCCCCGGGCGATCCGGGTAATTCGGCGACCTAGCGTAGGGACAAGGAAATGAGAGCAGTCTTCCTGTTGGTACTGGTGGTCGGCATGGGGCTGGCGGGTGCCGCTGTCTACATGATCCAGGACTACATCGCGCAGACCGAAGCCTTGCTGCAGAAGGAGCGCGAATTCAACGCGAAGGCCGGCAAGCTGGTCGAGGTCTATGTGTTCAACAAGGCCCTGAACTACGGCGACCCGCTGAAGCCCGAGGATGTGCAGCTGATCTACTGGCCGGAACGCAACCTGCCCAAGGCCATCTTCCGCGACCAGGCCGAACTGTTCCCCGAAAACGCCAAGGGCCCGCGCTACGTCATGCGCGCCACCGAGGCCTTCGAGCCGGTTCTGGCCAGCCGGGTCACCGAGCCGGGTGAACTGGCGGGACTGACCGCCAAGCTGGAACCGGGGATGCGCGCCTTTGCGATCAAGGTGGGGGTCGCCTCGGGCGTGTCGGGCTTTGTCCAGCCCGACGACTATGTGGATATCTACTGGACCGGATCCATCCGCGGCTCTGAAGGCGAGGTCACCCGCCTGATCGAAAGTTCGATCAAGATCATCGCGGTGGACAATGCCTTCAACCAGGGTCAGGTCACAACAGGCGACGCCAGGACCGTGACCGTGGCTGCCACGCCGGATCAAGTGGCACGCCTGGCACAGGCCCAGTCGAGCGGCCGTCTGTCGATGTCGCTGGTGGGCGACCCGAGCGAGACGGTGACCGAGCTTGTCGAGGTCGACAGCAGGAAGCTGCTGGGCATCGAGGAGAAGAAGGTCGAAGAGGTCGAAGCCGAAAAAGTCTGCACGATCAAGTCGAACAAGGGCGGCGAAGTCGTCGAGACGGTGATCCCCTGCCGCGACTGACACCGGGGACCGGCATTCGGGGCGCGGCCACATGATATGGGGCCGCGCCCCATTCGTTTCTCTACAACTTGCGGCATGTTGCATGTTGTCCACATAAAGAAAACCTTACAAGCAACTGATTATTGCAAAAAAAACATTCGCCCCTCATTGTGGCAGGCGTAGGGGCATTGAAGACCCGGACGAGGCGTGGTCGAAAGGGCAGATCACATGAATATCAAACGATTTCTTGTTGCAGGCTACCTCGGTGCGGCTCTCGCATCGACGTCGCTGACGCCGGTTTCCGCCGAAGTCCTGCGCGTGATGCAGGGCCAGGCCTCCGGTGCGCTCAACGTCCCGATGAACCGGGCCGTTGTGGTCGAAAGCGACGTTCCGTTCGCGGAACTGTCGATCGCCAACCCGGGCATCGCCGACATCTCGACGCTGTCCGACCGATCCATCTATGTTCTGGGCAAGGCCCCGGGTCGCACGACACTTACGCTGCTGTCGCCGGAAGGGCAGCTGATCTCGAACGTCGATGTGCAGGTGACGCCGGATGTCGCCGAATTCAAGGAGCGTCTCCAGCAGATTCTGCCGGGCGAACAGATCGAGGTGCGCACCGCCAACGACGGCATCGTGCTGTCGGGCATGGTCTCTTCGACAGCGAAGATGGATCGCGCACTCGACCTGGCGAATCGCTATGCACCCGACCGGGTGTCGAACCTGATGGTTGTGGGCGGGACGCAGCAGGTGATGCTGAAGGTGCGCTTCGCCGAAGTGAATCGCAGCGTGTCGAAGAACCTGTCTTCCTCGCTTGCGGTGCGGGACAGCGGTTCGCTGCGCGGTGAAACCGGCAGCTATCTCGCCCCGGGCAACAACCTGGGTGGAACTCTGACGACACGCGGCGGGGTCAGCGGTGCGGTCGCCTTTGGCGGGTCGATCGGCGGGCTGGAACTGGAAGTGTTCCTTGAAGCGCTTGAATCCAAGGGCATGGTCCGTACCCTGGCCGAACCGAACCTGACCGCCCTTTCGGGCCAGGAGGCGAAGTTCCTTGCCGGGGGCGAGTTCCCCGTTCCGGGCGAATCGGAAGGGGGCGGGATCACCATCGAATACAAACCCTTCGGTGTGGAACTGAACTTCATCCCGGTGGTCGTCGATGGCAACATCATCAACCTGACGATCAACGCCGCGGTATCCTCGGTCGATCCGACCGCGGGGATCGTGGACGACCAGAACCGGATCATCCCTGCGTTCAAGCGCCGCGAAACCTCGACCACGGTGGACATGCGCGACGGCGACAGCTTTGCCATCGCGGGCCTGTTGCAGGATGACTTCCGCAACACCGCCTCACAGTTGCCATGGATCGGTGACCTGCCGATCCTGGGCGCGCTGTTCCGCAGTTCCGATTACCGGCGCGACCAGACCGAGCTGGTGGTCATCGTGACGCCGCACCTCGTGACCCCGGTCTCGGGTGCCGCGCTGGCCCTGCCGACCGACCGGGTGCGCATCCCGACGGAACGCGACCTGTTCCTGTTCGGCAACGTCGCGGGTTCGCCCAAGGGCGGCGCGGCGGGGGAAGTCGCCCGTCAGGATTTCAGCACCTCCTACGGCTATGTGATGGAGTAAGACGATGACCGCCACGCTTCTCAAGCTGATTGCGGCCTCGGCCCTCGTCTCGCTGACGGCCTGCGGCACCTACTCCACGAGCTGGGACCGTGAAATGGGCTCCGAGGTGGACAAGGGCCAGTTCGGCAATGCCACGATGAACAACACGCTGATCCAGACCGGTCAGATGAGCTATACCGTGGCCTTGGCCGAACGCTTCTCGGCCGAGGTTCCGGACACCATCAACTTCGAGTTCAACAGCGCCGAACTGACACCCGAAGCGAAGGAGATCCTGCGCAGGCAGGCCAACTTCATCAAGCAGTTCCCGGAAGTGCGCTTCCGTGTCTACGGCCACACCGACCTTGTGGGCTCTGCGGCATACAACCAGCGTCTCGGCCTGCGCCGGGCACAGGCGGCCGTGGCCTACCTCACTGCCCAGGGCATTTCGCGGTCGCGGCTCGAGGCTGTGGTCAGCTATGGCAAGACCCGGCCGATCGTGCAGACCAATGCACCCGAGGTCCGCAACCGGCGCACCGTGACCGAGGTCTCGGGCTTCGTGAGCAACCACCCGCTGGTGCTGAACGGCAAATACGCCGAGATCATCTGGCGCGACTACGTCCAGAGCGGCGCCGCCAAGAATGCTGGCACGGAAACCACGCTGACCGAATAGCGGGATCGTTTCCAGGATCAGCTGAATGATTAGGAAGGCCGGGCAAACGCTCGGCCTTTTCGTTTCCAGAACGTGGCGAAATCCCAGAAACAGGCAGTTTTGGCCCAAATATCGCCACCATTCCTGACCAACGTCCGGCTGATGGGGACGGTCGGGAATCCCACGTACCAGGATGAATGATGCCAAGGGCAGTTGCACGATGAAGCCAAGGCAAACCAGTGACTTAGTGCCCCCGCGCTGAAAGGACAGAACGCAAGATGACGAGCAAACCGACTGTTCAAATCGATCCTGCACCGATCCTTGCCTGCACGATTTCCCGCGACGTCCAACGATTCGATCTGCTGATCGACGACATGGAGCAGGAACTTGGCGAAGCTTGGGGTGACCTGAACTTCGAAGATGCGCTGGTCTTCCTGAAACAGCCCGACAGCACCGGCATGCAGTTCGTCGCCATCGCCGTGGACAGCGAGGACGAAAGCGAACTGTCCAAGATGAACGACGTGATCAAGGCCGCCAAGGCCAAGAAGATCAAGGTTCTGCTCATTGCCAACCAGGTCAGCCCCTCTGTTCTGCACCAGATGCTCAAACTCGGGGCTGATGATTTCGTGCCCTACCCCTTGCCGGAAGGTGCGCTGCACGACGCGATCGAACGGCTGCGCAAGCCGGCTCCGGTCATCCCAGAAGGCTTCGATCCGGTCACGGGGGCCTTCACCGGCACGGCGCGGCACAAGGGCGACCGCGACGGGGTGATCCTGCCGGTGCATGGCATGGCAGGCGGGGTGGGCGCCTCGACCTTCGCGGCGAACCTTGCGTGGGAGCTGTGCAATGTCCCGGACAGCGAAGGAACCCGCGTCTGCGTCATCGACCTTGATCTGCAATACGGTTCGATTGCGACCTACCTTGACCTGCCGCGCAAGGAGGCCGTGCTTGAGGTACTCAGCGACATGGGCGCGGTGGACAACGACAGCCTGCTGAAGTCGATGCTGACCTTCAACGACAAGCTGCATGTCTTTACGGCCCCTTCCGACATGCTGCCATTGGAGATGGTGACTGCCGAAGACATCGGACGTCTGCTGGACATGGCGCAGGCGAACTTCGATTTCGTGATCGTGGACATGCCATCAACCGTGGTCGGCTGGACCGAGGCGGTGCTGCAGCGCGCGCATCTCTACTTCGCGCTGCTGGAACTGGATCTGCGATCGGCACAGAACATCCTTCGCTTCATCCGCGCCCTGAAGGCCGAGGCACTGCCGCACGAAAAGGTGCGCTATGTGCTGAACCGCGCGCCGAAATTCACCGACCTTTCCGCCAAGGCCCGTGTGAAACGCATGGCCGAAAGCCTGGACATCTCGATCGAGGTGCAGCTGCCCGATGGGGGGGAACAGGTGACACAGGCCAACGATCATGGTCTGCCGATCGCCGAAAGCGCCGCGAAGAACCCGCTGCGCAAGGAACTGCAAAAGCTGGCCAAGTCCCTGCACGACCTGAACAAATCCGTCGAAGCCGCCAAGGCCTGAAGGGGGAATGATCCGTGTTTAGCCGCTTTTCCAAGTCCACGCCTCCCGCCCGCCCCGGTACGCCGTCTGCGGTGCCGGCCACGGCCGCGGTCGAGAAGCCCGGCCTTGCAACCCGTGCCGCACCGGCCGCTCCGCTGTCGCAGAAGGCCGCAGCCGAGGCCCTTGCCGCCGACCGCGAGAAGAAGCGCAAGGAACGCCTGACGGAACTGAAGGTTGCGATCCACAAGCGCCTTCTGGAAGACCTGAACCTTTCAGCACTGGAAACGGCAAGTGAACAGCAGCTGAAAAGCGAGATTGCCGCCCTTGCCTCGGAAGCGCTGGACGAGATGTCCGTCGCCCTGAACAAGGAAGACAGGCTTGCCCTGAACCAGGAACTCTACGACGAGGTGATGGGCCTTGGCCCGCTGGAGCCGCTGCTGAAGGACGAGACGATCAGCGACATCCTGGTGAACGGGCCCAAGCGCATCTTCGTGGAACGCGCGGGTCGGCTGGAATTGTCGGATGTCACCTTCCGCGACGAACGCCACCTGTTGCGGATCATCGACAAGATCGTGTCCGCCGTGGGCCGCCGCGTCGATGAATCGAATCCCTACTGCGACGCCCGGCTGGCCGATGGCAGCCGCTTCAACTGCATGATCCCGCCGATTGCCGTGGATGGCTCGCTCGTCTCGATCCGGAAATTCAAGAAGGACAAACTGAAGATCGAGGACCTGGTCCGCTTCGGCGCCTTCACCGAGGAAATGGCCGCCTACCTTCAGGCCGCCGTATCCTGCCGTTTGAACATCATCGTGTCGGGCGGGACGGGTTCGGGCAAGACGACGACGCTGAACGCGCTGTCCTCGTTCATCGACAACCACGAACGCGTGCTGACGATCGAGGACACCGCCGAACTCCAGTTGCAGCAGATCCATGTCGGCCGGATGGAAAGCCGCCCGCCGAACGTCGAAGGCAAGGGCGCCGTCACGCAGCGCGACTGCCTTAGGAACGCGCTGCGGATGCGCCCCGACCGCATCATCGTCGGGGAAACCCGGGGCGAAGAGGTCATCGACATGCTGCAGGCCATGAACACCGGCCACGACGGGTCGATGACCACGATTCACGCCAACAATCCGCGGGATGCGATCAGCCGCCTTGAAAACATGGTGGCCCTGGCCGGGATCGAGATGCCCTTGAAGGCGATGCGCAGTCAGATCGCATCCGCCGTCAACCTGATCGTTCAGGCCAGCCGGCTGCAGGACGGAACACGCCGGATGACCTCGGTCACGGAAATTACCGGCATGGAGGGCGAAGTGATCTCGATGCAGGAAATCTTCCGGTTCGAGCGCCTGGGGGTAGAGCCTTCGGGCAAGATCATCGGCCGGTTCAACGCGACCGGCCTGCGGTCAGCCTATTCGGACCGTTTCCGCCAGTGGGGCTTTGACCTGCCCGCTTCGATCTACGAACCGATCGCCTGAGGCCCGACATGCAGATCAGCGCAGCACCTCTCATCTATATCCTGATCTTCGTCGCCGTCGTGGTAATCGTCGAGGGCATCTATCTGACGGTTTTCGGCAAGTCGATCAGCCTGAACAGCCGGCTCAGCCGCCGGCTGTCATTGCTGGAAAAGAATGCGAACCGCGAACAGGTGCTGGAACAGCTTCGCAAGGAGATGAACCAGCACCTCAATTCCAAGAACATCCCGCTGTATTCCGTATTTGCCAAGAAGGCCCAGCGCGCGAACATCGCCTTTTCGCCCAAGGCCCTGATCGGAATCATGGGCCTTGTGTCGGTGCTGGCCTTCTTCATGCTGACGGTGATGACCGGTGCAGAATTCTCCGTCCGGGTGATCCTGGGGGCCACCATGGGCATCGGCGGCGTCTATTACTGGGTGAACAGCAAGGCCAAGAAGCGCATGGCGCTTCTCGAGGAACAGCTTCCCGATTCGATCGACCTCATGGTGCGGTCGTTGCGCGTGGGCCATCCTTTCTCCACAGCCATCGGAATTGTTGCCAAAGAAATCCCCGATCCCCTGGGTTCTGAATTCGGTGTGATCGCGGACGAGGCTGCCTATGGCCGCGACGTGACGGAGTCTCTTAAAGCCTTTGCCGAGCGGATGGACAGTCAGGACCTGCGGTTCCTCGCGGTTGCCGTGTCGATCCAGCAGCAGTCGGGTGGTAACCTGGCCGAAATCCTGGACGGCCTGTCCAAGGTCATCCGCGCGCGGTTCAAGCTGTTCCGCCGGGTCAAGGCCATCACGGCCGAGGCGAAATGGTCGGGCATGTTCCTGTCGGGCTTTCCGATCGTCGCGCTGATCATGATCAACGTGATCAAGCCCGACTATTACGACGGCGTGAAGGAAACGCCTGCCTTCGTTCCTGCGGCGCTGTTCGTGATCGTCTTCCTGATCATCAACATCATCTACATGAAGATGATGACCAACATCAAAGTGTGAGGCGGCCATGAACCCGTTTTCCGATATCAACGCGATGCTGGTCGAAATCCTTGGCCCCCTTGGCCCCCTGCTGGCCATTGGCGGGCTGGGCTTGCTGCTGGTGCTGATCGCGCTGCCCTCGGTGATGAAAAAGCAGAGGGACCGGTTCCGCGAGCTGAAGCAGGAACAGCCTGGTACAGGCGCGCCAGACAAGAAGCGCGCCCTGCGGCGCACCGAGCGGATCGACAAGCTGGACAAGTTCGCCAAGTTCCTGGAACCGCAGTCGAAGGAAGAGCTGTCGGCTGCCAGGCTGCGGATGCTGCGCGCGGGCTACACGTCGAAGGATGCAGTGCGCATGTTCCACGCGATGCAGTTCGTGCTGGGGATCACGTTCCTGGTCATCGGGATCATCGTGGCACTGATCAAATCCGCTAACGGCGAAATGTCGGGCACCCAGATGCTGATGTATACGCTGCTGCCCTGCGCCATCGGCTACTATCTGCCGCGCTACTGGGTCGATCGACGGCTGCAGCAGCGCCAGACCGAGATCATCGAGGGCTTTCCCGACGCGCTTGATCTGATGCTGGTCTGCGTCGAGGCCGGCCAGTCGCTGGACCAGTCGATCATCCGCGTGGGGAAGGAATCGCGCGCCGGATATCCGGCACTGGCGGACGAATTCGACATGGTCGCGCAGGAGGTGAAGGCTGGCAAGGAACGGGTGGTCGTGCTGAAGGACATGGCCGAGCGCGTGGGTGTGCCGGACGTGGCCTCGTTCGTGACGACCCTTGTGCAGTCGGCAACCTTCGGAACCTCGGTGGCCGAAGCGCTGCGGGTCTATTCGGCCGACATGCGCGACAAGCGGATCATGCGCGCCGAAGAGAAGGCAAACATGTTGCCGACGAAGCTGACCCTTGGCAGTATGCTGTTCACGGTTCCGCCTCTGCTTGTCATCCTGATCGGGCCGTCCGTGCACGGTATCGTGACGATGATGGCGCAGATGCGGGGCGGAGGCTGACAAGAACAAGCGGGCAGCAATCCGCGCCACAGGCAAGGGGCAGCGTGCGTCTCAGGGTCATCCTTCCGGTTCTGCTGCCTTTTGCGCTGGCCGCCTGCGTTCAGTCGCAGGGCGTGACACGCAACGCCCCCTTCGGCATCGATGCCCGTGGCAAGAGTGTCGATGGCCTGCTTGTCGGCCACAGGCTGATGGAAGCCGGGGAATACGAACTGGCGCTGAAGGCCTACTATCGGGCAGTGGGCGAACACGGGATGAACGTCGACACGCTGTCCGCCATCGGTTCGGCCAACCTGGCCCTTGGCCGGCTTGGACAGGCCGAACAGATTCTTCGCCGGGCGCTGGAACAGGATCCCACCTTCGTTCCTGCGATGAACAACCTGGGGGTCGTCCTGATGGAGCGGGGCGAATACGGCGAGGCGCGGGTCTATTTCCAGCGCGCCTTCGCGCAGGACAGTGGCCAAACGGACTCGATCCGTGAAAATCTGAAGCTTGCTATCGCCCGAAGCGAAGCAAGCGTGTATGATGCCGCGGAGGAACAGAAAGGCGGGTTCCGCCTCGTCCGGCAGGAGAAGGGCAGATACGTGCTTCTCACGCAGCTCTAGGACGGAGCCCCGAGCAGTAAGACGAAAGAACAGTCTTCAAGAAGGACGCGAAACATGCGCCACCCCGGACTTGTCGTGCTGTTTCTTGGCAGCGCCGTTGTCCTGTCTGCCTGCCAGAAGAATTCCGACGCCCAGGTGCAGCGGGCCCTCAAGGACGTCAACGTCATCGATGAAAGCAACCTGAACGATCTGATGCTGACGGTCGGCGATCCGAACGAGGCCGTCGCCTATTTCACGCGTGCGTCCCAGCAGAACCCCGACAGGGTAGATCTGCTGCGCGGCCTGGCAAAATCGCTGATCCGGGCCCAGAAGCCCACCGAGGCAGTCAGCGTCTGGCGCAAGGTCGTTGCCCACAAGGACGCGACGGCCGAAGACCGCGTGATGCTGGCTGATGCCCTGATCCGGTCGAACCAATGGGCCGAAGCGAAGGCCGAGCTGAACTCCATCCCCCCGACGCATGAAACCTTCGACCGCTATCGTCTGGAAGCCATGGTCGCGGACGCGGACAAGAACTGGAAGAAGGCCGACAGCTTCTATGAAATCGCCGCCGGGCTGACCACGAAGCCGGCTGGTGTGCTGAACAACTGGGGCTTCTCGAAACTCACGCGGGGTGATTCCGCCGGCGCCGAAAAGCTGTTCATCCAGGCGCTGACCTATGACCCATCGCTGTTCATCGCCAAGAACAATCTGGTCCTTGCACGGGCCGCACAGCGCAAGTACGACCTGCCGGTGGTGCAGATGACGCAGACCGAGCGGGCGGAACTGCTGTATTCCATGGCGCTTGCCGCGATCAAGCAGGGCGACATCACCGTGGGCAAGGGGCTGCTGCAACAGGCCATCGACACCCATCCGCAATATTTCGAAGCCGCCGCGCGCAGCCTTGCCGCCCTTGATTCGAACGTGCGCACCTGATGATCACCCCGACTGGCGCACTTATCCTGCTGGTTCCCGTGCTGCCCATCGCGATCTGGGCCTCGGTCAGCGACATGAAGCGGATGAAGATTCCGAACAAGGCAGTGCTGGCCATGGCTGCGGTTTGGCCGCTTCTGGGC
The DNA here is from genome assembly GCF_004959785.1 of Tabrizicola sp. YIM 78059. NCBI lineage: Bacteria > Pseudomonadati > Pseudomonadota > Alphaproteobacteria > Rhodobacterales > Paracoccaceae > Tabrizicola > Tabrizicola sp. YIM 78059. Next base: position 126,573 of record NZ_SJZH01000003.1, read on the forward strand.
TGGCTGGCCGTGCCGACCTGGAGCGCGTGGTTCTGGGGCTTCGGGATCATGGCGATCACCCTGGTGGCGCTTTACCTGCTGTACACGACCGGAACCTTCGGGGCCGGTGACGCCAAATATGCCGCCGCAATGTCGGGCATATTCGTGGGCACGCCGATCGATTGGCTGTTCGTCCTGATCGCCTCGTGCATGATCGGCGCGCTGATCGTTCACCGGATCATGCGCGGTATCCCGGCGGTGCGGCGCATGACACCGGACTGGGAAAGCTGGGTTCAGCGCCGGTTCTTCCCCTTCGGTCTGGCCCTTTCCGGGATGGTCGTCGTCTACCTTGTTGCCGCCATCTGGCCCCAAGTCTGACACAAGTTACGTCTACGACTCAAATCGAAGCAGACTGCGTCGATTGTCCACGGAGCTTGTCGAATGAACGCTGAAGCCCCGGTGTCGGGCGTCCAACCGCCGCCCTCGCCCCGTTCGCTGGCCGATACGGGCCTTTCTGTCGTGATGATGCGGGACATCCTGCTGAAGTCGATGTTCCGCACGAACCAGGATCAGGTTTCCGCCCTGTCCAAGATCGTCTGCCTGTCGGTGCCGCTGGTGCAGGAACTGATGGACATTGCCCGTTCGCAGAAACTGGTCACCGCGACCGGCACGCTGCATGCTACGGCCGGCAGCGAAATGGGCTACGAGCTGACCGATGCCGGGAAGGCCCGCGCGCTGGATGCTCTGTCGCAGTCGGAATACTATGGCGCCATGCCGGTGCCACTGGACCAGTACACGGCGCAGATCAGGCGCCAGTCGGTGCGCGACATCCGGCTGAACCGCGAACAGCTGATGGCCGGCATGGGCCACCTGATCCTGCCGCCTGATCTGATCGACAACCTCGGCCCGGCGGTGACCTCGGGCCGGTCGATCCTGCTGTATGGCCCGCCGGGCAACGGGAAATCCTCGATCAGCCACGGCATCCGTGCCGCGCTTGGCGACAAGGTCTATGTGCCGCGCGCCATCGAATATTCCGGCCAGATCATCAGCGTCTACGACCCGATCGTGCATTCCGCAGCCGAAATGGCGGTAGACGACCCGAACAGCCTGCGCCGCACCTCGAACCGTTTCGACAACCGCTATGTCTATTGCGAGCGTCCCAGCGTGATCACCGGCGGCGAACTGACGCTGGACATGCTGGACCTGAACTACAACCCCACGGCCCGCACCTACCAGGCCCCGCTGCAACTGAAGGCGACCGGGGGCATCTTCATCATCGACGACCTTGGCCGCCAGCAGGAACCGCCGCAGAAGATCGTCAACCGCTGGATCGTGCCCCTGGAAGAAAGCCGCGACATCCTGGCGCTGCAATCGGGCGAGAAGTTCACCGTGCCCTTCGACACACTGGTGATCTTTTCCACCAACTTCCACCCGAACCAGATCTTCGACGGCGCGGCCCTGCGCCGGATCTTCTTCAAGATCAAGATCGACGGGCCCAGCCAGGAGAACTTCCTCAAGATCTTCGCCATGGTGGCACGCAAGAAGAAGATGCCGCTGGACGAAAGGGCGCTGATGCATCTGATGAAGGTCAAGTTCCCGACCATCGACAACAACTATGCCAACTACATGCCGGTCTTCCTGATCGACCAGATGATCGCGGTCTGCGAGTTCGAGAACATCCCCTACCAGATGACACCGGAACTCATCGACCGCGCCTGGAGCAACATGTTCGTCCGTCAGGAAGAAATCGCGCACTGACGGACGGCGCGTCGTTCGACGTTGTCCTCCTCCCCGACAGCAAGGGGGGACAACGTCATCGACGGGAAAATTCGGTCACGCCCCGTTCCGTGACGATCGCATCCAGAGGCTGGTCGGTCGGCTCGGTCGGCACCTCATGTACCTCTTGCGCCGAATAGGCGAAGCCCACCGCCAGCACCGGGTGGCGGGCGCGAAGGCCTTCCAGCGTCCGGTCGTAGAAGCCGCCGCCATAGCCCAGCCGGTATCCCCGTGCGTCATAGGCCAGAAGCGGCACGATCAGCACCTGCGGCTCCAACCAGGCACCATCTTCCGGGATCAGGGCCTTGAAGGCGCCCTCGACCATCTTCGCGCCGGGCGACCATTCGCGGAACCGCAGCGGCTGGCCCTTGCCGATGATCACCGGCACACCCACAGGGCCCTGATGCGCGGCCATCGCCGGCAGGGGGTCGATCTCTGTCCGCATCGGCATGTAGCCTGAAAGCACCTTTCCGGCATGGGGCGACAGGTAGTCGGCCAGGATCTCGGCTGCCTGCCCCTGCCCCGCCGCGTGTGCCTCTGCCCGGCGGGCAAAGGCCGCCTGGCGCGCCAATGTCTTGATATCGTTCATAGCAGCATCACCGTTGCAAGCCCGAGGAAGGCAAAGAACCCCATCACGTCGGTAAGAGTGGTGACGAAGGTGCCGCTGGCCAGGGCAGGGTCAAGCCCCATCCGGTTCAAGGTCAGCGGCACCAGCACTCCGCCCAGTGCCGCGACCATCTGGTTCACGATCATCGCCATGGCCAGCACCAGCCCCAGATGCCAGTCGCCGAAGATCAAGGATCCGGCCGCGCCCAGTATGAGCGCAAGGCCCAGCCCGTTCAGAAGGCCCGCCAGCAGCTCCCGCCGCACGACGCGCGCCGCATTGGCCTGTGTCAGGTCGCGCGTGGCCAGCGCACGCACGGCAACCGCAAGCGACTGCGTCCCCGCGATCCCGCCGGTCGAGGCGACGATCGGCATCAGCGCGGCCAGCGCCACGATCGCGGCAATCGTTGCCTCGAACTGGCTGATGACCACCGCCGAAAGCGAGGCAGTGGCAAGGTTCACCACCAGCCAGGGCAGGCGTTGCTTCACCGTCTCGACCGGCCCGTCGCTGACCGAAGCCTCGTCGCCCACGCCAGCCAGGCGCAGCATGTCTTCCTCGTGCTCTTCGTCCAGCACGTTCATCGCGTCGTCGATGGTGATCACGCCCACCAGCCGCCCGGCCGCATCCACCACCGGGCAGGAAATCAGGTGATACTGGTTGAAGATATAGGCCACATCCGATTCAGGGTCGGTGGCCTCGACGGTGCGGAAACTGTCCTCGGTGATGTCCGCCAGCTTCGCCTCGCGGCCCGAGGACAGGATGCGCCCCAGCGTGGCGTATCCCACCGGCTTCATCCGCGGATCGACCAGGATCACGTGATAGAACTGGTCCGGCAGGTTCTCGGCCTTGCGCAGATAGTCGATGGTCTCGCCCACGGTCCAGTGTTCGGGCGCCACCACCACCTCGCGCTGCATCAGGCGGCCGGCGGAATATTCCGGGTAGGACATCGCCTGTTCGACCGCCACGCGGTCGGCATCCTCCAGCGCGTCGAGGATCACCTCCTGCTGCGGCTCGTCCAGGTCTTCCAGGATATCCACGACATCGTCGGTCTCCAGATCGCGGACCGCCTCGACCAGCACTTCGCGTGGCAGGGCCTCGACAACCTCTTCCCGGATCGCCTCGGAAATTTCCGAAAGGATCTCGCCGTCGATCTCGTGCGACCACAGCGCCAGAAGCGCCCGGCGGTCGGCCGGACCGATCTGTTCCAGAAGGTCGGCGATATCGGCGGCGTGCAGCGGCTCCAGCAGCGCATCGACCGCCTCGCGGTTGCCGGCCTCGACCGCCTCCAGAACCGCGTCGATCCGGTCCTGGCTCAGCATCTCTTCCTCGGTCTCGGCCAGATGTTCCGCCATGCGCCCCCCATCCGATTGCCGCGTGCCCGGAGAAAACAGTTTCACCGAAACAGGGGCAGCAGGCAAATTTACCCCGGACCGGAATGCCCTTAGTCTTGCGGCGTGACAAGGGGATAACATCCATGGATCTGCTGATCGGCCAGGTCATTCGCTTTGATGGCGACCCGTTCCGCGACGGACTGTCTGCCGCCCGGCCGATAAGCGGCGGCGCGGTCGCGATCGAGGGTGACCGCATCACCGCCGTAGGGCAGGCCGCCGATCTGCGCGCGCGTTTCCCGCAGGCTCGGGTCCATGATCATGGGACAAAGCTCATTTCCGCCGGCTTCATCGACGCCCATGTGCATTACCCGCAGACCGCAATCATCGCCTCCTGGGGCAAACGGCTGATCGACTGGCTGAACACCTACACCTTCCCCGAGGAGATGCGCTTTTCCGACCCTGCCTATGCCGCCGATGTCGCAGGGCGCTACCTTGACCTGGTGCTGGCGCGCGGCACGACCACGGTGTGCAGCTACTGCACCATCCATCCCGAAAGCGTCGATGCCTTCTTCACGGCCGCCCGGGCGCGCGGGATGCGGGCCTTTGCCGGCAAGACCTGCATGGACCGCAATGCCCCCGAAGGCCTGCGCGACACCGCGCAGTCGGCCTACGACGACTCGAAGCGGCTTCTGGGGAAATGGCATGGGCTGGACCGGCTGTCTTATGTCATCACGCCGCGCTTTTCGCCGACCTCTACGCCGGAACAGCTGGCCGCGCTGGGCGCGCTGTGGCGCGAACATCCCGAATGCCTGATGCAGACCCACCTCAGCGAACAGACAGACGAGATCGCCTGGGTGAAGACCCTTTTCCCGCAATCGCGCGATTATCTGGAGACCTACGAGGCGCACGGCCTTCTGCGCGAAGGCGCGGTCTACGGCCATGCGATCCACCTTACCGACCGCGAGCGCGCCCGGCTGATCGAGGCCGGCGCAAGCCTTGTTCACTGCCCGACCTCGAACACCTTCATCGGTTCGGGCCTGTTCGACATGGGGCTTGCGCAGTCGCTTCGCGTGGGGCTTGCAACCGATACCGGCGGTGGCTCCAGCTTCTCGATGCTGCGCACCATGGCCGCCGCCTACGAGGTCGCGCAACTGCGTGGCCAGTCGCTGCACCCCGCCCAGCTGTGGTGGCTGGCGACGCAAGGCTCGGCGCGCGCCCTGCATGCCGAAAACCGGATCGGCAACATCGCCCCGGGGATGGAGGCGGATCTCGTCGTGATCGATCTTGCCTCTACCCCCGCAATCGAACAGGCCACCCGCCGGGCAGGCGACCTGTGGCAGCAGCTTTTCCCGACGATCATGATGGGCGACGACCGCGCTGTGGCCGAAGTCTGGGTGGGCGGGCGGCGGCTTCTGCCCGCTGGTTGAGCGGCAGAACGGGTTCTGTGCCGAAGAATCTGTCGGCATTCTTGCCAATCCCCTTGCCCGAGCCCGAAGCGCCGCCTAAGCCCGTGACCATGAGATTGCTCTTTCTTGGGGATGTGATGGGCCGTTCGGGGCGGACGGCCATCATCGAGCGCCTTCCCGGCCTGCGCGAGGCCTGGGGTCTGGACTTCGTCGTGGTCAATGGCGAGAACGCCAGCCAAGGTGCCGGGATCACGGGCGAACATGCCAGGGCACTTCTGGCATCAGGTGCCGATTGCGTGACTCTGGGCGACCACGCCTTCGACCAGAAGGACATGCTGAGCTTCATCGAACAGGAACCTAGGATCATCCGTCCACTGAACTTCTCGAAGGTTGCGCCAGGCAAGGGGCACCGGGTGTTCGCGGCGACGCAGGGCCGCAAGGTTCTGGTGACGCAGGCGCTGGGCCAGGTGTTCATGAAACGGCCGTTCGACGATCCGTTCAGCGCGCTGGAGTCTGTCCTGAAGGCGCATACCCTGGGCAGTGTGGTGCAGGCGTCGGTTGTGGACATTCATGCCGAGGCAACGTCGGAAAAGATGGCGACAGGCCACTGGTGCGACGGCATGGCCAGCCTCGTGGTGGGCACGCATACACATGTGCCGACGGGGGATGCGATGATCCTGCCGAAGGGCACCGCCTACCAGACCGATGCAGGCATGTGCGGCGATTATGACAGCGTGATCGGGATGGAGAAGCTGGAGCCCCTGCGCCGGTTCATCACCGGAATGCCCAAGGCACGTTTCGAGCCGGCCGGGGGCGAGGCCACCCTGTCGGGGGTCTTTGTGGAAACCGACGACCGGACAGGTCTGGCGAAACGGGTGCGGATGGTGCGCGTGGGCGGGCGGTTGCAGGAGGCCGTGCCATGAACGGATCCGCGGCCGTGGCCCCCCCACCCCCTCCCTCCCCCACGCGGGGGGAGAGAGGCGCCCCATTCCGCAGGCGGCCCATGCTGTCAGGGCCGCGGGCAACGGGGATGGGCACTGTTCATCCTGCCGAACGGGCGGTGCAGCATCCCCCCGCCCGGCAGCGCGGAGGCGTCTGATGTTCGGCGTCGTCCTGCCGCCCGAGATCATGCCCTGGGTCGCGCTGGCGATCCTGGGCGGAATGCTCGTTCTTTTCGTGCTGGAGACCTATCCGGTCGAGGTCACCGCCATCGGCGGGGCAATGGTGATGCTGGTCCTGGGGATCCTGCCGCAGGATCAGGCGACACGCGCCCTGTCGAACGCCGCACCCTGGACGATCGCAGCGATGTTCATCCTGGCGGGCGCGCTGGTGCGCACCGGCACACTGGAAACGGCGACACAGTTTGCGCTGCGTCATGTGGAAAGGCGACCGGTGCGTGCGCTGGCGGCGATCGCACTGGGCGTGCTGGCAATGAGCGCCTTCCTGAACAACACACCAATCGTGGTCGTGATGATCCCGGTCTTCATGCGGTTGGCGCAGGCCATGCAACTGTCGCCCTCCAAACTGATGATTCCGCTGAGCTACCTGGCGATCCTGGGCGGGACGATCACGCTGATCGGCACCTCGACCAACATCGTCGTCGATGGCGTGGCACGGGCGCAGGGGCTGGACGGGTTCGGCATCTTCTCGATCACGCCTCTGGGGATCGCCGCTTCGATGGTGGGCGTTGCCTATCTGCTGCTGTTCACCCGGCGCCTGCTGCCCGACCGCGACAGCATGGCGGCGCTGCTGGGCGACCGGGCGCCGATGAAATTCTTCACCGAGGTCGCGGTGCCCGAAGACAGCCCGATCATCGGCCAGAGGATCAACGAGGTCGCCCTGTTCAAGGCTGACCGGATGCGGGTGGTCGATGTGCTGCGGGGCGACCTGTCGCTGCGCCGCGAACTGGCGGATGTGGTTTTGCAGGCGGGTGACCGCGTGGTGCTGCGCACACCAATGAGCGAGGTGCTGGCCCTGCAGGAATCAAGGGAACTGCGGCTGGTGGACAAGCTGTCATCGGTGCAGACCGCGACGGTCGAGGTGCTGATCACCCCCGGTTGCCACATGGTCGGCCGATCTCTGGGATCCATGCGCCTGCGCCGCCGCTATGGCGTCTATCCGCTGGCGGTGCATCGCCGGAACCAGAACATCGGCCGGCAGCTTGACGACCTGGTGGTGCAGGTGGGCGACACGCTGCTGCTGGAAGGTGCGCCTGGCGACATCCAGAAGCTGGCGGCCGACATGGAACTGGTGGACATCTCCTCTCCGTCGGAAAGGCCCTTTCGCCGGGCCAAGGCACCGATCGTGATCGCAGTCATGGCTGCGGTGATCGGGCTGGCGGCACTGGACGTGGCGCCGATCCTCTGGCTGGCGTTCGTTGGGGTCGGGATCGTGCTGGTTACCCGCTGTATCGATGCCGACGAAGCCTTTGGCGCCGTGGAAGGCCGGCTTCTGGCTCTGATCTTCGGAATGCTGGGCGTGGGCGCGGGGCTAGAGGCGTCGGGTGCAGTGAAGATGATCGTGGACTGGGCCGCGCCGCACCTGCACGGCATCCCGCCGATCCTGGTCATTCTGGGGATCTACGCGCTGACCTCGTTCCTGACCGAGATCGTGACGAACAATGCGGTGGCGGTAATCCTGACGCCGATCGCCATCGGGCTGGCAGTGGAACTGGGGGTTGACCCGCGGCCCCTGGTGGTGGCGGTGATGTTCGGGGCCTCGGCCTCGTTCGCGACACCGATCGGCTATCAGACGAACACGCTGGTCTATGGACCGGGGGGCTATCGCTTCAGCGACTTCCTGCGCATCGGCGTGCCGCTGAACATCGTGATGATGCTGGCGATGTCACTGTTGATACCCGTATTCTTCCCGTTCTGAGGAGATTCCGATGAGACAGCTGATCCTCGCGCTGCCGGTCCTCATGGCGGCCTGCGTCGCGCCCGGAACACCGCAGCCGCAGGCGGCACGGCTGTCAGCCGAGGCGCTGACGCTGACCTTGTCGGATGGCACGATCTGCCGGGCGCGCTGGGCCGAGGCCGGCGGCGTGGGCCGGATGGACGATTGCGGGCCGGGTTACGGCTACAGTGTCCGCGTGGTCGAGAACCCGAATGTGCTGCGCCAGCTCTGGACAGGCCTGACCGGGGCGCTGGGGGCCGAAGGCGCCGTGCCGCCGATGGCAGAGGTGGTCATCACCGATGCCATGGGGCGGGATCATGTCTTCGTCTCGCCGCCGCCGAGGGACTAGGGGGCGCTCGTCGTGCGTATGCGCCTTCCGTTCGCAGGGATGCGACGACGCAAAACGCAGCCATCACGGGGCGTTTCGGGGTGCCTGGGGTTGCCCTGATCGGCCTGGCGGGTGTAGAGGGGCGCATCACTCGAAATGGGACCGGAGTAAGGGCCATGGCAGGCCATTCGAAATGGGCGAACATCCAGCACCGCAAGGGCAAGCAGGATGCGATCCGCTCGAAGATGTTCTCGAAGCTGGCGAAGGAAATCACCGTCGCTGCCAAGATGGGCGACCCCGACCCCGACAAGAACCCGCGCCTCCGTCTGGCGGTCAAGGCGGCGCGGGCGGCCTCGATGCCGAAGGATGTGATCGATCGGGCGATCAAGAAGTCGCAAGCCGGAGATGCGGCGGACTATACCGAGATCCGCTACGAAGGCTATGGCGCCGGCGGGATTGCCATCATCGTCGAGGCGATGACCGACAACCTGAACCGCACGGCCTCGAACGTCCGCAGCTATTTCACCAAGGCGGGCGGCAACCTGGGTCAGACCGGCAGCGTCAGCCATGGCTTCGACCGGCTGGGCGAGATTTCCTATCCGCTGTCGGCCGGGTCGGCCGATGACGTGATGTTGGCCGCGATCGAGGCCGGGGCGGATGACGTGGTGACCGACGAGGATGGCCACTGGATCTACTGCCAGGTCGAGAACCTGTCGGCCGTTTCGGATGCGCTGGAAAAGACGCTGGGGGAATCCACCGAGTCGAAGCTGATCTGGCGGCCGCAAACCCGGACCGAGGTCGATCTGGAAACCGCGCAGAAGCTGATGAAGCTGATCGACCTGCTGGAAGAAGACGACGACGTGCAGACCGTCACGCACAACTTCGACGTGCCCGACGACGTGGCCGCGAAGCTCTGAATCCTTTCTCTTTCGCGGGCTCTTCTGCGGACAGGGGCCTCCGGCGACGGGGCACCTTGTCTTTTTGACATGACCTGCATCAAGGACAGGAACATGGCCGGGAAGCAGCCTTTTGCCAGCTTGAACGCGGAGGATGCGATGATCCGGGGCATGGTGATGGCGCTTCTGATGGGGCAGGCCACAGCGGCCTGGGCCGAAGGCGAGGTGACGGTCGGCAACGCCGGCGATGGCAAGGTGCTGTTCCAGAAGCATTGTGCGGTCTGCCATGGAACGGCGGCTACCGGCAACGGGCCCATGGCGCCTGTCCTGCTGATCCAGCCAGCCGACCTGACCACGCTGGTCGCCCGCCATGGCGGCGTCTTTCCGCTGGAACGGGTTGCCGCCCGGATCGACGGGCGCGACCCTCTGGTGTCACATGGCAGCGACATGCCGATCTATGGCGACTTCTTCGAGGGCCAGGATGTGACGATGAAAACCCATACCGGACAGCCCCTGATGACCAGCCAGCCGATTGCCGATCTCGTGGCCTGGCTTCTGACCGTCCAGCGATAGGGCCGCCATCGGCCAGCGATCTTTTCGCGCACCCCTTGCATTCTGCGGCCGGAAGGCGCATGTGCATGAGGCAGGGTTTCCTTCTTTCGTTTTCTGTCTGCTTCGGCCTTCAGCTTCGATCGACACGACACTTGGGCCGGGCCACCGCATTTCGCGGGTGGCAACATGACAGGAGAGATCACGATGGCCAATGGCACCGTGAAATGGTTCAACGCCACCAAGGGTTTCGGCTTCATCGCCCCCGCGCATGGGTCGAAGGACGTATTCGTCCACGTCACCGCGCTGGAGCGTGCGGGCATTCGCTCGCTGCCCGATGGGCAGGCCGTGACCTATGACATCGAGCGGGATCGCAACGGTCGGGAATCGGCTGTGAACCTGGCCTTGGCGTAAGCCTTATGTCCCTTCGGGGTCGGATGACGGGGGTGGCGAAAGCCGCCCCCGTTTCCTATTGCACGAGGCTTTCCCCTGCGGCGGCACGGATCGCCTGGGTCACCGGGCGCAGCGCCGGGGCGGCAAGGCGGGTGAACTGCCAGTGCAGCGCCACGTCAAGCGGCGTGCCGGGCACCAGTTCCACCAGTGCACCCGCGGCAAGATGCGGGGCTACAAGCACCTCCGGGTTCATGCCCCAGGCGAGTCCGGCAAGGCAGGCCTCGACAAAGGCCTGGGACGAGGCGATGCGATGGCTGGGAAAGGCCGGGTGGCGGGCCCCGGTCACCAGCGAGACCCAGCGTTCCTGCAGGCGGTCCTTGTCAGAGAAGGTCAGGCCGGGCGCGCGCGACAGGGTCTGCACCGTGACGCCCTCGGCAAACCAGCGTGCAGCAAACGCGGGCGTGGCGGTGGCGCGGTAGCGCAGGCAGCCCAGCGGGACCGTATCGCAGCCCTGCAATGGCCCCGCATGGGCGGTAATGGCTGCGACCACCTCGCCGCGCCGCAGCCAATCCTGGCTGACATCCTGATCGTCGATCACCAGATCGAACAAAAGCCCCTCGGTCGCGGCCAGCGCCGGGATCACCCAGGTCGCCAGACTGTCGGCGTTCACCGCAATGCGCAGAGTGGCGGGGCCTGCGGCAAGGCCGGGCAGATCTTGCGCAAGCGTCGTCTCCAGAAGGGCGATCTCGTCATGGTGGCGGATCAGTCGCAGGCCAGGCGGCGTTGCGGTGCAGGGCTGGCCGCGGCGGATCAGCAGGGTACCTGCCCGTTCCTCCAGTGCCTTGATCCGCTGCGAAACGGCCGAGGGGGTAATGTGCAGGTCAGCCGCCGCAAGCTCGAACGAGCCCCGGCGGTGGACTGCGGCCAAGGCAGCAAGCTGGGCGGGGTCTATCATTAGCCTGGCTAATCTTGACTCAGGAAGATTAACTGGATTGTTGCATCATCCCGCCGTAGGTCAAGGAAAACGGAAGGGAACCATGGCCGGACGCGATCTTGCGGTGCTTTTGCGAAGCATGCAGCCGGTGCTGCACCCAGATCCATATGGCTTTGCGGTGGCGGCCACCGCACTGCCCTTCCAGCCCTTTGCCACAGTGGCAGAAGACGAAGGTTTGACGGTCGTTGCGCCCCTAGCGGCAATGCAGGCGGCAGGGCTTGGGTCGGCCCCCTGGGCACGGATCAGCCTGACTGTCGTCAGCGACCTTGCGGCCGTGGGGCTGACGGCGGCTTTTGCGAATGCCCTGGCCAGGGTCGGCATCAGCTGCAACGTGATCGCCGGGGTGCATCACGACCATCTGTTCGTCCCGTGGGAGCAGCGCACCGACGCAATGGCGGCGCTGGAGACGCTGTCACATGCTTGAAGCAGCGCTGAACGGCTATCTGTTGGCTCTGAGCCTGATCCTGGCGATCGGGGCGCAGAATGCCTTCGTGCTGCGGCAGGGTCTGCGCCGGGAACATGTGGCGCCGGTGGTTGCAGTCTGCGCGATTTCGGATGCCCTGCTGATTGCAGCCGGGGTGGCAGGGTTCGGCACGCTATCGGCGCGGTTGCCCTGGTTCAGCGAGGCGATGCGCTGGCTGGGCGTGGCGTTCTTGCTGAGCTACGGCGCCCTGCGATTCCGCGCGGCCGCGAAGGGTGGCCAGGCGCTGCAGCCCAGCGATGCGGGCGCCGCGCCGCTGGCCAGTGTGCTGGCCACCAGCCTGCTGCTGACCTGGGCCAATCCGCATGTCTATCTGGATACGGTGGTGCTGATCGGCTCCATCTCGGCCCAACATGCCCCTAACCAGGCGATTTTCGGGGTAGCGGCCGCCTGCGCAAGCCTGAGTTTCTTTGCCGCGCTTGGGTTCGGCGCAAGGCTGCTGGCGCCTGTCTTTGCCCGCCCCTCGGCCTGGGTCGGGCTGGAGGTCGGCGTCGGCGTGACGATGTGGGCCATTGCGGCGGGGCTGGCCCTTGGCTGATCGCCAAGTGCGGCTATTCGGCCAGTTCCCAACCGTCGGGGTAGAAGTCGTGCTTCAGCGCGATCTCGGTTGCGATCCGCTCGTATTCCCAGATCGCCTCGGGCGTCACCGGAATCGGGCCGATTGCGGCGATCAGGGTTTCCCCGTCCTTGAGCCGCCTTGTGCGGAACCCGGCCAGGCGAAGGGCGCGTTCCAGCGCGGCCCAGCTGGCATCAAGCTCCTCGATGAAGAAGGCGTATTCGACGACCGCCGTCTTGGGCAGGCTGATCCCCTTCGACTGGCGGAAGGTCTGAAACGTTTCGCGCCGCTGAGCGGCATAGTCGTGCGGCATGGGCGGCCTCCTGCAAGGCGGGTTCTATCCTAATCGATGCCCGTACAGAAGCCCCGGTGCAACGCGGCGCCCAGGTCCGGCTGCGGGCGTTCAGCGCCCGGAAGATGCCCGGCTTGAGCTTTCGCCAGACGCCGTGCCTGCCTTCCGTCATGTTCCGCAAAGCCGTTTCGCAGCCACGGATGATCGGCTCTTCGCCAAGGGGCGCGAAGCTTCGGACGCTTAGGGTGCTGAGCACGGCGAAACGGCCGGCAGGTGCCGGATCCGGGTGACCAGGCGGCCCTTGGCATCCTTGGCGGCGAATCCCAGGACGATCGGATGGATGGGCCGCCTCTGCCAGAGCGCGGGCGTCCTTCTGGCCGCCACGAAAGGAAACGGCCGGGAAACCCGATGCTAGGCGACCAGCCGCCGCGCCAGTGCGCGCTGACGTTCCACGAGGCGCGGCAGATCCAGCGTGACGATCTGGCCGTCGCGCACCACCTGTCGCCCTTCGACGATCAGGTGGCGCACCCTTGTCGGCCCGCACAGCACCAGGGCAGCCACCGGATCCCATGCCCCGGCCGTCTCCATCCCCGAAACATCCCAGATGGCAAGGTCCGCGCGTTTGCCCGGCTCGATCCGTCCCAGGTCGTCCCGCCCCAGCACCCGCGCGCCGCCCAGTGTCGCAATTTCAAGCGCCTCGCGCGCGCTCATCGCATCGGCGCCCAGCGCGACGCGTTGCAGAAGCATCGCCATCCGCGCCTCGGCGATCAGGTTGCCAGCGTCGTTCGAGGCCGATCCATCGACAGCCAGCCCCACCCCGACCCCCGCATCCCGCAGGGCGCGGACCGGGGCAATGCCGGAACCTAGTCGACAATTCGAACATGGACAGTGGGCAACACCCGTGCGGCTGCGGCTGAAAAGTTCAATTTCCGAACCAACCAGCTTGACGCAATGCGCGTGCCAGACATCCGGCCCGGTCCAGCCCAGATCCTCGGCATACTGGCCGGGGCGGCAACCGAAGCGGTCCAGAGAATAGGCGATGTCCTCGTCGTTCTCGGCCAGATGGGTGTGCAGCATCACGCCCTTGTCCCGCGCCAGCAAGGCCGCGTCGCGCATCAGCTCACGGCTGACCGAGAAGGGTGAACAGGGTGCAAGGCCGACCCGGATCATGGCGCCCGCGCGCTGATCGTGGAATGCGTCGACAACGCGGATCATGTCGTCAAGGATCGCAGCCTCATCCTCGGCCAGCGCATCTGGCGGCAGGCCCCCTGCGCTTTCCCCGATCGACATCGCCCCCCGCGTCGGGTGAAAGCGCAGCCCCACCTCGCCAGCTGCCGCGATGGTATCGTCCAGCCGCGCGCCGTTGGGATAGAGATACAGATGGTCCGAGCTCAGCGTGCAGCCCGACAGCGCCAGTTCGGCCAGCCCGACCTGTGCCGAGACGAACATCTCTTCCGGTCCGAAGCGCGCCCAGATCGGGTAAAGCGTCTTCAGCCAACCGAACAGGAGCGCATCCTGCCCGCCCGGAACCGCGCGGGTCAGTGTCTGGTAAAGGTGGTGATGGGTGTTCACCAGCCCCGGCGTCACCACGCAGCCCCGCGCTTCGATCACCTCGGCCTCGGCCCGGGCCAACCCGTGGCCCACCGCAAGGATCACCCCGTCGCGCAAATAGACATCTGCGCCGGCAAGCTCCTCGCGGCGGGCATTCATCGTCACTACGGCATCGGCGTTTCGGATCAGCAGGTCGGACATCGGCGCACCCCTTCGCGCACCCTTCGGCCGTCAGCTGGCAAAGCCCAGGGACGACCGTCAGAAGGGGGAAGGACACGGGCGCCTTGTCCCCCCTATAGCCGCGCGCCTGCGGCTGGGGCAACCCCGTTGGTCAGACGTTCGACCAGCCGCCGTCGATCACATGCGCGACGCCTGTCGTGAACGACGATTCATCCGATGCCAGATAGACGACCAGCGCCGCGATTTCCTCGGCCGTGGCCAGCCGCCCTGCCGGCTGGCGCGCAAGGAAGGCCGCCCGAGCTGCCTCATAATCGCCCGAGGCCCGCATTCGTTCCCGCAGCGAGGGCGTATCGACCGTTCCGGGGCAGATCGCGTTGCAGCGGATGCCTCTGGCGACGAAATCGGCTGCGATGGCCTTGGTCAGCCCGATCACCCCGGCCTTGGTCACGCCATAGACCGCCCGGTTCGGCGCCGCGATGATCGAACCGACGACCGAAGCCATGTTGATGATGTTGCCATGGCCGCGTTCCAGCATGCCCGGCAGGACCGCCTTGCACATGCGGAACATGGAGGTCAGGTTCAGATCCAGGCTGAAGGCCCAGGTCTCTTCATCGCAGTCCAGGATCGTGCCGTTTGCCACAAATCCCGCGCAGTTGAACAGAACGTCCGGGATGCCGACCTCGGCAAAGGTCGCGGTGATGGCAACGGGGTCGCGCACGTTCAGCACCCGCGTCTCGCAAGACCCGAGGTCGGCCAGTGCCGCATCGTTCACATCGGTTGCGATGACGCGTGCCCCCTCCCGTGCCATGGCCAGAGCCGAGGCTCTCCCGATGCCTGCCCCGGCCGCCGTCACGAAGACTGTCTTGCCGTCCAGTCGTCCCATCCTGTCCTCCTGCCGTTTTGCGGGCAGACTAGCGCGGGGAAAACTGACATGCCAGTTCCCTTTGGCCCGTCGGCGCGCTAGCCTGTCCGGCAACGGAGGGTTGCCCATGATCCACGCGCTTCAGGCCAGAGGCATTCAGGTGGGTTTCGTCGCCCGGGGTGGCGTGCTGCGGCATCTCGCCGTCGAGGACGAAAGCACAACGATCGCACCCCTGCATCATGCCCCCTGGGCGCCTTGGGAGGTGCCAGCCGGTGCGCCCCCGCACCAGTCGTGGCTGGCGGGGGATTTCCTGGCCGCGCCGATGGGACCGGGGCCGGACGGGCTGCACGGGCTGCCTGCCAATGGCGACTGGCTTGTGGTGCCGGCTGGGTCCGGCACCCTGCGCGCGGTGCTGGAGGGCGCCGTCCTGGGTGCGACAGTGGTCAAGGAACTGTCGGTCAGCGACGACCACCCCTTCGTTTACCAGCGCCACCTGTTCATCGGTGGGAACGGCAGCCTTCCGGTATCAAACCATGCGATGATCGCGGTCCCGAACGGTGCCAGGCTAAGCTTCTCGCGCAAGCGCTGGTGGGAGACGCTGGCCGAACCGCTGGAGACGACCGGCGGCCGCTCGAAACTGGCCTACCCGCGCCGGGCCGAAGATGCGGCCGAGTTTCCCGCCGCAGACGGCGGAACGGTGAACCTGCACCGATACCCGTGGGGCGAAGCGCATGAGGATTTCGTGGCCGGGGTGGAAGACCCGGCCTCGCGCCTGGGTTGGACTGCCGTGGTTCGCCCGGCCGAAGGTGATCTGGTTCTGTCGCTGCGGAACCCCCGCGCCCTCCCCCTGACCATGCTGTGGCATTCGAACGGCGGGCGGGATTATGCGCCGTGGAATGGGCGGCACCGCGGCTGCCTCGGGGTAGAGGAAGGCGCTGTCCTGCATGTGCTTGGCCTGTCGTCGCGGGAAGATCCCGATCCGCTGACCGCCGCCGGCCAGCCCGCGCTGGTGACGCTGGACCCGCAGGGCACGGTCGAGGTGCGGCACATCCTGGGCGCGATCCGCTGGCCATCGGGTCAGTCGGTGGCGGGGGTGATGCTGGACGGCGACCTGCTGACCGTCACCGGCGACTGGGGCGCGGAACGCAAGGTGCCGATCCGGGAGGGATGGCTGGGGCTTGCCGCCGACCGGACGGCTGCCCCGCTGAGACTGGACTGGGATCTCTGACAGCCGGGCATCGGGAACCGCCGCGTTTTTCCGCGCCTACTCGGCAAACCCCGGCTTTTGGGCCCAGGCCCAGGCGTCGCCAATCATCTGGTGCAGTGTCGAATGCCGTGCATTCCATCCCAGTTCGGCCACCGCGCGGGTCGAGGACGACACCAGCGACGCCGCATCCCCGGGCCGCCGCTCGCCGATCAGCAGCGGCACTTCGCGGTTGGTGACCGCACGGCTGGCCTCGATCACCTCGCGCACGGAAAAGCCGCGCCCCGTTCCAAGGCAGAAGACAGCGTCACCGCGCCCGGCCAGAAGATACCGCAGACCCAGCACATGCGCTTCGGCAAGGTCGGTCACGTGCACATAGTCGCGCACGCAGGTGCCATCGGGCGTCGGATAGTCCGTGCCGTGCAGTGTCAGTGCCGGCCGCTTTCCCGCCACCGCCTCAAGCATCAGCGGAATCAGGTGGGTCTCCGGCCGGTGCTGTTCGCCGATCTCGCCTTCGGGATCCGCGCCCGCCACGTTGAAATAGCGGAAGATCACATGCCGGATCCCGAAGGCCCGACCGAAATCGCGCAGCATCCCCTCGATCGCCAACTTCGACCCGCCATAGGCATTGATCGGCATTTGCGGCGTCTCTTCGGTCAGAAGCACGCCGTCCTGATCGCCATAGGTCGCGCAGGTCGATGAAAAGACGAAGTGGCGCACGCCAGCGACCGCACAGGCCTCCAGCAGGTTCAGCGCGCCGCCCACATTCACACGCCAGTAGCGTGCCGGATCCTGCATCGACTCGCCCACAAGCGAAAGGGCTGCAAAATGCATTACCGCGACCGGGCGATGCTCGGCCAGCGCCGCGTCGATCGCCGCACGCTCCATCACGTCGCCGCAGACCAGCGGCCCCCATCTTACAGCCTCGGCCCAGCCGGTGGACAGATTGTCGAACGCAACGGGCGTGAAACCGGCGCGCGCCAGCGCCTTGCAGGCATGGGCCCCGATATAGCCCGCACCGCCCGTAACCAGCACCTTTTCGGTCATTGCCCCGGCCTTCGCGGTTACAGGAACAGGATGTCATCCGTCAGGAGTGATGCGTCGAAAACTCCCCGGATGTCCAGAGCGGACCCATGGCCCAAGTCAAAGACCAGGCCGTTCGATGTCACCATTGCTCCGGCGATGATCGCGTCGATCGCAGGGGGACCTCCATCCCACAAGCCAGCATCCAGCACGATCCTGTCCTGCCCGTCGGTGAAATCCATGATCACGTCCTGGCCGCCGGAGAATACGAAATGATCCACTCCCGCACCCCCGGTCAGCGTGTCGTTGCCACTGCCGCCGAAAAGCCAGTCATTGCCCGCGTCGCCGTTCAGAACGTCGTCGCCGTCACCGCCGACCAGCGTATCATTCCCGACCCCGCCGAAAAGGCTGTCGGCGCCGGCAGCGCCGTCCAGAAGATCGTTCCCGTTGCCTCCGTACAGCCGATCACCACCGCCATCGCCGTAAAGCAGGTCATGGCCATCCCCCCCGATCAGCGTGTCGTCGCCGTTGCCGCCGAAAAGCGTGTCGTTGCCGGCACGGCCGTCCAGAAGGTCGGCCCCCGCACCGCCGTAAAGCCGGTTCGCCGCCCCATCGCCCCGCAGCGTGTCGGCATGGGACGAACCCTCAAGCCCCTCGATCCCCACCAATACGTCGCCCTTCGCCTCGCCCGTGTTCGCCGAGGGCGTCGCCATGTCGACCAGAACACCAGAACCCGCATCCCCCCACGAGGCGATGTCGAACCCGGCGCCACCGTCCAGCCGATCCGCCCCGGCCCCGCCGAAAAGAACGTCGTCCCCCTCGCCGCCGTAAAGCACGTCGTTCCCGCCACCCCCGATCAGATGGTCCGAGCCGGACCGGCCCTCGATTCGGTCATCGCCGTCAAGGCCAAGGAGGAAGTCACTCTCGTCACTGCCGAAGATCGTGTCAGCAAGGTTGGTGAACTCGAACGCCTCGATGGAAATGAAGACATCACCCTGCGCATTTCCGGTGGCCTGGCCTGCGTCCTTCAGATCGAAGCGCATGCCCGCTGCACTGTCGGCATAACTTGCCGTGTCGAAACCGCTGCCGCCATCCAGCCGGTCGACCCCCGCACCACCCATAAGCGTGTCGTCACCATTGCCGCCGAAAAGGGTGTCGTTGCCCGCACGCCCGACAATCAGGTCGTTGCCGTCATTCCCCCAGATCCCGTTGGCCTGGGCATCGCCCCGCAGCGTATCGCCGTGGCGCGAGCCTTCAAGATCCTCCATCCCGACATAGCGGTCACCCGTGGCATCGCCCGTGTTGGCCTCGGGCGCTGCCATGTCGGCGACCAGTCCGCTGCCGGAGTCACGGTAGCTGATGCGATCACGTCCAGCGCCTCCGTCCAGCAGGTCCGCGCCAGGGCCGCCATAAAGCGTGTCGTTCCCGGCCCCGCCCCGGAGCGTGTCATTCCCGGCCCCACCGGACAACCGGTCATCCCCCTCGGCCCCGTCCAGCAGATTGTCGGCTGCATTTCCCGTCAACGTGTCGCCGTAGCGCGAGCCGATAAGGCCTTCGATGCCGTGATAGATCTGCCCGGCGGCAAGGCCCCTGTTCTGGCCGGGGGCCTGAAGGTTGACCACCTGCCCTTCGCTCGCCTGCGACAGATCGATCATGTCCAGTCCGGCGCCGCCGTAGATCGTGTCGGCCCCCGGGGTGACGATGAACCGGTCGTCGCCATCGGTGCCGGACAGCAGGTCGCTTTGAACGGTGCCGGTGATCACTCCCTCGGGCGGAGCAGAGGGCGGTGCGTGCCAGAGGCCGACGAAATCCGTCAGCCGGAACTGGCCTGGCAGGATCGGCTGACCGTTGGCCGAGCGGATTTCCAGCACCTCGTCGCCATGGATGACCAGAGCGCCCGTCGCGGTCGGGGTGATGGTCAGTGCGGCCAGCGAATGGATGCGCCCCCAGGCCGACAGGTCGATCCGGTCCATTCCGGGCTGGAAATCGGCGATGAGGTCCGGTGTGCCATCACGCGCCAGAACGAAAATGTCGGCCCCGGCACCGCCGTAAAGTGTATCGGATCCGCCTCCGTCCGACAGGATGTCGGCCCCGGCACCGCCGGACAGCAGATCGTCGCCGTCGCCGCCGAGCAGCATGTCACCTGCTGCCGAACCGGTCAGCGTGGCGGCCTCGGGCCCGGCCAACTGGATCGGGGCGAGCAGGCCGGGATCAAGTGTTAGGCGGGTGATGCCCGCCCCTTCGCCGGCGATGAACAGGTCGATCCTGCCGTCCACCACCCGGGCCGTCATCGCGGTGATGTTCTGCAAGGCAAGCCCGGGCACCTGCAACTGCTGGCCCACCATGACCAGCTGGCCATCGGGCAACATGGTCATCACGGTGATCCCACCATCACTGCCGCCGGCGAAAATGAACACGCGCCCATCGACGATCACGGTCGCGATGGACTGGACGGCGGCAAAGCGGGTGTCCAGCGTGTCGATCACATGATCGGCCACCCGCATTTCGCCGCCGGGTGCGATCTCGATGACGCTGATCGAGGAAGTTCCGGTCGAGGCGACGACCAGATAGGTGACCCCGGCCATCTCGACCACCCTGACCGCCGCAGGATCGGCGATGCCCAGACCCTGCGGCACGCCCAGCACCCTGGGTTGTCCAAGGGCGCCGTTTGCACCTAGGGGAAAGGTGCGGATGACATCGGCCTGAAGCGAAAGGCTGACCAGATGCATCTGCCCGCCCACGGTGACCACGGTCAGGCCTGAAATGTCGATGCCCGACTGCGTTCCCCCCAGCACACGGCTGCCGATCAGGGTCATGCTGCCATCCGGCGCGACGGAATAGGCGTGGATCGTGCTTTCGCCGCTGCGCGCGGCATAGAAGAAGGTATTGCCTGCGACCTGCACCACTGCCTGCGCGGACAGCGCGCCGCCCAGGCTGCCCGGAAGTTGCAATTGAGCGCCCAGCGCCCCTGTGCCGGTCAGGCCATGGGCCAGCACTCCTCCCGAATTCGTTCCGGTGACAACAAGATGCGGGGTTCCACCGACCATGAGCAGCTCCAGCCGGGCGGGTGCCGGAAGGGTACTGCCAGGCGCGATCTGCCGCTGGTCGACCAGGGTCATGGCCTGACCGATCTCCAACACCATCAGCCCACCGCCCGAGCGGGTTGCAGAGCACAGCAGAACCCTGCCGTCCCGCACCAGCAGTTCCATGTCGCTGATCCCCGAGACCAGATTCAGCGGTGCTGCAGTGAAAGTCTCAGCCACCTGAAACGCATACATCCCAGCCTCCGGCCCCGCGCACACCCGTTCGCACGGGACAAGGGATTGCCGGTCAATGGCTCACGCGCATGGTTCCATCCCGGCGCAATCCGGGCAATTCGACAGGGTTTTCCGCAAATACTACCAGTCCAGAGGCGACAGCCTGCTGCAGGTGCCGTCGGGGGCGGCGTGAAGGCCTGACCTAGCGGCCAACGCCGACATAGGCGGCAAAACCTGCCGCGCGCACTTCTGCCGGGTCGTAGACATTGCGCAGATCCGCCATCCGCGGCATCGTCATCTTGCGCGCAAGCCTTGCCAGATCGAGACCGCGGAATTCGTTCCATTCGGTCAGCAGCACCACCAGATCGGCACCGGTTGCTGCCTGGTAGGGATTGTCGACCCACTTCACACCGGGCAGCAACGCCTCTCCCTCGTGCTGGCCTTGGGGGTCGCAGACGCGCACCTTGGCCCCCGCCCCGACCAGCGCCGGAACGATGGTCAGCGACGGCGCATCGCGCATGTCGTCGGTGTTGGGCTTGAAGGTCACGCCAAGCACGGCAATCGTCCGGTCGCGCAAGGTTCCGTCGCAAAGATCGACGATCTTGTCGATCATACGCCGCTTCACCTCGTCATTGACCTTGATCACCGTCTCGACGATCTGCAACGGCACGGCAAAGTCCTGCCCCGTGCGGGCCAGCGCCTTGGTATCCTTCGGAAAACAGCTGCCACCGTAGCCCGGCCCTGCGTGCAGGAACTTGTCGCCGATGCGACCGTCCATTCCCATGCCGCGCGCAACCGCCTTGACATCGGCGCCCACGCGCTCGCACAGGGCGGCGATCTCGTTGATGAAGGTGATCTTGGTGGCCAGGAAGGCATTGGCCGCATACTTGATCATCTCGGCGCTTTCGAGGTCGGTATAGACCACCGGGAAATCCCGCAGCGACAGCGGCCGGTAAAGTTCGGCCATGACCTTGCGCGCCTTCTCTGTCTCCACACCGATCACCACGCGGTCGGGGCGCATGAAGTCATCGATGGCGGCCCCCTCGCGCAGGAATTCCGGGTTCGAGGCAACGTCGAAATCTGCTCTCGGATTGGCCTCGCGCACCACCTCGGCCACCTTGCGGTTGGTGCCGACCGGCACGGTGGACTTGGTCACCACCACCGCATAACCGGTCAGAGCCCGGCCGATTTCCGCCGCCGCCGCCATCACATAGCTGAGATCCGCATGGCCGTCGCCGCGCCGTGTGGGCGTGCCGACCGCGATGAAGACAGCCTCGGCCCCATCCACTGCAGCCGCCAGATCGGTCGTGAATGACAGCCGCCCCGCAGCGACGTTCTTGGCCAGCAGCGCATCTAGCCCGGGTTCGTAGATCGGCACCTCTCCCGCATGCAGCCGCGCGATCTTGCCCGCATCCTTGTCGACGCAGACCACTTCATGACCGAAGTCGGAAAAGCAGGCGCCAGACACAAGACCGACGTAACCCGTTCCGATCATAGCAATCCGCATCGGCTCTCTCTCCAGGTGACATGCATTCTGTCTATGCACGGCGACCCGACGTGTCAAATCCGGGAACGGGTCTGGCAGGTTCCTGGCTGGCCCGGGGATCCTGCCATGTCCCGGTTCACCGGCAGCCGCTCAAGGCTTCGGGAAACGCGCCTTCACAGCGGCCACTGCGGCAAGCCAGTCCTCGCGCCGGCATTCGTCGCGCTGCCATTTGAAGAACAACGGGTCCGCTTCTTCGCTGAGGGCCTCGCGCAGTGCCGCTTCGCGCGCAGCTTCCGCCACCTCTGCGGCAGCCTTCGCGCGGGCAAGCACCTCTTCTGCCGTGGGCTCGGCGATGGAAGGCGCGCTCCGCCTGACCCAGGTGCCATCGGGTGCCCGGCGATGCTCGGCCAGAAACGCCAGATCCCTGTCCATCGGTTCCGACCCTTCGCGCGGCTGGCTTCCGATCCAGCCGGGAATGCCATCTTCGGTAAAGACGACGTGCAGCATGTCTGCCTCCTCAATAATCCGTCTCGATGTAAAGGCTCATGACTGCCTGGCCGATGACCGACGACACCCCACCCACGCTGATGTAGCTCCACGGTGCGAGAAGCTGAGTCACTGGGGGAAGATCGGTTGTTACAGCACCGGTTGCCTCGGCCCCCGAAACCAGGTCTGTCACCGCGTAGTGCAGGATCTGCGTCGGTCCCGGCGGCGCGAACAACACAATCTCGTAGACGGCGGTCCGGTCCTGGCTTGGTTTCGGAAAGTCCGGGCCCAGGTCGATCTTCGTCGCCGTGCCTGTGGCGTCGTTGTGCAGGAACTGGATGGTCACGTCGGATGAATCGTAACCCATGCCGCACATGTTTGTCAGGGTCGAAGGATCGACGTCGCTAGGCGCGGAAACAGAACCCCGCATCCCGACAAAGGCACGGTGCGCCCCGTTCGCGACACCGGTCGCCGGCCCCCAGCGCCAGACCAGATGAAAGCCGCCCAGCCCAGCCGCCGTGCCACCAAGCCCCCACTGCAAGGCATTCGCCCGCACCCCCGCCACTGCCGTGGTCGAAGCGGTCGTCACCAGCCATTCGTGACGGCGCATGTAGCTATGCAGGTTTGTCGTGCCTACGCTGGCGGCCGTGGCCGTTCCCGCCGCCGCCGTCGCAATCCCCATGTTGGTAAGCGAACCCCCGTTTCCGGGCGGAAGGAATATCCCGATCTTGTTTCGCCCGAAATGCGGGCTGATGGTCGTGTCAAGCCCGCTCGCGCCAACGAAGGCGGGCATGATGCGCCCGCCGATCGATCGTCCGAACAGCTTCACCCCGCCTGGCGCCGGTGCCATCGGAGGCGCAATCGCCGGCAGGGACAGTTCGCTTCCTTCGATCCTGACATTGGCTGCGCCTGCAAACGACCCGCCGTCGTTCCACTGCACTGCCCCTGAACTGCCGCCCGGGCTGCCACCGGCACCACCCGGAGGCGCCGTCCAGGTTCCGTCGGCGCGCAGGAAGTTCGTCGTGCCCCCGCCCGAGGCAGGGACGAGGCCCTTGGTGCCGCTGGTGAAAGTATCCAGCAAGGCTGTCGCCTGCGCGCCGGTCAGATCCTCGGGATCGCCGGACCCGGCCGAGGACCGGCCCTTGATCGTGCCTGTCACCATGTCGGCCAGCTTGGCGTTGGTCACGGCATTGGCAGTAATCGTGGTCACCCCGTCTCCTGCGCTGGTCACGTCGCCGCTGTGGTTAGGGTGGGTATAGTTGTTTGCTCCGGTCGCAACACCGTCCAGCTTCGCCTTGTCCGCCGCCGACATGAAGCCTGCCGCGCCGGTCGTGGCCGTCGCGTGCAACGAACCTCCGGCGCGGTTACCGTGCGCCGTGTCGTTGAACCGACCCGCCGGCAATATGCCTGTGGCAAGATCGCTGGCCGAGCCACTGGTCGCCACGGCCGCCAGCCCGGTGATGCTGCTGGCCGGCTGCGTCCCGGTATGCGTGGCCCGGTCGCGCAGGGCCGCGTCGCTGGCATTGGCCGTGGCGCCATCGGCAATGTTCAGGATGCTGCGCGCCTGAACGGGCGTCAGCACCTCTGGCTCACCCTGGCCAGCGCTCGCGCGACCCAGAAAGCTGTCGGCCGGGATCCCGGCCAGCTTCGACAGACCGACCGCACCCGCATCTATTGTCCAGACCGTGCCGCTGCCCGACACGGTGATGTCACCCTTGTCGCCATCGGCGATCCCCCCGCCACCAACAGCCACCGGAAGCGTCACCCCGGCCGAGCGAACCTTCACCTCGCCCGTGGACGTGTTCAGCCACAGCGTTCCGTCCGGGGGCGAGGCCGGATCGACCGCCTGCCCACCCAGGTGGAGAGGATGCGGCAGCGTCACCTCGCCCGAAGCGGCATCCGCCGTCAGCGCCGTTGCCCAGGCGGAGCCGTCCAGACTGACCTTCACGCTGAAATCGTCGCTTCCCGCGGTCCCCATCTCGGCCCGGCCGGAAAAGGATGTCTGGAACAGAAGACTGCACGTGTCGCCCTCTGCCGCCTTGTTCACCTTCAGCTGATGCCCGGAACCGGCATGGTTCAGCAGCGTCGCCGGGGCGGATACCGCCAGCCGGTTCACCGCATCTGCAGTCGCGGCGACCCCCAGCTGCGTCACTGTCAGCGGCCCATCCGAGGGTGCCTTCCACACCAGCCCGTCAAAGACAGCCGTCTGCCCCTCAGCCAGCACATGCGCCCGCCAACCCGGCAGGGGTTGGGTAAATTGCCAGCCGGTTTCCGAATACAGCGCAATCCGTCCCGCCTGCCCCGCCCAGTCGCCACTTGCCCCCGCCGCAACGATATGCCGGTCCCCCACCGAAGGAAGCTGCGGCGGCACCGTCTTTACCCGGTCGATCACGGCAAGCTGGACGATCAGATCCAGCGCCAAAAGCGCCTCGTTGTGGGTGACATGCTTCTGCGCCTGGGCCGGAAGAATCAGGGGCAGCGACAGGATCGTCGTATCGTCGGGCATTGAAACCTCCGCAGGATCGCCGTGGCCCGCGACCCTAGGAAAGGTTTCTCTACAACTGCTCACCACCCCGCGCGCAGCACCTTGCCCGTGCGCAACACTGGCGGCCCCGCCCCTCACCTCCCCCTCGTGGAGAGGAGAGGGGAAGGCGGGGGGGCTGCGTGCCTCTTACGGCACGGGCTGCGGCGGAATCCGGCCCCGCCGCGCCTCAGCCCAGGTGTTGAGGCTGACCGCCCCCACGATCAGCGCCCCGCCCAGGATCACGAACCCGTCCACCGCCTCGCCGAAAACCAGGGCACCCAGCAATGCCGCCCAAAGGATCTGCAGGAAGGTCACCGGCTGCGTCACCGCCAGCGGCGCGGCCCGGAAGGCCCGCGTCATGGTGTAATGTCCCAGCGTGGCCAGCGCCGCGACGCCCGCCAGCCAGGCCACCTGCACCGCGCTGACCGGCTGCCAGACCCACCAGGCCATCGGCGCCAGCCCCATAGCCACGGTCACCGAAAGCACGGCCACCACCACGCTGGCAGGGGCCATCGCGCTCAGCCGCTTGGCGAAAATGTAGCTAACCGCAAAGCAGACCGTTGCCGCCATTTGCGCCAGATGCCCTGGTGTAACCTCGCGCAGCCCCGGCCGCAGAACGACCAGCGCTCCGGCAAGGGCCACAAGCACCGAAACAATCCGCCCCCTTCCCAGCCCCTCGCCCAGAAGAAGCCCCGCGATGACCAGCACGATCACCGGGTTCAGGAAGCCGATCGCCGCCATTTCGGCCACCGGCACACGCGCCATGGCCCAGAACCAGAAGACCACTGCCGCGACATGCAGCGCGCCGCGCCACAGGAACAGCGGCCAGATGCCGGTGGGCAGCCGTGTCCCACGCATCGCAATCAGCGCGGGCGCCAGGAAGGCCAGCCCGAAGACAAAGCGAATGAAGGCCGACTGCGCCGCCGGCATGTCGGTGCCCAGATGCCGGACAATGCCGTTTACCCCCACGAAGGCCAGACCCGTGGCCAGCATCCACAGCGCCCCCTCAACGGGGCGGCCCAGATCGGTCGTAGCACGCATGGCGCGACCTCACCCGAGCCGAAGGGAAAAGGCAAGATGGTCACTGCGGCGCTCTGCCCGGAGCGCCCGGCCCGACGGCGGGCCAGGGCAGGTCGCAACCGGGTTTCCCTGCACACGATCGCAGTCTATCTCTGCGCCATGCTGACGCTGCCCCCCGCCCTCTCCGACTGGTTCGCCGCCCAGGGCTGGACGCTTCACTCCCACCAGCTTCAGATGGTGGAACAGGCGCACGAGCCTTCCACCCTTCTCATTGCGCCTACGGGCGGCGGCAAGACGCTGGCGGGGTTCCTGCCCACCCTCGCCGAACTGGGGGCCGATCCTCCGGCCGGTATTCACACCCTTTATGTTTCGCCCCTGAAGGCGCTGACCGCCGACATCCGCCGCAACCTGCGCACGCCGATCGAGGGTGCGGGCCTCAGGATCCGGGTCGAGGACCGCACCGGCGATACCGGCTACATCCAGCGCCGCCGCCAGCGTGCCGATCCGCCGCATATCCTGCTGACGACGCCGGAAAGCCTGGCCCTTCTGCTGTCCTACGAGGACGCCCCCCGCATCTTCGCCGGTCTGCAACGGGTGATCGTTGACGAAATTCATGCGCTTGCCGAATCGAAACGCGGCGACCAGCTCGTCCTGCAACTCGCCCGTCTCAAGTCGCTGAATCCGCAGCTTCGCCGCGTAGGGCTTTCCGCCACCGTCGAGAATCCGGCTGCCCTGGCGCGCTTCCTTGGACCCGAAACCACGATCCTGCAGGCTGACCCCGGCCCCGACCCCGACATCTCGATGCTGGAAACCGCAGCCCCCCCGCCGTGGTCGGGCGGCGGCGGCCGTTACGCCATACCCGCGATCCTCGACCAGATCCGGCGCCACCGCACCACGCTGATCTTCCACAACACCCGCGCCCAGGCAGAACTTTTCTTCCACGACCTCTGGCTTTCCAACACGGATGACCTTCCGATCGGCATTCACCACGGCTCGCTTTCCCGCGAAAGCCGCCAGCGTGTAGAACAGGCCATGGCCGCTGGCGCACTGCGCGCCGTCGTGTGCACCGGCTCGCTCGACCTCGGCATCGACTGGGGGGACGTGGACCTGGTTATCCAGGTCGGCGCGCCGAAGAACGTCAAGCGCCTTGTCCAGCGCATCGGCCGCGCCAACCACCGCTACAATGCGCCCTCCAAGGCACTTCTCGTCCCCGCCAACCGCTTCGAGGTGGTGGAATGCCAAGCCGCCCTTGACGCAGTCCGCGCCCGCACCCTGGACGGAGAACCGCGCGGCCCCGGCCCCCGCGACGTCCTCTGCCAGCACATCCTTGCAACCGCCTGCGCCGGCCCCTTCGACGCCGATTCCCTCTATGCCGAGGTCATCTCCACCGGCCCCTATGCCCTTTTGACCAGGGCGGAATTCGACGCTTGTCTCGATTTCGTCGCCACCGGAGGCTATGCGCTGCGGGCCTATGACCGCTGGCAGCGCCTGAAGCAAAGTGGTGGGAAATGGCAGCTGCGCGATCCCCGCGCCGCCGCGGTGATCCGTCAGAATCTTGGCACGATCATCGACATCGAGACGCTGAAGGTCCGCCTGCGCAATCATGGCACTCCCTTGGGCGAGGTCGAGGAATCCTTCGCCGCCACCCTGACCCCCGGCGACACCTTCCTGATCGGCGGCCAGATCGTCCGCTACGAGGGGCTGCGCGAGATGACTGTCGAGGTATCTAAGACACCAGGCCGCGATCCAAGGGTCGCAGTCTTCAACGGCACCAAGTTCGCAACATCCACCCTGCTCGCCGAACGCATCCTGGGCATCTTCCAGCAGGACAGCTGGCCCGATCTGCCCGCCCACACCGCATCGTGGCTGGCCAAGCAGCGCGAGGTCTCGCGCCTGCCCGATCCGCACTCTCTCCTCCTCGAAAGCTTCCCGCACGACGGCCGCGAACATCTGGTGATCTACGGCTTCGCCGGTCGCAACGCCCAGCAGACGCTCGGACTGCTTGTCACGAAACAGATGGAGAGGCAGGGCCTTGCCCCGCTCGGCTTCGTCGCGACCGACTATGCCACGCTGATCTGGGGCCTTGACCCGGTCACCGACCCGGCACCGCTGTTCGATCTTGCCACGCTGCGCGACGGCCTGGACAGCTGGCTTGCCGGCAACGCCGTGATGAAGCGCACCTTCCGCGCGACCGCCATCATCGCCGGGCTTATCGAACGCAGCCACCAGGGCCGGCGCAAGACCGGGCGTCAGGCGACCTTCTCCTCCGATATTCTTTATGACACGCTGCGCCGCTACGATCCCGACCACCTCCTTTTGCAGATCACCCGGGAAGAGGCGCTGCGCGGCCTCATCGACTTTTCCCGCATCGAGGCCCTTCTGGCCCGCATCGGCCAGAATATCGACCTCCGCCGTCTTTCCCGCGTCACACCGCTGGCCGCCCCCCTGTTCTTCGAGCCGGGGCGCATTCCCGTTCATGGCGAGGGGCGCGACCGCCTGGCCAGCGCCCAGGCGCAGGCCCTGATGAAGGCTGCGGGCCTAGCCTGACCGATCCGCCTGCCCAAGTCCGGTAAGGCCCCGAGGGCGCCCTCGACACCACGCCTGGCGCCTCCGACTTCATGGCAAAATTGCGGCAAAGAGGTTCTTCGACGTGAAGCGCGCGCTCAGCGATTCGCAAGCTGCTATCGTTTTTGGTGCAGGAAAAAGCCACGCAACTACTTAAGATTGCATAGAGCCTTTCGATAGGCCAGACTTCATGCGAGATATCGCTTGCGGCCGATCAAATGTGTCCAAATGATGTCTAATTATGGCCCAACATTGACAAAAATGGGAAATCCTCGATAGTCGAGGGTGCCAGTGAATGCAGCGCCAGCAATAGCGCGAATGACGCGGAAAGGCATGGGCTTGCATAGCTGCCCGTCCGTCTGGACGGCCGCCATCGGCGGATGGTCCGGAATGGTCATTTGAATTGGCGGCGATTTGAAGGGTGGGGTTCAATGCGTGACTTCTTGGATACACCGGGCCATGGAAAGCGTGGTTTGCCGGGGCAAAAGGTAGTTGTGATCGCCGGCGGCGCCGGCTTTGTCGGATCGGCACTCTGCGCAAGGCTCATTTCTTCCGGCCAGTCGGTGATCTGTGTCGACAATCTCGTGACCGGATCGGCAGACAACATCGCGGCTCTGGCCAAGCATCCCCGCTTCCGCTTCATCCGTCAGGACATCATTTCGCCGCTGGCCATCTCGGGTCCGGTGGACGAAATCTACAACCTCGCCTGCCCGGCATCGCCGCCACGCTATCAGGCGAACCCGATCCACACCTTTCGCACCTCGATCGAGGGATCGCTCAACCTGCTGACCCTGGCCGAGCGCAAGGGCGCGCGGATCCTTCTGGCCTCGACGTCCGAGATCTATGGCGACCCCGAGATCTCGCCGCAGCCCGAAAGCTACAGGGGTTGCGTCAATACCGTCGGACCCAGGGCCTGCTATGACGAAGGCAAACGTGCGGCCGAGACGCTGTTCTGGGAATACGGCGCGCATCGCGGGCTCGAGACGCGGATCGCGCGCATCTTCAACACCTACGGCCCGCAGATGGATCCCGAGGACGGGCGCGTGGTGTCTAACTTCATCGTCCAGTCCCTGCGGGGCCAGCCGTTGACGGTATATGGCGACGGCTCGCAAACCCGCAGCTTCTGCTACGTGGACGATCTGGTGGAAGGGCTGATCCGGCTCATGGCAAGCGACGAGAAAATGCCCGTAAACCTAGGCAATCCCGGAGAGTTCACCATGCTGCAACTGGCCGAGCTGGTCCAGTCCAAGACCGGCCGCCGCACGCCCATCACCTTCCAGCCCCTGCCGCAGGACGACCCGCGCCAGCGCAGGCCCGACATCACCCGCGCCCGCGACGTCCTGGGCTGGGCGCCCACGGTGCCGCTGGACCGGGGCCTTGACAAGACGATCGCCTGGTTCGCCCAGCGCATCGGCGCCCCCATGCCTGGCAAGCCGGTTCTCGTGTCATGACCGCAGGGCCCGCCATCCTGGTCACTGGGGGCGCGGGCTTCATCGGCTCGCACACCTGCAAGGCACTGGCCCGGGCAGGGTTCCTGCCGGTAGCCTTCGACAACCTGTCGACCGGTCACCGCGACGCCGTCCGCTACGGCCCCTTCGTGGCAGGGGACGTGCGCGATGCAGGAGCGGTCGAGGTGGTCCTGCGCCAATACAGGGTGGAAGCCGTCATCCATTTCGCCGCATCGGCCTATGTCGGTGAAAGCATGATGAATCCCGGCCTCTATTACGACAACAATCTGGGCGGCATGATCGGACTGATCTCGGGCTGTCACGCGGCCGGGCTAGACCGGATCGTCTTTTCCTCAAGCTGCGCCACCTATGGCGTGCCCGACCGGCTGCCTATCGCCGAGACGACGCCGCAGATGCCGATCAATCCGTATGGTCGCACCAAACTGATCTGCGAACAGATGCTTGCCGACCACGCCGCCGCCCATGGTCTGCGCTATGCCGCGCTGCGCTACTTTAACGCGGCTGGCGCCGACCCCGAAGGCGAGCTGTTTGAATGGCACGAACCGGAAACCCACCTTCTGCCGCTGGCCCTGCGCGCGGCCACCGGGCAGGGGCCGGCACTTCAGGTCTATGGCACCGACTACCCCACGCCAGACGGCACCTGCATCCGCGACTACATCCACGTCTGCGATCTCGCTCGCGCCCATGTTCTGGCGCTGAGGCACCTTCTGGACGGGGGCGAGACGCTGCACCTTAACCTTGGCACCGGACAGGGCCTGTCGATCCGCCAGATCGTCGCCGGGATCGAGGCGATGACCGGTCGGCAGATGCCGGTGATCTGGGCGCCCCGCCGCCCTGGCGACCCGCCTGCTCTGGTCGCCGACCCGTCGGCCGCGCGCGACCGGCTGGGCTTTGTCGCGGAACGGTCGGATCTGACAACGCTTCTGACCGATGCCGCCCTTGTCTACGGGCTGCGCCATGCCGCGTGAGACGACCATCCCCTGGCTTGTCCCGCTTCTGTCGGTGCCCGAGCGCCGATGGCTGCAACTGCTGACTGGCCTGTGGATTGCAGCTGCCCTTTGGTTCTGGATCTGGTGGCTTGACCCCTCTCATGTCGATGGCAGCGCCGGCTGGGTCGGCTGGCTGAAATTCGGGATCGTGTCGCTGCTCATTGGCTGGATCACCTTCCTGCAGGCCTTCTTCCTGGCCTTCGCCCACCGTGCCGTCCGTTCGGCCGCGCCGGACCCGACGCATCTGGGTCTGCGGGTGGCAATGATCGTCACCAAGACCCCTTCCGAGCCCTTCGAGGTGGTGCGCCGCACGCTTGAGGCGATGCTGGCCCAGGACATCCCGCATGACACCTGGCTGGCCGACGAGAACCCCTCGCGCACCACGCTGGCCTGGTGCGCCGCAAGGGGGGTGCGCGTTTCGACAAGGCATGGCGTGAAGGATTATCACCGCCCCACCTGGCCACGCCGCACACGCTGCAAGGAAGGCAACCTCGCCTATTTCTATGATCACTGGGGCTATGCGAACTATGACGTGGTCTGCCAGCTTGACGCCGATCATGTGCCTCAGCCCGGCTATCTGCGCGAGATGCTGCGCCCCTTCGCCGACCCGGAGGTCGGCTATGTTTCGGCCCCGTCGATCTGCTCGTCCAATGCACCGCTGAACTGGGCGGCACGCACCCGACTGCACACCGAAGGCGGATTCCATGGCATCCTTCAGGCGGGCTATTCCAACGGCTTCGCCCCCATGTGCATTGGATCGCACTACGCGGTTCGCACCAAGGCGCTGCGGGAAGTCGGGGGCCTTGGCCCCGAACTGGCCGAGGATCATTCGACCACGATGATCCTGAACGCAGGCGGCTGGAAAGGCGTCCATGCGATCGACGCCATCGCGATCGGCGACGGGCCTGCGACCGTCGCCGACATGGTGACGCAGGAATTCCAGTGGTCGCGCAGTCTGGTCACGTTGCTCTTGCAGCACACGCCGCGCTACCTGCCCAGCCTGCCCCCGCGTCTGCGGGCGCAATTCCTTTTCTGTCAGCTGCTCTATCCCCTGATCGCGCTGACCTTCTGCGCCATGTATCTGCTGCCCATCGTGGCGGTGATCTTCGACATCCGCTATTCGGCGGTCACCTATCCCGATTATTTCGGGCATGTGCTGCCGATGATCTTCGTAATGCTGGCCATCGCATGGAGCTTGCACGGCATGGGCCATTTCCGCCCGGTCGATGCGTCGGTGATCAGCTGGGAGCGCATCCTCTTCCTCGCCCTGCAGTGGCCCTGGGTGCTGTGGGGATGCATCATGGCGATCCGCGACACGGTGACCGGCCGCTTCGTCGATTTCCGCATCACCCCCAAGGGCGAAGCATCGCGCGGCCGGCTGCCCTTCGGGGTGCTTCTCGTCTATGCGGCACTTGCGATGGGCTGCATCCTGCCGGTACTTTTCGGCCCGCGCCTGACCGAGGCGAAGGGCTTCTACCTGCTGACGCTGCTTTCGGGAACGCTCTATGTCTCGGTCGTTCTGGTGACGATCTGGCATCACCTTTCGGAAAACGGCTGGACCTTCTTCGGCACCC
The DNA here is from genome assembly GCF_004959785.1 of Tabrizicola sp. YIM 78059. Lineage (NCBI taxonomy): Bacteria > Pseudomonadati > Pseudomonadota > Alphaproteobacteria > Rhodobacterales > Paracoccaceae > Tabrizicola > Tabrizicola sp. YIM 78059. The sequence goes on from NZ_SJZH01000003.1 coordinate 159,243, forward strand.
GCGCGGATGCGGGGCTGCAGATGGCGATGACCGTCCTGCTTGTCGGCCTGACTTTCGCCGCCTATTCTTCACGCGCGGCCGAAGGTGCCTATGGCATCACCCAGGGCCTGGAACGCATCAAGCTGGTGCAGATGCAGACCCGGGTGGCCGGTGCAGGATCGGGGCAGGCCGGACTGGCCGACTATCGTTTCACTTTTGAATTGGTTCGACCCCCGTCGGGCCTCAACTGAGGAGAGACTGCGATGAATGGCACAAGAAAAGTTGCACTGGCCCTGAGTCTCTGCCTGCCCCTCGCCCTGCCAGGCGAGGCAGCACCACCCGGCGACCTGCCCTTCGGCGTCTACGATCCCGATGGGCAATTCCAGGCCGACACGCAGGTGACGATCGAACATGTCTTCCTGCCCTGGGAGGACGTGAACCTGTCCTCGCTTCTGGATGTCGACCAGTATGCCCTGGCCCGCAACCGCGCCCTTCTGATTACCATCGAGCCATGGACGTGGACCCGCAGCGAACGCAACACGGCCAGGTTCCTGCGAGACGGGATCCGGGCGGGATACTACGATGCCAACATGCGTAGCATCTGTTCGGTGATCGGCACGCTGCAAAGCCCGATCTCTGTCCGCTGGGGGCATGAAATGGACTATGACGAAGGCCATTTCATCTGGGCCGGCTGGCGACCTGAGGACTATATTGCTGCCTACCGCCGCATGATCGACATCTGCCGGGACGAGGCGCCGAACATCAACGTTGTCTGGTCGCCACTGGGGCTGGAAAATGCGACCGAATACTATCCCGGTGACGATTATGTCGACATTGTGGGCATGTCGATCTTCGGACTGGAACCCTGGGAGGAGAAAGTCCTGGGAGGAGCGAAGACGTTCGAGGACTGGCTGACCGAACGCTATGATCGGCTCAAGGGCTTCGGCAAGCCGATCCTTGTGGCCGAGGTGGGCTATTCCGGCCGCGAAGCCTATGTAAACCTTTGGGAAAACCAGGTTCGCCAGACCCGGCCGAACATGCCTCTGCTGATTGGCTCGGTCTATTTCAACCAGCCCGAAGTCTACCCCTGGCGTGATGGCTTCGGACTGCCCGACTGGCGCGTGGACAAGCGCACCCTGCCGGACAATTCCTGAAATCGCCCATTTCCCGACCGATTTGGGCCAGAAAGACCGGCATGAATCCCTTGTTGACGTGCGGCGTTCGCGCCGCACCCATCAGGGGGATCGTGCGATGGCTAGAAAGCGCTTCGGGCTGGTCGCGGTGGCGGCAATAGCGGTCTTGTCCGGCATGCCGGTCCTTGCGTCAGAGGACCGTTCCTCGCGTCCGTCCGTCCAGTTCGACTGGTTCGCCAACGCAGCAAGGCCGATTTCGAATGCCGAAGCCATCGCCCGCACCCGCGCGGCGATCATCAAGGCGCGGGGCCTTGCCAGGGGAGCAAGCTGGGTCTGCTCGCCGGCCGGTTCTGGCAAGAAGGCCACCTGCTACAGGGGCTGATTTCGGGCGCATTCCGAGCCCAAATCTGGTCCGGGGTTGTTCGCTTCCACCGTTCAGATTGCGCTGGCGGCTCCGCGCGGTCTTTGTCATAGGATGATCCTGATCCCGGGCGTTCGCCCGTGAAACAGGCGTGTCACGACCGATGGTCCCTTGCAGTTTTTGGGGCGAAACCCTGCACCTGATGCCATCAGGGGCCATGTTCTGGCCCGCAAGTGGATTGCTTGCCGTTTCTGACCTGCATCTCGGCAGATCCGAACGCTTTGCACGCCGCAGCGGAGCGCTGTTGCCGCCGTATGAAACGCACGCGACTCTGGAAAAGCTCGACCGAGATATCGACGCCACGGGGGCCAGCACAGTCATCTGCCTTGGCGACAGCTTCGATGACCTTGCCGCCGCCAATGGCCTTGATGACACATCCCGTCTCTGGCTTGCCCGGTTGATCGCCGGGCGCACCTGGATCTGGATCACCGGCAACCACGACCCCGGCCCGATCGAACTCGGCGGCTCTCACCGGTCCGAACTCGGTCTGCGGCCCTTCACCTTCCGCCACATTGCCGACCCGGCAGACCGTGCAGAGATATCGGGACACTACCACCCGAAAGCCCAGCTTGCCGGCCAGTGGCGCCCCTGTTTCCTGGTCGACTCGAGCCGGCTTATCCTGCCCGCCTACGGCACCTACACCGGAGGCCTGCGCTGCGATGATCCGGCACTGGCCACCCTGATGGCGCAGGATGCACTGGCAGTCCTGACCGGCCCGCGCGTCCTTGCCATTCCGATGCCCAGGTAGGTGGCGTGCTGCCCAGCCTAAGCGGTCAGCCCTTCGGGCTCGGCCAGTCCATGCGCCCGGCAGCAGGCAGTCAGCGTGTTGGCCAGAAGGCAGGCAATGGTCATGGGCCCGACACCACCCGGCACCGGGGTGATCGCCCCCGCAACCTCTGCTGCGCTTGTGTAATGCACGTCGCCCACCAGGACACCCTTCCCATCGCGCTCGATCCGGTTGATGCCGACATCGATCACCGTAGCCCCCGGCTTCACCATGTCGCCGGTGATCATCTCTGGCCGGCCTACCGCCGCAACCAGGATGTCGGCGCGGCGGCAGACCTCGGCCAGGTTCTTCGTCCGGCTGTGCGCGATCGTCACTGTGCAGCTGTCACCCAGAAGAAGCTGCGCCATCGGCTTCCCGACGATGTTCGACCGGCCCACCACAACCGCCTCGAGCCCGGCAAGCTTGCCGTGGTGATCCCGCAGCATCATCAGGCATCCCAGTGGTGTGCAGGGCACCATTGCCTTCTGCCCGGTTCCCAGCAGCCCGACATTGGAAATGTGGAACCCGTCCACATCCTTCGCCGGATTGATCCGGTTGATGACCAGTTCCGAGTTCAGATGCCCCGGCAGCGGCAGCTGCACCAGAATCCCGTGCACCTTCGGGTCCGCGTTCAACCGGTCGATCAGTGCCAGAAGGTCGGCTTCCGATGTCTCGGCCGGCAGGCGATGCTCGAAGCTTGCCATCCCGACCTCGATCGTCGAGGCATGCTTGTTCCTGACATAGACCTTCGAGGCCGGATCCTCGCCCACCAGCACCACGGCAAGACCTGGCTGGATCCCGTTCTCCTCCTTCAGCCGTGCCACATGTTCCGCGACCTGCGCCCGCACCCGTGCCGCAAAGGCCTTGCCGTCTATCACCCTGGCCGTCATCGCCATCCCTCCCCCTAGACCGCCGCCGCAAAGGCAGTGCGGTAATGTTCCATCTGCAGCTGCGTCGCCAGCACCGCGTTCTTCATCAGGATCGCCACGGTCACCGGCCCCACCCCGCCGGGGACCGGCGTGATCCATCCCGCTACCTCGGCGCAACTGGCAAAATCCGCATCTCCCACAGTGCGGCCGTCAACACGGTTGATGCCTATGTCGATCAGCGCCGCGCCGGGTTTCAGCATCTCGCCGCGCACCAGGCCGGGCTTGCCTACCGCCACAAAGACGGCATCCGCCGCCCGGCTGTGCACCGCGACCTGGCGCGTCATGTGGTGGCAGACCGTGACCGTAGCCCCCAGCCCCATCATCAGGAAGGCGATGGGCTTGCCCACGATTTCGGAATGCCCGATCACGCAGACATCCAGCCCTTCCATCCTCAGCGGCAGGGTCTTCAGGATCTCGACCGCGGCGACTGCGGTGCAAGGGCCCAGCACCAGATCGTTGTACACGATATTGCCGATCGAGGCGGGATGCATACCCTCGACATCCTTCAGGGGATGTACGGCCTTCTGCAACGCCTTCACCGGGATGTGCGAAGGCAGCGGCCGCTGGATGATGATCCCGTTCACCCTCGGATCCGCGTTCAGACCTGCCAGCACGCCCTGCAATTGCTCCAGGCTGATCGTCTCGGGATAGTTCCGCGCCTCGAATCCAACGCCCGAGGCTTCGGCCGACTTCTGCTGGTTGCGGACGTAAAGCTCTGCCGCTGCCACATCGCCGACCGAGATCGACACCAGCCGCGGCGTCCAGCCCAGTGCCGTCAGCCGTGCGGCCTCAGCCCGCGTTTCCTCACGCATTCGGGCCGCAATGGCCTTGCCGTCAATCAGCGTGGCAGGCATCCCGCGCTCATCCCTTCCTCAGACTGTCCGGTCCAAGCTTGCTTTCCTCGCGCGCGATGGACCAGTCGATCAGCCGTCGCCAAAGCTTTTCCACCAGATCGGGCGGCAGCCCGTAGGTGGCAGCATGGCGGCGGACGTTCCGTACCACTTCCTCGACGCGGGCCTCGATCCGGGCGGGCAGGTCGGCCTCTGCCTTGATCTCGGCCGCGCGGTCGATATAGGCCGCCCGCTCTGCAAAGAGCCGGACGAGATCCTCGTCCAGCCGGTCGATCTCAGCCCGGATATGGGCCATTGTCGTGCAGTCTGCGGGCTTTCGCATCGTCGTCTCCCTGGGCGAGGCACCCCCGAGATAAGGGGATGCCCCGCCATAGGCAATGCGACCGCTTAGAACAGGCCCTCGACCTGGCCCTGTTCGTTCAGGCGGATCACCTCGGCGCTCGGCACCTTGGGCAGGCCCGGCATGGTCATGATCTCGCCGCAGATCACCACGATGAAGCCCGCGCCGGCCGACAGTCGCACCTCGCGCACCGGGACCGAATGGCCCGTCGGCGCGCCGCGCAGGTTGGGGTCGGTCGAGAAGCTGTATTGCGTCTTGGCCATGCAGATCGGCAGGTGACCATAGCCCGCGGCCTCCCAGGCCTTCAGCTGGTCGCGGATCGACTTGTCGGCCAGCACCTCGTCGGCGTGGTAGATGCGCTTGGCGATGGTCTCGATCTTCTGGAACAGGCCCATCTCGTCGGGATAAAGCGGCGCGAAGGTCGAGGCGCCGCTTTCGGCAAGCTTGACCACGGCGCGCGCCAGATCCTCGATCCCGGCAGAGCCCTGCGCCCAGTGCTTGCACAGAACCGCCTCGGCGCCCTGTTCGGCGACATAGGCCTTGACGGCGGCAATCTCGGCATCGGTGTCGCTGTAGAAGTGGTTGATCGCCACGACGACCGGCACGCCGAAGCTCTTGACGTTGGCGATGTGGCGGCCGAGGTTCGGACAGCCCTTCTTCACTGCCTCGACATTCTCGGTGCCGAGATCTGCCTTGGCCACGCCGCCGTTCATCTTCATCGCGCGGACCGTGGCCACGATCACCGCAGCGGCGGGTTTCAGCCCGGCCTTGCGGCACTTGATGTCAAAGAACTTCTCGGCCCCGAGGTCGGCGCCGAAGCCCGCCTCGGTCACGACGTACTCGCCCAGCTTCAGCGCCGTCTTCGTGGCGATGACGCTGTTGCAGCCATGCGCGATGTTGGCGAAGGGGCCGCCGTGGACGAAGGCGGGGTTGTTTTCCAGCGTCTGCACCAGGTTCGGCTGCATCGCGTCCTTCAGAAGCACCGTCATCGCGCCGTCGGCCTTGAGGTCGCGGCAGTAGATCGGCTTCTTGTCGCGGGTATAGGCCACCACGATATCGCCCAGACGCTTCTGCAGATCTTCCAGGTCGTTGGCGAGGCACAGGATAGCCATGACTTCCGAGGCGACCGTGATGTCGAACCCGGTCTGACGCGGGAAGCCGTTCGATACCCCGCCGAGGCTGACCACGATGTCGCGCAGCGCGCGGTCGTTCATGTCCATCACCCGGCGCCAGACCACGCGGCGCTCGTCGATGCCAAGTTCGTTGCCCCAGTAGATGTGGTTGTCGATCATGGCCGCCAGCAGGTTGTGGGCCGAGGTGATCGCATGGAAGTCACCCGTGAAGTGAAGGTTCATTTCCTCCATCGGCACGACCTGGGCCATGCCGCCGCCCGCCGCGCCGCCCTTCATCCCGAAGTTCGGGCCCAGGGACGCCTCGCGGATGCAGATCACCGCCTTCTTGCCGATCCGGTTCAGCCCGTCGCCCAGGCCCACCGTGGTCGTGGTCTTGCCCTCACCCGCCGGCGTCGGGTTGATCGCGGTGACGAGGATCAGCTTGCCGTCGGGCTTGCCGGCCAGGCTCTTGATGAACTCCTGGCTGACCTTGGCCTTGTCATGGCCGTAGGGCAACAGATGCTCGGCCGGGATGCCAAGCTTTGCCCCGATCTCCATGATCGGCTTCTTCTTCGCTTCGCGCGCAATTTCGATGTCGGTCTTGAAGGCCATGTCGCGTCTCCCACGGGGCAGGTTGTTCCGTTTGCGACGTGATACCGGGCGAAACGGCGATGCCTAGGCCGGTTTCCGACCTGAAAACCGCGAAATTCGCCCTGACCTGTTTCCCATAAGAAACCACGGCACCAAAGCCGGAAAATTCGGCTGTATCTGCCCATCCTCTGTGCGCAAACATCCCGCCGGGTGTCTGGGGGCTGCGCCCGCCCAGGGCCAGCCGGATCACCCGCGCCAGGGCCTTTGTGCCGGAACGTGCAACCGCAGCTCGTCGCCCAGCCGCAGGATCCCTTCGCGCTCGACCCAGGCCGTCACGCCCCGCTTGCCCGCGGCGGCTGCCTTGAACGCCTTGCCCTGCCCGGGCAATGCCCTGTCGATGGTCACCGCCGGCTCCTGACAAGGCAGGTTCTCCATGTCCACGACCAGCGTCACCCCGTCCGGCCCCTGCAACCGGCTCGACGGCGGGACATGGGTGAAATCCGGGATGCCCTCGACCACCAGAGAGGCGCCGACCCAGGCGTAATCCATCGCGCACAGCCCCATGTCGCGGGCGACCTCGGCCATTTCCTCGGCACTGACCACGCAAAGCTGCCGGACATTCCTGATCTCGGTGCCCTTCGGATGCTGCTTCACGACCCGGCTGCACGACGGCCGCGTCAGACCGGAATGCACCTCGCCCGCGAAGCCCGAGAAACTCAGCGGCATTTCCATCAGCGGCTGTGCGGTGATCACTAGCTTCTCCACCGGCACAGGCTGATAACCCAGCCAGACGACACGGGCCACATGGTCGGTCGGGATCAGGGCAGGCATCGCCTCTCCTCTTCTACAGCCATTTCTTCCAGCGAAAGATCAGCCAGGGCACCAGTGCCGAAAGAACCATCAACCCCAGCGCCATCGGATAGCCCCAGGTCCAGGACAGTTCCGGCATGTGCTCGAAGTTCATCCCGTAGATGCTGGCAATCAGCGTCGGCGGCAGGAATACAAAGGCAACGACCGAAAAGATCTTTATCACGTCCGACTGACGGATGCTGATCACCCCCAGCGTCGCATCCAGCAGGAAGCGGACCTTCTCGGCCTGCGCGCCAACCACTTCGTGCAGGCTGCGGATGTCCTGCAACAGGGTCTTGGCCCGGGTGCGCGTCGCCTGCCCCATGCGCAACGGTGAATGCGCTTCCTTGTCCACCGTCAGATAGCCCACCAGCCGCACAAGAGTACCCAGGCTTTCACTTGCCTTGGCGTTCACGTCCTCGGCCAGACCGATCCTGCGCAGCAGGTCAGACAGGTCCTCGCCGTTCGCGGCACCCCGGTCGGGGGCGAACAGTTGCCGCGACAGACCATCAAGCCGCCGTGCCTCGGCCTCCAGGATGTCGGCCAGCCGGTCCACCACCGCCTCCAGCAATCCCAGCAACGCATCGACCCCGCATTTCAGCGGCGTGTCGTGCCGCGAGGCCCAGTCAGCGAAAGAGTCGAAAGACCCCGGATGATGGTAATGCACGCTGACCAGCCTGTCGGGCAGCACAACGAAGGTGACCGGGCCAATCTCGATTGCCCGGGCGGCATCGGTGGCCACCACCTGCGCCGTCAGGAACAGCGCCCCGTCCTCGCGGTAGATCCGGGACGAGACCTCGATCTCCTGCATGTCCTCGCGCGTGGGAATGTCGATGCCAAGGGCCGCTTCGACCGCATCCTCTTCCGCTACGGTCGGCGCTCTCAGGTCGATCCAGATGGCGTCGCGCAGATGCTCGCGCGTCAGGTCCATCCGCACCAGCCGGTCTTCTGCTGTCCTGTGTGCCGCGATCACGCCCTTGCCTCCGTCTGCGGGTGGCACAGGGTAACGGCTGTCCCGCCCATGCAAAAGGCCCCGCCGAAGCGGGGCCTTACGTTGTCACATTCCGTCACAAGGGCGCTGGCTCGGGCTCGGGACCGGGCTTCGCGCCGCGGCCGCGCGTCTTGGGAATCGCCGCAACCGAGGCCCCACCGCCACCGCTCGGGGCCGGCTTGTCGGCATCGTCGTCGCCACCCAGGGGCTCTCCGGCAATCACCTTGCGGATCTCGTCGCCGGTAAGCGTCTCATACTCCAGCAAACCCTTGGCCAGACGCTCGAAATCCTCGTGGCGCTCCAGCAGGATGCGCCGCGCGGTCTCGTAGCCCTCGTCGATCAGGGCCTTCACCTCGGCCTCGATCAGCTGCTTGGTCTGCGCGCTGACCGAGAAGCCTGCCGTGTTGCCCTGATAGCCCTCGTGCGCCTCCGAGTAATCGACATTGCCGATCTTGTCGGACATGCCCCAACGCATGACCATGGCGCGCGCCAGGCTCGAGGCCTGCTGGATGTCGCCCACGGGCCCAGAGGACACGCCCTCTTCGCCATACTTGATGATCTCGGCCGCCTTGCCCGCCATGGTCATGGCGATGCGCTGCTTCGCCTCGTCCTTGTGCATCTGAAGCCGGTCCATCTCGGGCAGGCTGACCACCATCCCCAAGGCGCCGCCGCGCGGGATGATCGTCGCCTTGTAGACGGGATCACACTTAGGCAGCGTCAGACCGACGATGGCATGGCCGGCCTCGTGATAGGCGGTCTTTTCCTTCTGGTCGTCGGTCAGCACCATCGACCGGCGCTCTGCGCCCATCATCACCTTGTCCTTGGCGCGCTCGAAATCATCCATCGTGACGAAACGGCGGCCGACCCGCGCGGCCATGAGCGCGGCCTCGTTCACCAGGTTCATCAGGTCGGCCCCCGAAAAGCCGGGCGAGCCGCGCGCGATCGTCCGCAGGTCCACATCCGGACCCAGCGGCACCTTGCGGGCATGGACCGACAGGATCTTCTCGCGTCCCTTGATATCGGGGTTCGGCACATGGATCTGCCGGTCGAACCTGCCAGGGCGCAGAAGCGCGGGGTCCAGCACGTCCTTGCGGTTGGTGGCTGCGACGATGATGACACCCTCATTCGCCTCGAACCCGTCCATTTCCACCAGAAGCTGGTTCAGCGTCTGCTCGCGTTCGTCGTTGCCGCCCCCGATGCCCACGCCCCTCGCGCGGCCCACGGCGTCGATCTCGTCAATGAAGACGATGCAGGGGGCGTTCTTCTTGGCCTGCTCGAACATGTCACGCACACGGCTGGCGCCGACGCCTACGAACATCTCCACGAAGTCCGAGCCAGAGATGGTGAAGAACGGCACCCCAGCCTCACCTGCGATAGCACGGGCCAGAAGCGTCTTTCCGGTGCCCGGAGGGCCGACCAGCAGCGCGCCCTTCGGGATCTTGCCGCCCAGGCGGCTGAACTTCTGCGGGTTGCGCAGGAATTCGACGATCTCCTCAAGCTCCTCCTTGGCCTCGTCGATGCCGGCCACGTCGTCGAAGGTGACGCGACCCTGCTTTTCCGTCAAAAGCTTCGCGCGCGACTTGCCAAAGCCCATCGCGCCGCCGCGTCCCCCGCCCTGCATCCGGTTCATGAAGAACAGCCATATGCCGATCAGCACGATGAAGGGCAGCCACAGCGACAGAAGCGACATGAAGCCCGACTGCGCCTGCGGTTCGGCGGTGACTTCCACGCCCTTGGCGATCAGGTCTCGGGTCAGCGTGTCAGTCAGGATCTCACCCTGCGGACGGATCGTGACATAGGTGTTGCCGTCCTTCGCGCGGACCACCACCCGCTCTCCGTCCAGCACGACGCTTGAAACCTGCCCGTCCTCCACGCGGTTGATGAATTCCGAATAGCTGAGCGACCGTGACGACATCGTGGTCGTGTTGCCGGAAAACAGCTGGAACAGCGCCATGACCAGGATCAGCAGAACGACCCAGAACGCTATGTTGCGTGCATTGCCCACAAGGCATCTCCTCAATTGTCCGCGGGGCCCGGAACGGGCGCGGACCGTCTTTGTGCCCAAGATAAGCTTTTGCCGCCCGTGTTCAATCGCAGAGTCCGAAAAGGCCCTCGGGTGCGTCAAGACGTGCCGACCAGCCGTTCGGCCAGCCCGCAAGCGGTGCGGAATGCAGCACGTCGCCACGCCAGACGGCCGGCGTCACCGCCAGCACCTCACGCGACAGACCAGTCGCCCGCCAGCCGGGCACCTGCCGCAACCCTTCGCCGCCCAGGGAGCGCACCTCGCCCTCGGGGCCCGTCACCTGCCAGCGCCCGTCCCAGACCTCACCCACGGCAACCGGCCTGCCCAAAACCCGTGCCTCGCGGCACAGCCAGCCCCGCGTGAAACGTACCCCGGCCAGTGTCGCCGCGCGCCCTGCCCGCATGGCGCCAGCGAAACGTGCCAGATCGGCCGCGCGGGGCGCGTAATCCGCTCCATTCAGCCATCGCAGGGCGGCCACCAGCACCTGGCGCTGCACCTCCTCCGGCTCCTCCCAAAGCCCCAGCCCGACCTGCAAGGCCCCGGCCTCGACCCGCAGATGTGCGGCTGCCGCGCGCACCTGCACCGCCAGCGCCGCCTGCACCTGAGCCAGATGGCCCGCCACCCCCGCCAGACCCTCAGCCGTGATCCCGAGCGGCGCCAGAGCCGCCAGCACCGCCCGTGCCCTGACCCGCTGGAACCGGTTGTTCTCGTTGGTCGGATCGTCGATCCAGGCAATCCCTTGCGCTGAGAGCCAGTCGCGCAGCTCTGCGCGTCCTGCGTCCAGAAGGGGACGGTGGAAGGTGACCCCCTGCTCGGCCCAGATGCGCCGCATTCCCGACAGGCCGGCGATTCCCGCCTGCCGGGCAAGCCCCATCAGAAAGGTCTCGGCCTGATCGTCGCGGGTATGGCCAAGTGCGACATGGGCAATCCCTGCGCCCCGCGCCCAGTCGGCGATCAGTGCCATACGTGCGCGCCGCGCCGCATCCATCAGATTGCCCTGTATCTCACCATGCGTCCAGACCCGCACCTCATGGGCCACGCCAAGCGCCGTGCAATCACGCCCCACCGCTGCCGCCTCGGCGGCGCTTTCGGGGCGCAGGCCATGATCCACTGTCACCGCGCGCACCCTGAACCCCGCCCGCAGCGCCAGATGCAGAAGGGCGGTGGAATCCCCACCGCCCGACAGCGCAATGCCGATGGTCTGGCCCTCGGGCAACCGCTCGCGGATCAGCCCGATCAGCCGCTCCGTCCTTACCGGCACCCCAGCCCCTGCATTGCCACGCTGGCCTGCGAAGCCTGGATGCTGCCCGGAAACTCGATCCCGACCGCTGCAAGCGTCTGGCATCCGGCGTCGACCTGGCCCAGCGCGCCCAGCGCCTCGCCCAGCTTCAGCACCGAATCCGCGGCGAAGGTTCCGGTCGGGTTCGCGGTGTATGCGTCCAGGTAGGCCCGCGCGGCAGCCGAAGTCTCGCCCAGGCGGCTTAGCGCCTCGCCGCGCAGGAACATCGCCTCCTGAGTCAGCGGCCCGCCAGGATAGGATTGGGCAAAGGTCTCAAAGAGCGTTGCAGCACCGCGAAAGTCACCTTGACCGAGCACCTCCTTGGCCCGGTCGAAGTCCGCCTGTTCGCTGACGGCAAGCTCTGCCCCACCCGTTCCCGTGCTGACCCCGGGGTTCACCACGGCCGGTGCCGCCACCGCAGCGCCCGTGTCTCCCCCGAGGGTCGGCGTCGCGCCAAGGTTGCCCGGATCGCAGCCCGGCGTCACCTCGCACAGCCGGTATTCGATGTCACCGATCCGGTTGGTGCCATCCGCCACCACCCGGTTCACGCGCAGTTCCACCTCTTCGGCCCGTGCGGTCAGCCGGGCTAGCGTCGCCTCGATCGCGTCCATCCGCGACAGCGCATCACCGCCCGCTGCCCCGCTGGTCATCGCGCCGGTGGTCACCAGCTCGGCCTTGAGCGCGTTGAATTCGGCCGCGAGCATTGCCAGCTCCGCCCGGATGTCGGCCAACGTCTGCGTCCGGTCCTGGGCATGGCCCAGGACCGGCAGCAGCGAAAGGAACAGGACCAGAGCGAAGCGCATCGCTTACATGCCCGCCCCGGCCGACAGCACCGTGACGGCGCGGCGGTTCTGCGAATAGCAGGATTCGTCCGAACACACGGCAATCGGACGCTCCTTGCCGTAGCTGATCGTGCGCAGGCGGCTGGCCGGCACACCCTGGCTGATCAGGAAGTTCTGCACCGCCGCCGCGCGCCGCGCGCCCAGCGCCAGGTTGTATTCACGCGTGCCCTGTTCGTCGGCATGGCCCTCGATGATCGCGGCATAGCCGGTGTTGGTCAGCAGCCACTGTGCCTGCGCCGTCAGGATCTGCCTCGCTTCGGGGCTCAGCGTGGACTGGTCCACCGCGAACAGCACGCGGTCACCGACACGCTGGTTGAAATAGGCGATCGAGGACGGGTTGTTCGGATCACCCAGACCCGTGGTGTCGATCCCGCCCATGCCGCCCGGGCCGCCAGCGCCACCGGGGCCGCCGGAACCGTAACGGTCGGGGTTCTTGCAGGCGGCAAGTGCCAGCGCGGCGACAAGCAGCAGGGATTTCACGGCAAGGGTCATGGAGGTCATCCTTCTTGTTGGCTCGATTGTGGCCACAGTATCAGGTTTGCGCCGCCGTGGGAATCCGGCGGCGCGGCACGTTTCAGGGCAATAGCGGCGACCAGGCCGGATCGCTGGCCGGGCCGTCGGTCGGGATTTGCTTCAGGTTCCGTCCGGTGATGTCCACCGACCACAGCGTGGCCTGCCCGCCTGCGCCGCTGGTTTCACGGGTGAACATGATCACCCGCCCGTTCGGCGCCCAGGTCGGGCCCTCGTCCAGGAAGCTGGCCGTCAGCAGGCGCTCTTCGCTGCCGTCGGTGCGCATCACGCCGATGTGGAAGCGGCCCTGATGCTGCTTGGTGAAGGCGATCAGGTCGCCGCGCGGCGACCAGACCGGGGTGCCATAGCGCCCCTGCCCGCCTGAAATCCGCACGCCTTCGCCGCCGCTGGCCGGCATGATGTAAAGCTGCGGCGTGCCTGTCCGGTCGGACTCGAACACGATGCGGCTGCCATCGGGGCTGAAGCTTGGCGCCGTCTCGATCGAGGGGGCATTCGTCAGCTGCCGCAAGGCGCCGCTGCCCACGTCCAGTGCATATATGTCGGTATTGCCACCGCGTTCCAGACTGAAGACGATGGTGCGCCCATCGGGGCTGAAGCGGGGGGCAAAGGTCATCGTGCCCGGCTGTTCTTCCAGCGTCTGGCGGCGCAGCGTGGCAACGTCCATCAGGGTGATCCGGGGGAAACCGGTCTCGTAGCTGGTGTAAAGGATGCGGTCACCGGTGGGCGAGAAACGCGGGGCCAGCACGATGCTGCTGCTGTCCGTCAGATACTGGACGTTCGCGCCATCGTAATCCATCACTGCCAGCCGCTTGAGCCGCTGGTTCTTCGGCCCCGACTCGCTGACGAACACCACCCGGCTGTCGAAATAGCCGCCCTCGCCTGTGATCTTGGAATAGACGACATCGGCAACCTTGTGCGCCATGCGCCGCCAGCCCTGGGTCGTGCCCGCAAATTGCAACGCCGCACCCTCCAGCGTGGTGCCGTTGAACACGTCATAGGCCCGGAACTTCACCGTGATCCGGTCGCCCGCGACCGAAACCGCGCCCGTCACCAGAACCTGGGCATTGATGGCCTTCCAGTCCTCGAAGGCGATCCCGCCGTCGAAACTGGTGATCCGGCTGATGTAGGCCTCTTCGCCGATGTTGCGGAAGAAGCCCGTCCCGGTCAGGTCGGAAATCACCACTCGCGTGATGTCGCGCGCATACTGCCCTGCGCCGCCCTCGTCGATGAAGGTGGGCACCGCGATCGGCATCGGCTCGATCACGCCGGGACCGATCACGATGCGCGGCGGTGCGTTCTGCGCCATGGCCGGGTCCGCGACCGGGGCCGCAAGGACCGTCACGCCAAGGACCAGCGCAAACAGGGTTCGGAAGGCAGTTCTCATGGGTGCTGTCATCGGCCTCATGCTCCGTTTCTCGTGTCGTTGCCCGCGATCATGCGGGAGAAGTGGGACGTCTGGGCGACATTTCAGTGCTTCTGACGATCATCTGAACCGCATCCCGTTGGCATCGAAGACCAGATCCAGCACGCGCCAGGTGTCGTACTTGTCCGGCGGCAGCGGTATGCCGCCTTCGCTGTGGGTCCGGTTCACCGCCCGCCGCGCGATCTGGAACAGGTTGTCGATCGCCGCCTGGTTCGGACCATTCGACTCGATGAGCTGGAAATCTGTGGGGCGACCGTCCGGCCCGAAGGTCACCCGGATCACCACCATGCTGCGCAGGACATCGGTCGACGCAGCGCCAAGGTTCCAGCGCCGCGCGATGGCGCTGGAGATGTCGCCCATCTCGCCCCCGGTCAGCGGTGGCCCCTGGGGACGGTTCTGCCCGCCGGTGGGCGCCGGCGTCGGCGCCGGTTCCGAGGCCGCCTCGGCCAGGAGCGCCGCGATCGCATCCTCGGTTGCCTGGTTGTCGACCGGCTGTTCCTGCGGCGTCTCGCGCGGTGGCGCGGCGGCCGCCACCTCCGGCTCGGGCTGCGGGGGCGCAAGACGCTCGGGCTTGGCTCGCGGCCGGATCGAGGTGGTCATACCCGTCGCCGCCGTCTGGTCGCGATTCGCCTCGGTCAGCAGAACGTCGCCGGTTACCTCGGGCGCGGTTTCCTCGGTAGGGGTTTCCTGCACGACCTCGGCCTCGGCCGGCTGGTCGCTGACGGCGGGCGTCGGCGTGTCCGAAGTCGGCACCTCCGGCTGCACCTCGACCGGGCTTGGCGCCACGATCTCGGCCGCACGCGGCGCGGGCTGGATCTCGGTCGAGGGCGAGGGCAGCGGCTGCTCCACTTCAGCCTGCACGGCATCGCTGGGGGCAGGTTCTGGTTCCGGCTCTGGCACGGGTTCGGGCGCCGGCTGCGGGGCAGGTTCCGGGGCAGGCGGGGGTGCGGGTTCGGGCTCTGGCGCCGGCTGCGGATCGGGCCGTGCCTGCGGTCGCACCGGGGCCGGCTCTTCCACGGGATCTGGCGTCGCCGCTGCCTGAAGGGCCGCAAATTCGGCGCTGGTCAGGATCGAGACCTGCGTCGCAATGATCTCTTCGGCGGGTTTCGGCGCGAACAGCCAATCCCCGACCAGGACCCAGAGGATCACCCCTGCATGTCCGATCCCCGAATAGATCGTTCCCGTCTGCATCCCGCGCCCTAGCCGCCCGATCCCGCGTCGCCCGCAGCATCAGACGCGGCCCCGCCGCCAAAGCTTGGCCCCTGCGCATCGGTCACCAGACCGATCTCGTTGAAGCCGCCCGCGTTCAGCGCCCCCATCACCTGCGCCACCCGTTCGTAGGGAATCGTCCCGTCAGCCCGCAGGAACACCTTCTTCGAGGTCCGCTCGGCCGCGATCGCCCGCAGTTTCGGGATCATCTCGGCATCGGCCACCTCGGTCGTCTGGATCGCTATGCGCCCGTCCGCCGTGATGGAGACGGTCAGCGGTTCCTCCTGTTCCGTCGGCAAGGCACCTGCAGCCGTCTTCGGCAGTTCCACAGGCACGCCTACCGTCAGCATCGGTGCTGCCACCATGAAGATGATCAGAAGAACCAACATCACATCCACAAAGGGCGTGACGTTGATCTCGCTCATCGCGGCCGACCGGCCGCGACGCCTGACGCGCCGGCCACCACCACCGGCCGATTTGATGACCCCGGCACCCACGGCTCAGGAATCCAGCTGGCGCGACAGGATCGTCGCGAATTCGTCGGCAAAGCTTTCGTAGCCGCCCACGATCCGCTCGCTGTCGGCATTCAGCTTGTTGTAGAAAACCACCGCCGGAATCGCGGCCACCAGGCCGATGCCCGTGGCCAGAAGCGCCTCGGCGATACCCGGGGCCACCACGGCCAGGTTGGTGTTCTGGCTGATGGCGATCTGCTCGAAACTGTGCTTGATCCCCCAGACCGTCCCGAACAGGCCGATGAAGGGTGCGGTGGACCCCGTGGTGGCCAGGAAGCTGAGACCACGGTTCAGCTCTTCGCTTTCCCGCGCGATGGCCACGTTCATCGCCCGGTCGATCCGCGCCTGCGCACCTGCGATCAGCCCGCCGTCCTGCTTGTGGCTGCGGCGCCATTCCAGCATTCCGGCGGCGAAGATCTTTTCCGACTGGCCCTGCGGGTCTGGCCCGATCCTCTCGAACAGCTCGTCCAGCGGCTCGCCCGACCAGAAGGCCCGATCGAAAATCGTCGCCTCACCCCGCGCGCGGCGGAACTGGATGTGCTTCTGGATGATGATCGCCCAGGACCAGAAGGACATGATCAGCAAGGCGATCATGACCAGCTTCACCGTGAAGGTGGCACGGGCAAAGAGGGCGACCATGGAGAAATCGATCTCCTGCGCCATCGCAAGGGTGTTGGTGTCCATACGCCTGCTCTTGTTGATCGGGCCGTTTCCCAGCGCCGTTAGCCGAGTTTGTATCAAGATTGGAAGGGCTTTGCCAACACAATGGTGTGGGCAGCAAGGATTCGCCGCCCGGTGAGGGCGGATGCTGCTGGCCGGGTTTCCTGCTCGCGCGGCACAGGCGCCTCGGCGGCGAGGGGTGGCGCCATCAACGACGCCCCACCGTATCCGGTTCAGTGCACCGGCCCCGCCAGCCTTGCCCGCACCTCAGCTGGCAGCCGCGCGGCATGGCCGTCCTCTGTCAGGCAGACCAGGGTGACCTGCGCCACGAACAGCCGCTCGCCTGCGCGCGTAATCAGCTGTTCCAGCCCGATCCTGGCCCCGCCCAGCGCGGTCAACGTGGTCTCGACAAGAAGATCGTCGCCGAAGCGGGCGGGACGCAGGAAATCTGCCTCAACCCGCCGCACGGCAAAGACGATCCCGTCGCGCGCCTTCAGCGCCATCTGGTCCACGCCCAGCGACGCCACCCATTCCGTCCGGGCACGCTCGATGAACTTCAGGTAGTTCGCATAATAGACGATGCCCGCGAGGTCGGTGTCTTCATAATAGACGCGGGTGCGGAACTGGTGCGGGGTCATGGGCTCTCCGAACGGCCTCGGGGCCAGCCTAGCCCAGCCGGCACCGCGCCGCCAGCCGCAGCGCATGGCTCGCGTCCCGCGCCACGGCGGGCAACACCGGATCATATCCCGCCCGGATCACCGCGCCGATCTCGGGCCGCAGGATCACCCTTACCCCTACCCGTGCCAGCGGGGAACTGCCATCGAAAGCCCGATCCGACCAAAGCACGATCGTCTGCACCGCCTGGGCCAGCGCCAGGGTCTCAGCCGGCATCTCCGACAAGGCATCGTCCATCCGCAGAAAGACGAAGGCCGCCCTGATCGCGCCGCCCGCGTCAAAGCGGAAGATGCGATACTGGTTCGCCCCCGCCGCCTGCAGCCGCGCCACCAGCGCCGGCAGTTCCGGTACCAGCCGGCCAAGGTCGCGCAACTCCGGCAGCTCCGCCCAGTCGCGGAAGGCAAAGACCATCAGGTTCACCCCCAGTTCCGGGTCGGTCTCGGCCATCTTGTGCCCTGCCAGCGCCACTACCGCCTCGAAGGCCCCCTTGAAGACCGACAGACTCGCATCATCGACGCCAAACACCACGGGCACCACCGGCCGCCCCCAGCGCGCGAACAGATAGGCCCCGTCGCTGCGGGTGAACAATGCCTCTACCTCTGCCGGCTCCATGCCCCGCCTCCTTCGTATTCCCGGCTGCGGTAGCATCCGGCAGAGTTGCGACACAAGTCCTTGCTCCTTTCCATATACTCCGGGGGCATGGGGGTAAAACGCCCCATGCCCAAAGGAGAAGGGCGGCATCGCCCTCCGACGAGATGAAGGGCTTGCGCGGGACGCGCTCTGCTTATTTTCCTTCGAACAGATCCGCTTGGCCAGCCGCCTTGGGCGGCTGCAATCCCAGGTGCCGCCAGGCCTTCGCCCCCAGCAACCGCCCGCGCGGGGTGCGCAGGATGAGGCCCTGCTGCAAGAGGTAAGGCTCGATCACCTCCTCGATCGCATCCCTCGGTTCGCTCAGCGCCGCCGCGATCGTCTCCACCCCCACCGGCCCGCCGCCGTAATTCTCGGCCAGCAAGGTCAGATAGCGCCGGTCTGCGCCATCCAGCCCCAGATTGTCCACCTGAAGCCGGGTCAGCGCCCGGTCGGCCAGTTCCCGCGTGATCCGCCCGCCGGCCTCGACCAGCGCGAAATCCGCCACACGGCGCAGAAGCCGCCCGGCGATCCGCGGCGTTCCCCGCGCGCGGCGGGCGATCTCGCGGCAACCCTCCGGGTCCGCCGTCAGGCCCATCAGCCGGGCACCCCGGGCGACGATCTCGTAAAGCTCGGCCTCGGAATAGAATTCCAGCCGCGTCGGGATGCCGAACCGGTCGCGGAGCGGCGTGGTCAGCAGGCCCAGCCGCGTCGTCGCGCCGACCAGCGTGAAGGGTTGCAGATCGATCCGCACCGTCCGGGCCGCCGGGCCCTCGCCGATCACCAGATCCAGCGCGAAATCCTCCAGCGCGGGATAAAGCACCTCCTCCACCACCGGGGACAGCCGATGGATTTCGTCGATGAACAGCACATCGCGCGGCTCCAGATTGGTCAGGATCGCCGCCAGATCCCCCGGTTTCGCCAGTACCGGCCCCGAGGTCATGCGGAACCCCACCCCCAGTTCCCGCGCCATGATCTGCGCCAGCGTCGTCTTGCCGAGGCCCGGGGGCCCGTGAAACAGCGTGTGGTCCATCGCCTCGCCACGCATCCGGGCGCTTTCGATGAAGACTCTCAGGTTCGCCCGCGCCTCGGCCTGGCCGATGAAGTCGTCCAGCATCTGCGGCCGCAGCGCCTTGTCGGTATCCTCGGGTAGCCGGTCGGGCCGCAGCGTGGGGTCAGGGGTCATTTCGGCGCCAGAAGTTTCAGCGCGGCCCGGATCAAGGCCGCCGCGTCACCGTCGGGCAGGTCGCCCGCGACCGTCGCCACCGCCTGCGCCGCGTCGCCCTGCCCGTAGCCCAGATTCACCAGCGCCGACAGTGCATCGGCCGAGGCCGTCGCGCGGCGCGAGGCCGCCTCATCCGTCCGTGAGGGCGTCTTCGGTGCGGGCGCGCTTTCCACAAGCACGACCTCTGCGGCACCGGCGTCAACCGACAGCCCCGCGCCCGAGGCCATGATGCCCGGCGCCTTGGCCTTCAGTTCCAGGATGATCCGCTGGGCAAGCTTCGGTCCGACCCCCGGCGCCGCCTGAACCGCCCGCGCGTCGCCCAGCGTGATTGCACGGCCAACGCCTTCCGCGCCCAGCGTGCCCAAAATGGCCATCGAGGCCTTCGCCCCCACCCCCTGCACCGTCATCAACAGCCGATGCCATTCCTTTTCCAGAAGCGTCGGAAAGCCGAAGAGCTGCAACAGATCCTCGCGCACCAGCAGATCGGTATAAAGGCTGACCGCCTCACCCACCCTCGGAAGGGCGGCCAGCGTGCGGTCGCTGACATGGACGATATAGCCCACCCCGCGCACGTCGATCAGCACATGGTCCGGCCCCCGCCAGTCCAGCCGGCCCGAAATCCGCCCGATCATTCGGCAGCCCTCAGCGCGGCAGCCAGGCGGCCCGACGACTGCAGATGATGCGCATGGCAGATCGCCACCGCCAGCGCATCGGCCGCATCCGGCCCCGCGACCTTCACGCCCGGCAGATGCAGCCGCACCATATGATCGACCTGCACCTTCGCCGCATGCCCTACGCCCACCACCGTCTTCTTCACTGCATTTGGCGCATATTCCCCGACGCTCAGCCCGAACTGAGCCGGCGCCAGTAGGGCGATCCCCCGCGCCTGGCCCAGCTTCAGCGTCGCCACCGCGTCCTTGTTGACGAAGGTATGTTCCACTGCCGCCGCCTCGGGCTGCCAGAGCCGCAGCACCTCGGTCAGCTGGGCATGCAGCGACAGCAGCCGCACCGCCAGTTCGCCATCACTGCCGTCGGAATGGCAGATCCCGTTGGCGACGTGGATCAGCCGCGAGCCTGCCACGTCGATCACACCCCACCCCAGGTTTCTAAGCCCCGGATCGATGCCGATGACCCGCATCTTGGTCCTGTCCCTTGCCTCGCCACAAGGGCTAGCACGAAAAGGGAACATCCGCCAACGGCTTTCCGTATCCTCTTCGCAGGTCGGATTGCGATTTTGCGCTTGCAGAATACGACTTCCCGGCCCAGAAATGCGACACCAAGACCAGCCGAACGGATAACACGCTGCTAAAAAAGAATAAATTTGGCGCCTAGTCATGCAGCAACTGCAACGCGGCCATGCTGCGCTGTTGCTTGTTTTGCACATGCAGCACGACTATCTGGCAAGTCGTGGAGGGCGAAGCCTCCAAAGTGAGCAGTTTGTAAACAAGGATGAATGCCATGGCCGCTGTCGAGACGACCCGCCCGGCGCCCTTTGGCGCCATCACCTCTTACCGTGCGATCAACGCCCTGTCGAACGTCGCCGCCGCCTTGCGGGCCTGGAACGACGCCCGCGTGACGCGCAAGGCGCTGAACAAGCTTTCCGATCGTGAACTGGACGATATCGGTCTTTGCCGCGGCGACATCGAATTCATCGGTCGCTGAGGGCTGGAAGCCGAGGGCCCACGGCTGATGGGTCAGGATACGCAAGAGGCCGCATCGTCGATGCGGCCTTTTCATTTTGCATCACGCGATCCCTGGCTGGCTTCCCGTCGGATCAGCGCGGCAGCAGGGTCTGCAGCTGTGTGGAAATCGCGACGGTCACAGGATCGGCGTGCATCAACCAGGCGCCGACGGGGTCAAAACCGTTGCCCGCAGCAAGCGCGCTGACCCGGCTTTCATAGGTCTGGGCACCGATGTAATAATGGATGATGCCCTTCAGGCCGACCCCGACCAGAAGCGCCATCACCAGCGGGCGAAGGAACCGAAGGCTCCACGATCCGCGGCGCGACGAGGCCTTGCGGCCCAGTGTCCCCCTGGCTTCGAAACCGTAGCCCCTGGCATGCGCCTTCTCGATTCTGGCGACGCGGCTGTAGAATTCGTTAAGATTGGGATCTACCCACATGATCGTACCCCAGAGTGACAGCTCTGCATTGGGCGAGGTTGGTAGATTTTTATGGCGAAATTACGGCGAGTTGCCGGAATGGTGGGCTAACTGGGCTGCATGCCCAGCATTGTCCGCGATCTCACAACCTCTGTAGCACAAGAGTGGACCATTCCCCGATATCGTTGCGGGATTCGAGACGAAGTCCGGCCTCGCTGTAAGCCTCGATGACCGATTCGGCCTGCACGACCAGCAGGCCAGAGAGAATCGCCCTGCCTCCATGCGCCAGATTGGCGGCAATTGCCGGCGCGAGTTCGATCAGCGGGCCCTTTAGGATATTGGCGAAGATCAGGTCATATGGCGCTTCGGCCTTCAGCCGGGGATGGTCCAGTCCCGCGGCCTCCAGGCATTCCACCCGGCCTTCCAGCGCATTGATGGCGACATTCGCCTCTGCCACGTCTACCGCCACCCGGTCGATGTCGCTGGCAAGGACAGCAGCCTCCGGCAACGTCGCCGCAGCCGCCATCGCCAGAACCGCCGTGCCGCAGCCGATGTCGGCGACCTTCGCGGGCCGCCATCCCTCGGCCAGCAACCGATCGAGCGCCAGCAGGCAGCCCAGAGTCGTGCCGTGGTGCCCCGTGCCAAAGGCGACCGTTGCTTCGATCTGCAAGGGCACCCTCCCGTGGGGCACCTTGTCTGCGTCATGGCTGCCGAACACGAAGAAGCGTCCGGCCTCGACGGGTGAAAGTTCGCGGCGCACATGGGCCACCCAGTCCACTTCGGGCAGTTCCGACAGGGCGAATGGCTTGGCCCCGAAAGCGGTGGCCAGCACCTCGAGCATCACCTGATCCGGCGGTTCCAGGAAATAGGCGCCAACCTCCCACAGTCCGGAGCCGTCCTCGATTTCGAAAACGCCCACGCCGGTGGGTTCGGGCTCCATCCGCTCCATGGCCTCGGCCAAGGCCTGGGCGGCCTCTTCACCGGGCAGGGTGGTCAGGGCGGAATAGGTGGGCATCGGCGGCACTCCTTTTCCCCGCCCTTACGCCGACCGTGCCGGGCTGACAAGCGATCAGCGCCGCGGGGCGGCCCCTTCAGGCCGAAACGCCGGTACCGATCGGGCAGGCCACGCCGGTGCCGCCGACCCCGCAATAGCCGCCGGGGTTCTTCGCCAGATACTGCTGGTGATAGTCCTCGGCATAATAGAAGGTCGGCGCGGGCAGGATTTCGGTGGTGATCGGCCCCATTCCCGCCGCCTTCAGCGCCTTGCCATAGATCTCCTTCGAGGCCTTGGCGGCTGCCATCTGCGCGTCGCTGTACCAATAGATGCCCGACCGGTAGGTCGAGCCCACGTCATTGCCCTGCCGCATGCCCTGGGTCGGGTCGTGGCCCTCCCAGAAGACCTTCAACAGGCCCTCGTAGGTGATAACCTTCGGATCGTAGATCAGCCGCACCACCTCGTTATGGCCGGTCAGCTGGGTACACGTCTCCTTGTAGGTGGGGTTCGGGGTGTAGCCGCCGGCATAGCCGACCATGGTCAGCCACACGCCCGGCGTCTGCCAGAACTTGCGTTCTACCCCCCAGAAGCAGCCCATGCCGAACATGGCCTGTTCCATGCCCCCAGGCACCGGAGACTTCAGCGGGATGCCGGAGAGGAAATGCACCTCGGCCGTCGGGATCGGGTCGGTCCGTCCGGGCAGGGCCTTGTCGGGCGTGACCATTTCCACGGGCTTGCGGGTGAAGAACATGGCTGACCTCCGTTTGCGTGAATATAGGGCACCCTGCGGCCTGTGCCAGCCTACTCGGCCGGCTGCGGCAGGCCGCGCGACAGGATCGTCTCGTATCCCGGTGAGGGATGGCGCGGAATCAGGCAGATCAACCCGAAGGCCACCAGCGCCATCCCTGCGCCCAGCAGGAACACATGGTCGGGCGAGGTCGCCCAGAGATAGCCCAGCGCCGCCGGCAGGAAGACCGCCGCTATGTGGTTGATCGTGAAGGCCACCGCAGCGGTGGGCGCGATATCCTTCGGATCGGCGATCTTCTGGAAATAGGTCTTGAGAGAGAAGGACAGCGCGAAGAACAGCTGATCCAGGATGTAAAGCCCCCCGGCAATCACGATTCCCCAGCCGAACCAGTAGAGGCCCCCGTAGGCCAGGAACACCAGCGTGAGGCCGATGTATTCGAAGCCCATGACATTGCGCTCGCCAAACTTGCCCAGCGCGCGGCCCATGGACGGGGCGACCAGCATGTTGATCAGGTAGTTGGCCAACAGCAGCGCGGTCATCTCGCTGACCTTCATCCCGAAGCGTTCCACCATCATGAAGCCGGCAAAGACCACAAAGATCTGCCGCCGGGCCCCGGCCATGAACTGCAGCGCGTAATACAGCCAATAGCGCCGGCGCAGCACCATGTGCCGGTGCTGCGGATGGGGCGACTGGAACTGCGGATAGGCCAGCGCCGCGAACAGCACGATGGCCAGCGTCAGCCCGCCCGAGGCAAGATAGACCGTGTTGTAGTCCAGCCCCAGACGGTCCCACAGCACGACAATAGCGCCGTAGGCCGCCAGCGAGGCCCCGGCACCCACCGCGACGATCCGTCCCAGCACGATCGGAGCCCGGGCCTTGTCGATCCATTGCAGTTGCAACGACTGGTTGACCGTCTCGAAATAGTGAAACCCGATCGAGGACATCAGTGTGCAGACCAGCAGGCCTGTAAAGCTTGGGAACCAGGCCGTCACCGCCGTCGCCGCCCCCAGCAGACCAAGCGCCAGAAGTGCCAGCACCTGTTCGCGCATGACCAGCAGAACCAGGATCACCCCGATGGCCAGAAACCCCGGGATTTCTCGCACCGTATGCAGCCAGCCGATCTCCTTGCCCGAGAAGGATGCCACCTCGACGACAAAGTTGTTCAGCAGTGCCGACCAGGTAGCGAAACTCAGCGGCATCGCGGCCGCCATGAGGTAGAGCAGCGCCTCCGGCCGCCGCCAGGCAGGCAGGTGGCCGGTTTCCGAGCTGGGCATGAGGCGGGCCATGGGCCTGACTTAGCCAAACCGGGGGCCGAGGCAAAGGGCAAGGTTGTGCCGGGCACAATCCGCGGACCGCAGCTCCACCGATTTCTTCGCGGTAATCGGACCGGAGCCTTTAAAGGCTTCGGCGTGGAATTCTGCACGGTTCCGTGACCCGGCGGGGCTGCTGGATCGCCCCGGAATCCGACCCCTCACAAGAAACTCTGCGGATCGATGTCCACCGCCAGCCGCAGATCCCTCGGCAACTTGAACTGCGCCAGCCACTCCGCCAGCGCCGCCTGCAACGGGGCCCCCTTCCCGGCCTTCACCAGAAGCCGCACCCGGTGCCGCCCCCGCACGCGGGCGATAGGGGCCGGAGCAGGCCCCCAGACCTCGGCCCCGATCCGGCGCAGCGGCTCGGCCCGCCGTGCGAGCTCCGCCCCGAAATCGAACACCTGCGCGAGGTCGGTCGAGGACAGGATGATCCCCGCCATCCGGCCATAGGGCGGCACGCCCGAGGCGCGGCGCTCGGCCGCCTCGGCCCGCCAGAAGGCTTCCTCGTCGCCCCCGAGGATCGCGCGGATCACCGGATGGTCGGGCTGATGCGTCTGGAGCCAGGCCTCGCCCTTCCGGTCCGCCGTCCGCCCCGCCCGGCCCGCGACCTGCCGCATCAGCTGGAAGGTCCGCTCTGCCGCGCGCAGGTCGGACCCCTGCAAACCCAGATCCGCGTCGATCACGCCGACCAGCGTCAGGAGCGGAAAGTTGTGCCCCTTGGCCACGATCTGCGTGCCGATGATGATGTCCGCCCCGCCCGCGGCGATCTCGGCGATCTTCTCCTTCAGCGCGCGGGCACTGCCGAACAGATCCGACGACAGCACCGCTACCCGCGCGTCCGGGAACCGCGCCGCCACCTCCTCGGCCAGCCGCTCCACGCCCGGCCCCACGGCGGCCATCCGGCCCTCCACCCCGCAGGCAGGACAGGCCACCGGCACCGGCTTCGTCGCGCCGCACTGGTGGCAGACCAGCCGCTTCTGGAACCGGTGTTCGACCATCCGTGCATCGCACTGGTCGCAGCCCACCTGATGCCCGCAGGCCCGGCACAGCGTCACGGGCGCGAACCCGCGCCGGTTCAGGAACAGAAGCGCCTGTTCCCCCCGCGCCACAACCGCGCCGACCTTCCCGGCCAGGGTCTCGGAAATCCAGCGGTCCGCCGGCAGCTTCTCGGTCCGCATGTCGATCGCCCGAATCTCGGGCATCTCCGCCGCGCCGAACCGGCTGCCAAGGTCCAGCCGCCGATACTTCCCCGCCTCGACGTTGGCCCAGGTCTCCAGGGACGGCGTGGCGCTGGCCAGCACCACCGGGCAGCCGCAGATCGCCGCCCGCAGGACGGCCATGTCGCGGGCGTTGTAAAGGACGCCATCCTCCTGCTTGTAAGAGGTGTCGTGTTCCTCATCGACCACGATCAACCCCAGGTCCCGGAACGGCAGGAACAGGGCGGACCGGGCACCGACGACCAGCCCCGCCTCGCCCTCGGCTGCCATTCGCCAGAGCCGGCGACGCTCGGTCATGGTGACGCCGGAATGCCACTCGGCCGGCCGCGCGCCGAAGCGGGCCTCGACGCGGGTCAGGAACTCGGCGGTCAGCGCGATTTCCGGCAGAAGGACAAGCGCCTGCCGCCCCCGGCGCAGACATTCGGCCACCGCCTCCAGATAGACCTCGGTCTTGCCCGACCCGGTGACGCCCTTCAGAAGCGTCGCCGCATAGTCCCCGCGCGCGACATCGGCGACCAAGGCATCCCCCGCCGCCACCTGATCGCCCTGAAGCCGCATCCCCACATCGGCGCGCAAGCGAGGATAGGGCGTGTCGCGGGGGGCGTCCTCCTCGGCCACCACGCCCAGCTTCACCAGCCCCTTGATGACGCTTGCCCCGCAACCCGCGGCCTCGGCCAGCTCTCCCAGCGTGACCGGCGCGCCGCCATAGTCGCGCAGGGCCTCGATCACCCGGTGGCGCGCCTCGGTCAGCTGGTTCGGGACCGGCCCGGCCAGCCGATAGACCCGCCGCGTGGACGGCGGATCGCCCAGGCCAGGGGCGCGGGTGGCAAGCCGCAGCATGGCCGGCAAGGGGGTCAGCGTGTAGTCGGCCGCACGGGAAAGGAAGGCGCGCAGTTCCGCCCGCATCGGCCGGGCGTCCAGAACTCGGGTAACCGGGCGGATCTTGGCGGGGTCGAAGCCGCCTGCCCCCGGCCCCCAGACCACGCCCATGACCCGGCGGGGCCCCAGCGGCACCTCGACGAAATCCCCGTCGCCGCAGCCGCCCTCGGGCGCGCGATAGTCCAGCGTGCGCCCCCCCAACGCCCCGCCCAGGGCTTCGGTGATCAGCACCCCCACCAGGTCGCCCGCCCGATAGACCCGTTCGCCCAAGCTGCAACCTTTCGCTTTCCCGAGGTTTCGGGTAAACCGCCCCCCGAGAGCATTCAACCCCCGCGCGGCACCTGCCGCAACCGCCTCACGGAGAACCCCATGAAATTCTTCATCGACACCGCCGACGTAGACGCGATCCGCGAGCTGCACGATCTCGGCATGGTGGATGGCGTGACCACCAACCCCTCGCTGATCCTGAAATCGGGCCGCGACATCCTCGAAGTCACGAAAGAGATCTGCTCCTTTGTCACCGGCCCCGTCTCGGCCGAGGTCGTGGCGATGAAGGCCGACGAGATGATCGCCGAGGGCCGGAAACTCGCCGCCATCGCCCCGAACATCGCGGTGAAGGTGCCGCTGACGTGGGACGGGCTGAAGGCCTGCAAGGTGCTGTCCTCGGAAGGCTTCATGGTGAACGTCACACTCTGCTTCAGCGCGAATCAGGCGCTGCTGGCCGCCAAGGCGGGGGCGACCTTCATTTCGCCCTTCATCGGGCGGCTGGACGACATCAACCTCGACGGGCTGGACCTGATCGGCGACATCCGCACGATCTACGACAACTACGACTTCAAGACCCAGGTTCTGGCGGCGTCGGTACGGACGCCGAACCACGTCAAGGACTGCGCCCTTATCGGCGCCGATGTCGTCACCGCGCCCCCTTCCGTCATCAAGGCAATGGCAAGCCACGTGCTGACGGACAAGGGCCTCGACCAGTTCATGAAGGACTGGGCTAAGACGGGCCAGAAGATCCTGTAAGCGCACAAGCGGGCCCGCGAACCGGCCGAAGGGTGCGGCGCAGGCTGCGCTGCACCGCCACCAGCCCCATGCGCCTGGCATGCCCCACCTGGGCGGAGAGGATCCACCGCAAAACCCGTCGCGGAAGGTGCGTGGCGCGGGCTGCGGCCCCCCTGCCTTTGTGCCTGCTGTTCGGCAGGGTATGCGCGGGCCATGTTGCAGCGAACCCACAGCCGGGGCAGCGGTGGGCACAAACCCATCGCTTCGCACCGGAGCTTCGGCCTATAGTCCATGAAAGCGCATGGAAAAACCGGCGAGTGACATGATAGAGCCCGACCTTCGCGAGCGGATCCTTGCCCAACCCGACCGCGTTCTTGCCGACCGCGACGTGATGAATGCCCTGGTGGCAGCCAACGACCGCGCCATGGGGGAAAACATTGTCGATCTGCGCGGCATCGCTATGCGACGCCTGGAAGACAGGCTGGAAGACCTGGAGGACACGCACCGGTCCGTGATTGCCGCCGCCTATGAAAACCTGGCCGGCACGAACCAGGTGCACCGCGCAATCTTGTGCCTTCTCGAACCTGCCAGCTTCGAGGGCTTCATTGCCACGCTGGGGGACGAGGTGGCCCAGATCCTGCGGGTGGACGTGATCCGCCTGGTGCTTGAAACCGTTCAGGACAACGGCGATGCCGACCCTGCGCTCCGCCGGCTGGGCCAGATCGTCCATGTCGCCCCGCGGGGCTTCGTGCACAACTACATGACCAACGGCCGCAAGGTCGCGTCCCGCCCCATTCTGCTCCGCCCTGCCACCGGCCTTGCAGCAACCGTCTACGGGCCGGATGCCGCCGACATCCGTTCGGAGGCGCTGATGCGGCTGGACTTCGGGGCCGGACGGTTGCCCGGAATGCTGGTCTTCGGCTCTCAGGATCCGCATCAGTTCAAGGCGCAGCATGGCACCGATCTGCTTGCGTTCTTTGTCGGTGTCTTCGAACGCATGATGCGGCGGTGGTTGGGCTGACCCCCTTCCTTGCCCCGGCGCTTGCCGCCGCGCTGGACGAGTGGCTGAGCCAGCTGCAAGCGTTGCAGGGGGCATCCGCCAACACGGTCGAGGCCTACCGGCGCGACGTGTCACGCTATCTTTCCTTTCTGGCGCGGCACCGGGGCGGCGCCGAAGGGCTTGCAGGGGTTGCGGCCACCACGCAGTCCGACCTGCGCGCCTGGATGGCCGAAGAGCGCGGGCGCGGCCTTTCGCCCCGCTCGCTGGCCCGGGCCCTGTCCGCCGTAAAGGGATTTACCGCCTGGGCCGCCGACAGGACCGGGGCCGACGCAACCACGGTCCTGTCCGCCCGAGGCCCGAAATTCCGCCGGAAACTGCCTCGGCCGCTGACGGAAGACGGCGCCGCCCTGATGCTGACCGAGATCGGCAGCGACGCGCGCGAGGATTGGGTCGCCGCCCGCGACACCGCCATAGCGACCTTGCTTTACGGCCTGGGACTACGTATTTCCGAAGCCCTTTCGCTGACCGGGGCGGACCATCCGCTGCCGCCAACCCTGCGCATCACCGGCAAGGGCGGCAAGACCCGGATCGTGCCGGTAGTCCCGGTCGCCGCAGCCGCGGTTTCGGCCTATGTGCGGCTGTGTCCCTTCGATCTGGCGCCGGGCGAGGCGCTGTTCCGCGGCGCCCGCGGCGGCCCGGTCAATCCCCGGCTGATCCAGGCCGCTATGGAACGTGCCCGCCTGCGCCTGGGCCTGCCTGCCACAGCCACGCCCCATGCCCTGCGCCACAGCTTCGCGACCCACCTTCTGTCTGCCGGAGGCGACCTGCGCGCGATCCAGGAACTTCTGGGCCATGCCTCGCTGTCCACCACTCAGGCCTATACCGCGGTGGATGCCGCCCGGCTGATGGCGGTCTATGAAAAAGCCCATCCCCGCGCCTGACAGGGCCCCGATCCTGTTGCGCCATGGCGCGATATCGGCCATCAAGACGTGATGATGAGCCCGCGTCTCAAAGCCCTATCTGTGCATCTGCTTACTGCCACAGGCGCCGTGCTGGCAATGTTTGCCATGCTGGCTGCCGTGCGTGAGGACTGGAGCATGATGTTCCTCTGGCTGGTCGTCGCGCTGATCGTCGACGGGATCGATGGCCCGCTGGCGCGACGCTACCATGTGAAGACCAACTGGCCGACGTATGACGGCGTCCTGATGGATCTGATCGTGGATTACCTGACCTACGTTTTCATTCCGGCCTTCGCGCTTTTCCAGTCCGGCCTGCTGCCCGGCTGGACGGGGTGGCTTGCGATCATCGTGATCTGCTACGGCAGCGTCGTCTATTTCGCCGACACCCGGATGAAGACCAAGGACAAGAGCTTTGCGGGATTTCCGGCCTGCTGGAACATGGTGGTGCTTGTACTTTTCGCCACCCAGCCCAGCCAGACGGTGATCCTTCTGGTGGTGATCTTCCTGACCGCGGCCATGTTCACCAACCTCAAGTTCATCCATCCGGTCAGGACGAGCCGCTGGTATGAAATCTCGCTGACGGTCTGCATCGCATGGATCGCCCTTGCCGCCTGGGCCGCATGGTGGAACTTCGAGGAAGGTCCGGTTGCGCAATGGCTTCTGGTCCTGACCTCGCTTTACCTGATGCTTGCCGGCATCGTGCAGCAGATTGTCCCCGAAGGTATCCGCCGCGTGCGCTGAGCAACGGGCATCAGCTGGCAGAGGACAGCGTCTCCAACACCTCGTCCCCGTCGCGTCTGGCCAGCCGCC
This sequence comes from Tabrizicola sp. YIM 78059, assembly GCF_004959785.1. Lineage (NCBI taxonomy): Bacteria > Pseudomonadati > Pseudomonadota > Alphaproteobacteria > Rhodobacterales > Paracoccaceae > Tabrizicola > Tabrizicola sp. YIM 78059. The sequence goes on from NZ_SJZH01000003.1 coordinate 189,234, forward strand.
AGGCGGCGGGGGGCGCAAGACGGGCGCGCAGGCGCGTCAGGGTCCAGCGCGCCTCGTCCGACCACAACAGCGCGGGGCTGGGCGCCGGGGCCAGGTGCCAGCGGCTTTCCACCCCCGGCGCCCCACCCTCGCCCGGCAGCAGGATCAGCCCCAGGGGCGCATGCGCACCGTCGCGGCCCGCCGCCTCGCCCCCTGCGGCAGCGGCAAGGTGCAGCCGGCGGATCGGCGTCAGGCCCGGCGGCGCTGCCAGTTCGGCCACGACCAGGGGCGCGGCGCCCGAACGCAATGCCTCCTCCATGGCCCATAACAGGCCCTCGTCCCGCGGGGCTTCGACCAGAGTCAGCCGCGCAGGGTTGGCCAGGGGCTGCAAACCAGCCGCGTTCAGCCGTTCGGTCCCCCAGGCCGGGCGGATCCAGACCACCGGCCCGTCGCTGCGCGCCATCACCCCCGCCGCCAGCCGCACCCGGGACGGCCCGCAGAATTCATGCACCCGCCCCCGGCGCAGCGCCAGGTCGCCCGCCAGCGGTTGCAGGTCCTGCGGGCGCGGTGCAACCAGATGGTGGATCGGCAGACTCATGCGGAAAGGGTAGTACGTTCGCATTATGTTCTCAAGTCCGGGCCTTTGCCCCGTGACATATCCGGCCTAGCTTGGGCGAGTAGAATGGAGGCAAGATGAAGACCCTGACCCTTGGCAAGACCGGCCTGACGGTTTCCGAACTGTGTCTCGGCACGATGACCTGGGGCACGCAGAACACGGAAGCCGAGGGCCACGCCCAGGCCGATCTGGCGCTGGATCACGGCGTGACCTTCTGGGACACGGCCGAGATGTATCCGGTAAACCCGGTGCGGGCCGAAACGGTGGGCCGCACGGAAGAAATCATCGGTAGCTGGCTTGCCGCGCGCGGCGGGCGCGACCGGCTGGTGATCGCAACCAAGATCGCGGGCAAGGGCCAGATCATCCGCCCCGGCCAGCCGATCACCGGCGCAACACTGCGGGCCGCCTGCGAGGCCAGCCTCAAACGCCTGCGGACCGACTACATCGACCTTTACCAGCTGCACTGGCCGAACCGGGGCAGCTATCACTTCCGCCAGATGTGGCGCTATGCCCCGACCGGCATCGACAAGGCCGCCGAAACGGCGAACATGACTGATATCCTGACCACGGCGCAGGCTCTGGTGGCGGAAGGCAAGATCCGGGCGATCGGCCTGTCGAACGAAAGCGTCTGGGGGGCGGCGCGCTGGCTGCACCTGGCCGACAGCCTTGGCCTGCCGCGCATGGCGACGGTGCAGAACGAATATTCGCTGCTGTGCCGGCAGTTCGACACCGACTGGGCCGAGCTGTCCATCGTCGAGGACATGCCGCTTCTGGCCTTCTCGCCCCTGGCAACGGGCCTGTTGTCGGGCAAGTACGCCGGAGACGTGATCCCCGAAGGCTCGCGCCGCAGCGTGAACCCTGATCTTGGCGGACGGGTCACGCCGCAGGTCTTTCCCGCCGTGGCGGCCTATCTGGGGATCGCAGGGCGCCACGGGCTGGATCCCTGCCAGATGGCGATTGCCTTCTGCCGGACACGGCCCTTCACCACCATCCCGATCATCGGAGCTACGACGCTGGATCAGTTGCGCACCAATATCGGCGCCGCAGGGATCACACTTTCGTCAGAGGTGCTGGAGGAAATCGCGGAAACCCACCGTGCCTTCCCGGCGCCCTACTGACGGGGCTTGCGGCACGGGCCGGATCGGGGCACATCTCGGACGCGACCCGAAGGAGCGCGATGCCCCGTCCGACCCGACCTGTGCTTTTCCGCCTGATGCTGGCCCTTGGCCTGCCGCTTGTGGTGCAGGGGTGCCAGCTGTCGCCGCCGGGCGGGGGCGGGCAGTCGGCCGATGTGACACCGAACCCGGTGACCGGCGGCGCGATCGAGGTCACCGCACTGGATGACAGCCAGACCGCAGGTTCCGCGGTGCAGACACAGGCCAGTGCCGCTGTGACCGGACCCGGTCCCGCGTCCAGCCCGCAACCGGCAGCGTCGGCCGCCCCGGCAGACACCCCTGCATCCGCCCCCCCGCCCACTGCGGCGGATATGACCCTGCCCGAACCAGTGGCCGAAGTGCCAGAGATCCAGAAGTCAGAGGCCCAGTTGGCCTGCGAAAGGCGCAAGGGGCGCTGGGTGCCCATCGGCATAACCGGCCAGTTGCGAACCTGCGTCTTCTCGACGGGGGATGCGGGCAGGCAATGCAGCCGAAGCAGCCAGTGCGAGGGCGCCTGCCTGGCCAGGTCGGGCACATGCGCACCGTTCAAGCCGCTGATCGGCTGCCACGAGGTGCTGCTGGACAGCGGGATGCGGGCGACAGAATGCATCGAGTGATCCCTGCCCTGCTGGCGGCCCTGATGCTGGCTGCCTGCGTAACCTCACCGCAGCGGGTTGCGGGTTTCCGTCAGGCCGATGTGCCGATCTGGTCAGCCGCCGCCTTTGCGCCCGATCGGATTGCCGGAAGGTGGCAGCAGGTGGCGGGATATGCCGTCCGGCCGGGCGGATGTGCCTCAGGCGAACTGGAGGTGATACCCGCAGCAGGGGGCTACGCGCTGCGCGGAACATTGTGTCTGGACGGCAAGACTCAGCCGGTCGCTGCCTTGGCCCGCCCGGTAGGGCCCGGGCGGCTGGCTGTCGAGGGGCAGGAGGTCTGGTGGGTGCTGTGGGTCGACTCGGGCTACCGGACTTTGGCGATCGGCACGCCGTCGGGCCGGTTCGGTTTCGTGCTGGACCAGGGCGCGATTTCGCCCGACCGGCTGAGCGCCGCGCGCGAGATATTCGAGTTCAACGGCTATGTGCCTGGCGGCTTGCGCCCGTTCTGACGCATTCGGGCGTACTTGCCCATCTATCGGCCGATCCTGTCCGAGGTCGGCCAGGACAGGCCGTAAGGGCTGGATCAGCGACTCTCGCCCACCCGCGCGCAAAGCGCATCAAGATGCGCGGGCATGTCGCGCGCACCGACATCTGCCTCGCGCACCAGAAGGTCGAAATGCTGGGTGATCGTCTCGACCCGAGCCGTGTCGCGGAACGCAAGATAATGCCGACCAAGGTAGATCACCGCCAGAAGCGGGCCGAAGATTGTGACGGGGGCGGAAAACAGCTTGCGCGCATCGAACAGGCACAGGCGAAGCGACGGATAAAGCTGTGCGCAAAGCGTCTGCAGATGTCGCAGCTGTGCGAGGCGCAGGTCAGCAGACAGCCCCTCGTAATAGCCGGTGCCCGTGGCAAATGCCCTAAGTTCATGAACGGGCAGCGCGATTTCGTAATCTGACCCAGCGCCACGCATCCAGGCAAGGCGATCCTCGAAGGCGCCGATCGCCTGTTCGGCGGTGCGCCCCAGCTGCGGCTCGTATTCCCATTCCACCACGCCGCGGATCTTCAGCATGTCGGGCAGCGTGGCGGGCACATGGCGGATCTTGTAGCCCGCCGCTTCCTGATGCCAGGCGAAGATGCGTTCGTCGATCAACGCACGCGGCGCCTCGGTCAGGGTCAGCGATGCGGCCAGCAGGTCGGCGATGGGCTCGGGCCGGCCTGACAGGCCCAGCAGCCAGTCGGCACTGATTCCCAGTGCGCGCGCGCAGTCCGCGGCAAGCTGGGCGTTCGGCAGGCGCGTGCCCGGCTGCAACAGGGCCGAGATGGTGGACCGGTCCACCCCGGTTGCGCGGGCAAGTGCAGCCTGGGTGATGCCGCGCGCGGCCATCGCCTCGGCCAAACGGGCGCGAAAGACGGGGGCACGATCGCGCTTGTCTATTTTATCCATCATGCATTTGTTTATAGCATTATGCGTCGCCTTTGGTAGACAATATCCCGAATTCCGCTCCATCGGGGGCTTTGCTACCCTTGACGCCAGAGTCATATTTCCGGGGATCATCTTGCAGACTGCGACCCGGGCCGTCGAATGGCCCACCCTGATCGTCTTTGCCGCCACCTATGCGCTTTGGGCGCTGGCCAGCACCGTGCTGTGGCAGCTGTCACCCACCCTTGCCATCCTGGCTGCCGCACTGGCCATCGGGCAGTTTTCCTCGCTGACGCACGAGGTGCTGCACGGCCACCCGTTCCGCAACCAGACACTGTCCGAGGCGCTGGTCTTTCCGGGGTTGACGTTCTTCGTGCCTTACCTGCGGTTCAAGGACACGCATCTACAGCACCACTTCGACCCAGCGCTGACCGACCCCTATGACGACCCTGAATCGAACTACCTCGATCCGGCGGTGTGGGCGCGGCTGCCGATGCCGGTGCGAGCTCTGCTGCGTTTCAACAACACGCTGGCCGGGCGCATGCTGGTCGGCCCGGCGATTTCCACCTGGGCGCTGGTCACGGGCGATCTGGCGGCAATGCGCCGCGGCGACCGGCGGGTCTGGCTGGCCTGGGCGCTGCATGTGCCAGGTGTGGCACTGGTGCTTCTGTGGCTGGCCTGGGTGCCGATGCCGGTTTGGGCGTGGCTGGTCGCGGCCTATCTGGGCTGGAGCCTGCTGAAGATCCGCACCTACCTGGAACACCGCGCGCACGAGGCGGCCCGGGCGCGGACTGTCATAATCGAAAGCCGTGGCCCGCTTTCGCTTCTGTTCCTGAACAACAATTTCCATGTTGTCCACCACATGCACCCGAACGTGCCGTGGTATCGCCTGCCAGGGATGTATTTCGCCAACCGCGAACATTACCTGCGGCGAAACGAAGGCTACCGCTACCGGAACTATGCCGAGATCTTCCGCCACTATCTGTTCCGCGCCAAGGATCCGGTGCCGCACCCGATCTGGCCGGTGGACAAGGGCGGCGCCGTGACGTCAGACGAGACGCCGGAACTGCGGCGTGGGGCCAGAGTTGTCGAAGAACGGCACACCGGGCTGATCGCCTCCGGCCAATAGGGCGGCAACCTCTGCCAGCACCACCTCGGTCACGAAGGGCAGGTCCAGTGCGCGGGCCTGCGCCAGAGGCAACCAACCAAGATGCGAAAGTTCGCCCGAGGCGGCAGCGAAATCCTCGGGGTCGCCGGCCAGGTCATCGGCATCGGCCAAGAGGAAACGCGCATCAAAGCGGCGCGGACGGCCGGGCGGTGTGATCGCGCGGAACACGAAACGCAGGCCGCCCTGGCGCGGGCCGGAAAGGCGCAATCCGGTTTCCTCGCGCAGTTCGCGCAGGGCGGCGGCGACGGTAACATCCGGGGCGGGGGCGTCCTCGGGCGTCAGCAGCGCAAGGCGGCGGGCGCAGTCCACTGCCAGCCAGCCGCGCTGCGGCGCAGTGTGATCCTCCGGGTCGATCCCGCCACCGGGAAAGACGAATTTCGACGGCATGAACACCGCCCCGGCCCCACGCTGGCCCATCAGGACCTGCGGACCCTCATGACCACTGCGCGTCAGAATCACGGTAGCCGCGGGGCGGATCGGTTCAGACATCGGGGCTGGAACCGAAACCGTGCATCCGCTTGGCCCATTGCAACGCCACCATCGCCCCCTTCAGCCGCGGCAGAAGATACAGCGACAGCGCGACGGTGCCCACGGTGAAGATCGCGGCCAGCGTCAGAGGCTCGGGCCGCCAGGTGGTGAAGACCACCATCAGGAGGGGCGCCATCAGGTGGCCGACGATCAGAATCGTCAGATAGGCAGGCCCGTCGTCGGCGCGGTGGTGGTGCAGGGCCTCGCCACAGACCGGGCAGGTATCGCGCACGGTCAGATAGCCGCGCAGCATAGGCCCCGCCCCGCATTTCGGACAACGCCGCCGCCAGCCACGCAACAGGGCAGTGCGGACGGGGCGATCATCCTCCAACGCAGGAAAGACAGGGACGGCAGTATCGACAGGGCACATCGGACGGACTTTCGCAAAGGCGGGACTCGCCCCGCCGGACAGGGCCGGGACATTAGCGCCGCGGGCAGGGCAGGGAAAAGGGGGCAGTCGGCCCCTGTGTCCCGATGTCGCAAAGATTTGCGACGGAATGGCGGAAGCCGGACGTGAGAATGCGCAGAAGGGCCCTGGAAAGCGGCCTGGAAATGGAGATGACCATGCCTGCACGAACCAAGACCACCCTTGTTGCGCTTGCCCTGATCGGGTCAGCCGTCGCCACGGCCGCGCTGGCCGACATGGGGCCAGGCCGCGGCCCCGGCCCTGGCGCGATGCTTCTGCAGATGTTCGACGGGATCGACACGGACGGCGACGGCAAGATTTCGCCGGCAGAACTGGCCGCCCACCGCGAGGCGATGTTCACCGCGGCCGATGCGAACGGCGACGGGGTTCTGGACCGCGACGAGATCGCGGCGCACCAGATGGCCATGATGACCGAACGCATGGGCCAGCGTGCCGACCGGATGCTGCAACGGCGCGACGTCACCGGCGACGGCAGACTTTCGCTGGAGGAAATGGGCAAGGGCCCAGCCGAAATGGCCTTTTCGCGTCTCGATAGCGATGGTGACGGGCTGATCTCGAAAGAGGAACTCGAGGCCGCCGGCCAACGGATGGGCAAGAAGCGCAAGCAGGGCATGATGGGCCACGACTGGAACTGATCGGGCTTTGTCCCGGCCGCCGGACAGGCTAGACCCCTTGCAGCATGACCATGGCCTATGATGCGGACAGCGACACCTCGGACGAGGCACTGATGGTGCTCTATGCGAATGGAGACCGTCACGCGGCACTGGCTTTGACCCAGCGCATCACCCCCCGCATCCTGGCCTATGCCGTGCGGATGCTGGGTGGCGACCGGGCCGAGGCCGAGGATGTGGTGCAGGAAACCATGCTGCGGCTGTGGCGCGTGGCGCGCGACTGGCGGCAAGGCGAGACGAAGGTGACGACCTGGGCCTATCGGGTCGCCACGAACCTGTGCATCGACCGGCAGCGGTCGGTGCGGCGGAAGGGGCAGGTGGGGCTTGACGCCGCGCCAGAGCCCGTGGACGGGGCGCCAAGCCCCGACGGACGGCTTCAGGATGCCCGCCGACTGGCCGCGCTTGAGGCGGCACTGGCCGGACTGCCCGACCGGCAGCGTCAGGCCGTGGTGCTGCGGCATATCGAGGGGCTTTCGAACCCCGAGATCGCCGCCGTGATGGAGATCGGGGTCGAGGCTGTGGAAAGCCTGACTGCGCGGGGCAAGAGGGCCTTGTCCAATGCACTTGCAGGGCAGAAATCGGCGCTGGGATATGAGGATGACCGCGATGCGGGATAGGGATCTGGATGATCTGCTGGACATGGCCGCCCGAACGCGGCCCAAGCCCTCGCCAGGACTGATGGACCGGGTTCTGGCCGATGCGCTCGGCGAACAGGTACTGGCACCGGTCATGATGCAAGACGCGCCGCGGGTGGGCTGGCTTGCGCGCCTCGCTCAGGCCTTCGGCGGCGGTCCGGTCCTGGCCGGGGTGTGTTCCTTCCTGATCGTGGGCCTTGTGGTCGGCTACCTCGACCCCGCGACAGTCGACTACCTGACCGGCGGGGTCGCCTCAGCCGAGACGGTGGACCTGTTCCCTTCGACCGACTTCCTGATGACGGAGGGCTGAGTCATGGCAAAGCCGGCAGAAGGCATTGGCGCATCACGCTGGATCAAGATTGCGCTGGCGATTTCGGTGGCGCTAAACCTGACGGTTGCGGGCCTGGCGCTTGGGGCCTGGGTCAGGGAAGGCCCACCTCGCGACCGGATGCCGCGCGATCTGTCCTTCGGGCCGTTCAGCGAAGCGCTGGATGCGCAGGACCGCCGCGCCCTTCGCAAGGCGTTGCAGGACCGTGCCCCCGGCTTCCGCGAGGCAAGGGCGGCGACGCAAGAGGAATTCGCCACACTGCTTGTGGCCCTTCGCACCAGCCCGTTCGATGCCGACGCCATGCAGGCCGCGCTGGCGGCCATCGAGGTGCGTATGGCCGACCGGCTGGCCCTTGGCCGCGAGCTGATCGCGCGGCGGCTTCTGGAAATGTCGGATGCCCAGCGTCGTGCCTTTGCCGACCGGCTGGAAAAGGGTCTTCGCCGACGGTCCGGGAACTGAGATGTCAGGCGGCTGACAGGCGATAGGTGACCTGGTTGCGCCCTGCCCCCTTGGAATCAAGCAAGGCCAGGTCGGCCTGTTCCACCACCTTCTCGGCAGCGATGGGCTGATGCAGCCGCGGGTTCGCCACCGCCACACCGATCGAAACCGTGACCGAAAGGCGCTGCCGCGAGGCCAGCCGGACAGGCAGTTCCTCGACCGCCTCGCACAGACGTTCGGCCACACGCCGGGCCTCGGCCATCGAGCAGTCGGGCAGAGCGACCAGGAACTCCTCCCCGCCGATGCGGGCCAGCAGATCGGTGGATCGCAGATTGGCCGTCAGCCGACGCGCGACCTCGACCAGAACCTGGTCGCCTGCGGCATGGCCATGCTGGTCATTGACCAGCTTGAAGCGGTCAAGGTCGATCACCATCACCGCAAAGGGGCTGCCGGTGTCGGCAGCGGCGGCGGCGATGGCCTCAAGCTGCGGCATGGCGTGGCGGCGGTTGTAAAGCCCGGTCAGCGGATCGACGAGCGCAAGGCGCAGGCTGTCCTGCATGCGGGCACGTTGCCGGTCGCCCTGACGCTTGCGCCGTACCAGGCTGCTGGTGCGCAAGGCCAGTTCTGCAGGCGTGACGTTCGGGCCCACCACATCATCGGCGCCCAGATCGAAGGCCATCGCCGCATCGTCCCCCTCGCCGACCGGGCCAAGGACACAGACAGCGGAATGCCGCGTGGCCTGGTGGCTTTTCAGTTCGGACAGGAAGCGCAGCGCACCCGCCTCGTCGCTTCCGTCATCGCGCACGATGAACACATCCGGCACGCTGGCACCCGCGGGAAACTGTGCCGCCTCGGCCAGCGCCTGTGGCCGCGACAGCACCCGCAGGCGGCCGCGAAGGACGCCTGACAGCTCCCGTTGCAGGCGCCGCGCCTCGTCGATCCGGGACGAGACCAGCGCAACGCTGGCCGCAGGCTCGAACTTTGCCGCCGGTTCGGCAAGACCGGGGATCGGCGTCCCGCCGGCCGGGAAATCGTTGTCAGCCCGTGCGCGCAGCAGGTTGCGCACCCTCGCAAGCAAGACCTGATCGGCAGCAGGCTTCACGATCACATCGTCCGCCCCGGCAGAAAATGCGGCCAGACGTTCCCCCGCGTCCTGGGTGGCGGTAAGCACGATGACAGGAATCGCGGCGGTGCGCGGATCGGCGCGCAGACGGCGCAGAACCTCATGGCCAGGGATGTCGGGCAGGACCAGATCAAGCAGGATGAGATCCGGCCGCTGTTCGACGGCAGCGGTCAGGCAAGCTGCGCCATCGGCAGCCAGGATCGGCTCATAGAATGCCGCAGCCAACCGCGCCTTGTACAGGATGCGATTGGTCGCCACGTCATCGACTATGAGGACCCGCCCGCTCATCATCCGCTGCCACGACTCCTTCCCCAGACAGTGAACAGTGTGTTACCGAGGTGGTTAAGAAATCCTTTCCAAAGCCCCTGTGGCGGCCGGAATACCGGCCCGGGCAAAACGAAAACGCAGGACACCGCGTGAATAACCGACAGGACTCTGCGCAACTGCTCGCCATCCGGGCACTTGCCTGGCTGGCCTCCGACGAGGTGCTGATCCGTGAATTCCTGACGGCAACCGGAGCCGGCCCGGACGATCTGCGCGCGCGCGCCGCAGATGCGGACTTTCATCTGGCGATTCTCGATTTCCTGCTGATGGACGATCGGCGGGTGATGGCTTTCTGTGACGCGCATTCGCTCCCATATACGGAACCGCAGGCGGCCCGGGCCGCGCTGCCGGGCGGCGCGGTGCCGCACTGGACCTGAACTGTGGGGTGCCCATGATCGACGGACTGCTTTTCGACAAGGACGGGACGCTGTTCGACTTTCGCGTCAGCTGGGGCCGCTGGGCCGCCGGCTTTCTGGCCGACCTGGCGCGAGATGCCGACCATGCCCGGAGCCTGGGCCAAGCCATCGGCTTTGACGCCGCCACGCTGACCTTTGCCCCCGACAGTCCGGTGATTGCCGCCACCGCCGCGGACATCGCCGCGGCCTTGGCCCCGGAGCTGGGCGGGATATCGGTCGCCGAGCTGACCGAGCGGATCGACACCACCGCCGGCGCAGCCCCCATGTCGGAAGCGGTGCCCCTGCGTCCGCTGCTGTCCGGGCTGCGGTCGCGTGGCCTTCGGCTGGGTCTGGCCACCAACGATTCCGAGGCCCCCGCGCGCCAGCACCTGGCTGCCCACGGAATCACCGAATGCTTCGACTTCATCTCGGGCTACGATTCCGGCCATGGCGCCAAGCCCGGCCCGGGGATGTGCCTCGCCTTCGCCCACGGCCTCGGTCTGCAGCCGGCGCGGGTGGCGATGGTGGGCGACAGCCGCCACGACCTTCAGGCGGGCCGGGCGGCGGGGATGCGCACCGTTGCGGTGCTGACCGGTATCGCAAAAGCCCCCGAGCTGGCCGATCTGGCCGACGTGATCCTGCCCGATATCGGCGCACTGCCCGGCTGGCTGGACGCACAGGCCGCCTGAACCCGCACCCATTGTCCGAAAACGACGCTTTTGTGTCGCACGCATGGTTCCCATGCCGCTGCGGCTTCCGCCATCCTCGCCGCAAGACAAGGGAGATGGGCGATGAACCAGGAGCCGACCCGCAGGAAACGCGCCGGAGGACGTGCGGGGATGCAGACCCGCGCGGGAACGGCGGTAATCGACCAGATGCCCTGGCGCATCCCGGTAAACCCGGACCGGCCCATCGAGCCGCTTGATGCCGAGGGTGTCCAGCGCATTCACAAGACCGCGATGCGCATCCTGTCCGAAATCGGGATCGAGTTCCTGAACCCCGATGCAGTGGACAATCTGCGCCGCGCCGGCTGCATCGTGAATGGCACCAACGTCCGCATGGACGAAGCCTTCGTGATGGAGATGGTCGGCCGAGCGCCCGAAAGCTTTACCATCACCCCGCGCAACCCGGACCGCGAGATCGTGATGGGCGGCAACCACATGGTCTTCGTCAACGTCTCTTCCCCACCCAACGCCTGGGACATGGAACGCGGCAAACGCTCTGGCGATTTCGAGACGTTCAAGGAATTCATGAAGCTGACGCAGTATTTCAACTGCATCCACATCGCCGGCGGCTATCCGGTAGAGCCGGTGGACATCCATGCCTCGGTCCGTCACCTGGATTGCCTGTATGAAAAGCTGACGCTGACCGACAAGGTCGTGCATGCCTATTCGCTGGGCGCCGAGAGGGTCGAGGACGTGATGGAAATGGTCCGCATCGCCGGTGGGCTGACGGACGACGAGTTCCGCGCCAGGCCACGGATGTATACCAACATCAACTCGGTCAGCCCGCTGAAGCACGACTATCCGATGCTGGATGGCGCAATGCGGCTGGCGCGGCGCGGGCAGCCCGTGGTGGTAACGCCCTTCACGCTGGCCGGCGCAATGGCACCGGTGACCATGGCCGGGGCGGTGGCCCTTTCGATTGCCGAGGCGCTGGCGGCGATCGCGCTGCTGGAATACATCGCGCCGGGCTGTCCGGTGGCGATCGGCACCTTCACCTCGAACGTGGACATGAAGTCGGGCGCCCCCGCATTCGGCACGCCCGAATACATGCGGGCAACGCAGATGACCGGCCAGCTGGTGCGGTTCTACGGCGTTCCGTTGCGATCGTCCGGCGTCTGCGCGGCGAACGTGCCGGACGGGCAAGCGATGTGGGAAACCTCGAACAGCCTGTGGGCTGCGGTGCAAAGCCGCACCAACATGGTCTATCACGCGGCCGGCTGGCTGGAAGGAGGGCTGATCGCCAGCCCCGAGAAGTTCGTGATGGACTGCGAAGTGCTGCAGATGATCCAGCGCTATTTCGAAGAGGCGACCTGGGCCACGACCGAGGCGGACCTTGCCTTCGACGCGATCCGCGAGGTCGGACCAGGCGGGCATTACTTCGGCGTCCAGCACACGCAGGACCGCTATCAGCACGCCTTCTATGCGCCCTTCGTCAGCGACTGGCGCAACTACGAAGCGTGGCAGGCGGACGGTTCGGTCTGGACGGTCGAACGGGCGCACCGCCTGTACAAGCAGATCCTGGCCGAGTTCCAGCCACCGCCCATGAATGGCGACCATCAGGAAGAGCTGCGCCAGTTCGTGGCGCGGCGCAAGCAGGAAGGCGGGGCACCGACCGATTTCTGAGGCGCCGGCTCAGACGTGGCGGGTCAGTCCGCCATCGACCCGCAGGGTCTGGCCGGTAACATAGCTCGAATCGTCAGTCAGCAGGAAGGCCGCGGCCTTGGCCTGTTCCTGCACGGTGGCGATCCGCTTCAGCGCGGCAAGGTGGGCATACTTGCCGACATCCAGGCTGTCTGTGAAACCTGGCGCCAGGCAGTTCATGCGGATGTTCTGCGGCCCGTAGCGGTCGGCGTAAAGCTTGGTGAAGGACGAAACCGCCGCCCGGTAGGTGCAGGAGGCCGGGAACCAGAGCGAAGGCTCGAAGGCGGCGTAGGTCGTTACGTTGACGATGGACCCGCCGCCCTGCCGTTCCATCACCGGCGTGACAAGGCGCGCCATGCGCAGGACCGATTTCAGGATCATCTCATGGGCCAGATCCCAACCCTCGTCGGCGATTTCCAGCAGATCGCCCTTGGGCGGATGGCCGGTATGGTTCAGTACAGCGTCAATCCGCCCGTATGTGTGCAGCGCCAGATCGACGATGGCGGCAAGATCGGCTTCGCTCTGCGCCACCCCGCACCTGGCAACCCCGCCCAGTTCTGCCGCCAGCTTCAGGCAGTTCTCGGACGGCGACATCAGCACCACGGCATAGCCGCGGGCGTGCATCTCGCGCGCAACGGCCGCGCCGATGCCGCGCCCGGCCCCGGTGACGATGCAGGTTCTTCTGGTCACGGCGCTTCCCCCGGTGCTGCGGGGTCAGAATGCCCCTGCGTGCAGCACGGAACAAGTGGCTGCGGCATTGCCCCCGGGGCCGCTGCGTGTAGACTGCGCCCCTCAGGACGGAACAGAACCGGGACGGCGCATGGCAGTTACGCTGAAGGATGTGGCGGAACGCGCGGGCGTGTCGCGATCGGCCGTGTCGCGCGCCTTCACGCCCGGCGCGTCGGTCTCGCCCCGGACAAGGGCCAGGATCGAGGCGGCGGCCGAGGCTCTGGGCTATGCGCCGAACGCACTGGCCTCGGCGCTGACCACCGGGCGGACCAAGCTGATCGGCCTCGTCGTCACCAATTTCCACAACCCCGCGATCCTTGAGGTGTTCGATCAGTTCACCCGCGGCCTTCAGGATCAGGGGCTGAGACCGCTGGTGGTGAACCTCAGCGCCGCGACAGATCCGGCAGGATCGGTGCGCATGTTGCGCCAGTATTCGGTGGATGGCGTGATCGTCGCATCATCCACTCTGCCGACCGAATTTGCCGCGGCGTTCCGGCAGGCGGGTATTCCGGTGGTCCATGCTTTCGGCCGCCCTTCGGAGGCGCCCGAGGTGCCAATTGTCGGGATCGACAACATCGCCTGCGGAAGAATGGCCGCCGAGACGCTGATCGCAAGGGGGTATCGCAAGATCGGCTTTCTGGGCGGGCCCGAAGCGGCAAGTTCGACCCAGGACCGGGCAACCGGTTTCCTGGCCGCCCTCCGCGGCCAGCCCGGGATTGCTGTCAGCACCAGCTATGCCTCGGACTACACCTTCGACGCTGGCCGGGCCGAAATGCAGCGCCTTCTGGAAGGCGGCCCCGCCGAAGCCTATTTCTGCGGTGATGACCTGCTGGCCATCGGCGCACTCAGCGCCATCCGGGAGGCAGGCCTGTCAGTGCCCGGCGACATCGGGTTGATCGGGCTGAACGACATGGAAATGGCGCGGTGGCAGATCATCGGGCTGACCACGATCCGCCAGCCGATCGACCGGATCATTGCCGCCGCGATCAAGGCGGTTGCGGCCGCCATCGCCGACCCCGAGCACCCGGCAGAGGTGACGCTGTTTCCCTGCGAACTGATCGAACGCCAGACCCTGCGCTCGCTGGCACAAACGTCATCGCAGCCGCAACCGGTGCCTCGTCGATGACTTCGTCACTCCTCGCGCAGGTGCCGCGACGAGGAGACGGAGTCGAACGAGGAGCGGTCCGCTTTCAGCCGGGGCCCGGACCTACAAGCGTTCAACCGGCCTTGCGGAACATCGGCGGCCTGGCATCCGTCCAGGCTCCGCCCGCCCTTGCCGATGCCACCGCCGCATGCACGGCAGCCATCGAACGAACCCCGGCCGGTGCGGTCGGCAGGCCGTCACGCACTGCGCCACGGATTGCGTCGGCAAGGTCGCAGTAGATATTTGCCACCGCCAGCGGAAAGCCCTCGGGGTGGGCGATGGCCACGCGGGACAGGCGTCTGGCATCCTCGTAAAGTCCGGCCTCGCCCTTTTCGATGATCTGCGTCCGCCCGCCGACCGGCGTGTAGTAAAGCTGGTTCGGCTGTTCCGAGGCCCAGCGCAGGCCCCCGGTTTCGCCGAAGATCTGGATGTCGAAGCCGTGCTGCCGCCCGATCGCGACCGACGAAGTCCAGAGCCGCCCGACCGTGCCGCGCGACATGCGGAAGTTCACCATCGCGTCATCCTCCAGCATGCGGGACGGGATGGTCGAGGCGAAATCGGCGGAAAGCTTTTCCACTTCGTCGTCGCAGATGAAGCTGGCCATGTGCAGCGCATGGATGCCGCAGTCGGCGAACTGGCCGGAAACGCCGGCCATCGCCGGGTCATACCGCCAGCGGACGCGGGGGTTCTCGGCATCGGTGGCGTCGCCGTGGTGGCCGTGGCTGAAATTAGTGACCACCAGCCTGACCTTGCCAATGTCGCCATTGCGCACCATGGCGCGGGCCTGGCGGACCATGGGATAGGCGGAATAGCAGTAGTTCACCGCGCAGATGCGGCCCGTCCGTTCCGCGACGCGGACGATTTCCTCGCCTTCCTCAACCGTCATCGTCATCGGCTTTTCGCAAAGGACGTGGAACCCTGCCTCGAGAAAGGCCTTGGTGATCTCGAAATGGGTGGCGTTCGGGGTGGCTACCGTCACCAGATCGCAGCGGTCCGGGCGGTTCCGTTCGCCTTCCAGCATCTCTCGCCAGTCGCCATAGGCGCGGTCGGGGGCGATGCCAAGGCGCTGGGCATAGTCGCGCCCCGCCTCGGGCCGGTGGTCGAGAGCGCCGGCAACAAAGGCGAAATGCCCGTCGGCCTGCGCACCCAGCCGATGCGCCGGACCGATCTGGCTGCCTTCGCCACCGCCGATCATGCCCCAGTTCAGTTTGCCCATGGTCGCCCCCTCAGAAGCCGATGGATTGCAGATATTCACGGTTCTTCCGCGCGTCGTCGATGGGGCTTACGTCCAGCGTCGGGTCGCAGTCCTGTTCGACCGTGCACCATCCCTGGAAGCCCGCGTCCAACAGGATCTGGCGAATGGCGGGAAAGTCCACGTCCCCCTGCCCGAGGTTGCAGAAGATGCCTTGGCCGCAGGCGTCGTAGAACCCGGTGCCTTTCGCGATCACATCGGCCTTCACCTTCGGGTCGATGTCCTTGAAATGCATGTAGGAAATCCGCCCGATATGGCGGCGCATGAAGGCCACCGGGTCGAAGCCGGCGTAGGAATGATGGCCGGTGTCGAAGCAGATCTTCAGGATCTTCTCGTCCACCTCTTCCAGCAGCTGCTCCAGCTCCGGCTCGAAGTCGATGAAACCGGCGGCATGGGCGTGGATCCCGACGGTCAGGCCATAATCCTCGGCCCCCATCTTCGCCACGGTGGCGATGCGGTCGCGGAAGGCGGCCCATTCGGCGGGGCCCATCTGTTCGGCCGCATCGGGACGGCCGGCAGTCGGAGCGCGGCGGGGGGAAATGGAGTCGATCAGCACCAGATGCTGCGCACCATGCGCGGTCAGCGCCTTGCAGGTGCGGATGGCAGCGTCCATTACCTCGTCCCACCGGGCCGGGTCGTGGAAAGGTCGGAAGACCACGCCGCCAATCAGGGTAAGGTCGTGTTCCGCCAGCGCCTCGGCCAGGACCGCCGGATCTTCGGGCATGTAGCCGATGGGGCCAAGCTCAATCCCCTTGTAGCCGGCCTGCGCGCAGTCAGAAAGAACCTGCCGCCAAGGCGGGTTGCGCGGGTCGTCCGCGAATTCCACGCCCCAGGAGCAGGGCGCATTGCCGATACGGATGGTCATGGGATCCTCATGTGGGGGGAACGGCGAGCCAGCGCCCGCTGTCCGACGACTGGAAGGCGGTTTCGACGATCTGGGACACGGCAAGCCCGTCGCGGAAGGTGGGCCAGACGGGCTGACCGGTGTGGATCGCCGTCAGGAAATCGCGGGCCTCGATGATGATCTGGTCCTGGTAGCCGGTGCCGTGGCCGGGCCCCTGGCAGAAGGCGAGGAAGTCGGGATGCGCGGGGCCGGTCAGGATGCGGGTGAAGCCGCGCGTGGCCTCGGGTCCTTCGGCGCGATAGAGATGGACAGAGTTCTGATCCTCCTGGTCGAAGCGGATCGCGCCCTTCGTGCCGTGAATTTCATAGGCATAACCCATCTTCCGCCCCGTCGCCGTGCGGCTGATGTAAAGATGGCCCATAGCTCCGCTGGCAAAGCGCAGCATCATCTGGGCATGGTCGTCGTTCGTCACGGCCTCGGGTCCGTTCGGGCCAGGACGGGTGGCGTGCACCGTCTCGATCCGCGCCGACAATTCGGCGACGGGGCCCATGAGCGCCAGCATGCAGTTGATCGGATGGGGGGAAAGGTCGCCCATGCAGCCATTCGCCCGATCCCGCGTGCGCCAGTTGGCAGGAAGCGAGGGATCGGCCAGGAAATCCTCGGTATGCTCGCCACGGAACCAGGTGATGTCACCGATGGCGCCCTCGGCCAGCAGCCGGCGCACGAACTGTGTCGCAGGCGTGCGGACGTAGTTGAAGCCGATCATGTTCGGCAGACCGCTGGCCTCGGCCGCTGCGACCATGGCCCGAGCATCTTCAAGCGAGGCGCCCAGCGGCTTTTCGCAGAACACCGGCTTGCCGGCGGCGAAGGCGGCCTCGGCAATCGCGCGGTGCGTGGACTGAGGCGAGGCGATGACCACCGCCTGCACTTTCGGATCGGCAACCAGATCCTGCCAGTCACGGGCAGCGCGAGCGAAGCCATAGGCCTTTGCGTAGCGTTCTGCCGAGGCCAGGCTGGTTGCCGCGATCACCTCCAGCCGTGGGCGCAGCGCGGTGTCGAATACCGCACCCACCGCCGACAGCGCCACGGCATGGGCCTTGCCCATGTAACCCCCGCCGACCAGCCCGATTCCGATTTCCGCCATCGTTCCCCCCCAAGACCAGTATTGCAACCGGTTGCAAAAGCTGTATCGTTCCGTTGCACGGCGCGCAAGTCCCGTCATCGGGATTGGTGCCGGATCGGCTGCGGGAGGGCAAGTTATGGGTGACACGATCAGGCTGACGGTAGCCCAGGCCATCGTCCGCTGGCTGATGAACCAGTTCATCGAGATCGACGGGCAGGAGCTCCGCATCTGCGGCGGCGGCTTCGGCATCTTCGGCCACGGCAACGTGCCCTGCCTTGGCGAGGCGCTTTATCCGGTCCACAAGGAGCTGCCCCTTTACCGGGGCCAGAACGAACAGAGCATGGGCTTCGCCGCCGCGGCCTATGCCAAATACCACCTGCGCCGCCGCTTCATGTTCTGCACGGCAAGCGCGGGTCCGGGAACGGCGAACCTGCTGACAGCGGCCGCGCTGGCCCATGCCAACCGGTTGCCGCTGCTGATGCTGTGCGGCGATACCTTTCTGACCCGCCTGCCCGACCCGGTGTTGCAGCAGCTTGAACACTTCGGCAATCCGACCCTTGGCGTGAACGACGCCTTCAGGGCGGTAAGCCGTTACTGGGACCGAATCACCCATCCAGCGCAGGTGCTGCAATCGCTGCCGGCAGCACTTGCCACGATGCTGGACCCCGCCGATTGCGGCCCGGCCTTCCTGGGCCTGCCGCAGGATGTCCAGGGGTGGGCCTACGATTATCCGGTGTCGTTCTTTGCAAGGCGGCTACATCGGATCCGCCGCCAGTCGCCGGACATTGCCGAGGTGGCGGACGCGGCGGCGCTGCTGCGCGGGGCGCAGCGGCCCTTGATCGTCGCAGGCGGCGGGGTGCAGTATTCCGGCGCAGTGGCAGAACTGACAGCCTTCGCCGAGGCACACGCCATTCCGGTGGTGGAAACCATCGCGGGGCGGGCGAACCTGCTGGCGGACCATCCGCTGAACATCGGCCCCATCGGCGTCACCGGATCGGACAGTGCCAATGCAATCGCTGGGGCGGCGGATGTGGTGCTGGCCGTGGGCACGCGGTTGCAGGATTTCACCACGGGGTCTTGGACCGTTTTTGCAAAGGATGCGCGCCTGATCGGCCTGAACGCCGGGCGCCATGACGCGGCAAAGCACCTGTCGCTGCCCGTGGTGGGGGACGCAAGGCTGGGGCTCCTCGCGCTGGGTCAGGCGCTGTCAGGCTACCGGGCGCCACCCGGCTGGGTGATGAAGGCGCAGGATGAGCGCCATGCCTGGGATGCCTATGTGGCCGAGAACGTCCGCCCCGGAAACCGCCCGAACTCCTATGCCCAGGCGATCGGCGTGGTGAACGCGCTTTGCCACCCCCGCGACCGGATCGTGACGGCCGCCGGGGGGCTTCCGGCCGAGGTGACTGCGAACTGGCGCACGCTGGGGATCGGCACGGTGGATGTGGAATTCGGATTTTCCTGCATGGGATATGAAATTGCCGGCGGCTGGGGTGCCAGAATCGCACAAAGCGAACAGGAACCCGACCGCGACACCATCGTGTTCGTCGGCGATGGCAGCTATCTTCTCATGAATTCCGACCTGTATTCATCGGTCCTGACCGGAAAGAAGCTGATCGTTCTGGTGCTGGACAATGGCGGATTCGCGGTCATCAACAAGCTGCAGAACAATACGGGGCAGGAAAGCTTCAACAACCTGATCAGGGATTGTCCGACGGTCTCGCAACCTTTTGCGGTGGATTTCGAGGCCCACGCCCGCGCCATGGGCGCGGTGGCAGAGACCGTGACCAACCCCGCGGAACTGGCCGAGGCCTTCCAGCGCGCCAAGGCATCAGAGCGCACCCATGTCATCGTGATGCAGGTCGATCCCTACGAAGGCTGGACCACACAAGGCCATGCCTGGTGGGAGATCGGAACGGCCCAGGTGTCCGAAAATGCGGGCGTGCGGGCGAAACACGCCGAGGTCGAGGCCGGGCGCGCAGGGCAGCGCCGGGGCATCTGATGGCAGACCTTGCGCGTCTTTCCGACCGGAATTTCCTGGTGATCGGCCGGGCGGGGATGGACCTCTACGCCGACCCGCCCGGCACCCGCACAGAAGAGGCAACCCGCTTCACCGCCGCCCTTGGCGGGTCTTCGGCCAACATCGCGGCGGCCCTGGTGCGGCAGGGGTGCCGGGCATCGCTGGTGACCTGCGTCTCGGACGATGCGGTGGGGCGGTTCTGTCTGCACCAGCTGGATGCCTACGGGATCGACCGTACCCATGTCCGCAGTGTTGCGGGCGAGGCGCGAAATTCGCTCGCGGTGGTAGAGACACGGCTCGAGGACTGCCAGTCGGTCATCTACCGCAACAATGCCGCCGACTTCGCCATGACTGCTTCCGATATCGAGCGCCCCGATTATGCCCGATACGCGGCCCTGATCACCACCGGCACCGTGCTGGCGGCCGAGCCCTCGCGGGCGGCAGCCTTTCGTGCCTTTGAACTTGCCCGCGCGGCAGGGCTGCCACTGATCTTCGATGTGGACTACCGGCCCTATTCCTGGCCCTCAGCCGCCGTAGCGGCCGACGTCTATTCCCGCGCCGGCGCCTTGTGCGACGTGATCGTCGGCAATGACGTGGAATTCGGCTTCATGGCAGGAGACGCCGAAAAGGGCCTCGACAAGGCCCGCAGCCTGATCGCAAGCGGCGCGCAGATCGTCGTCTACAAGCGCGGCGAGAAGGGTTCTGTCACCGTTACACGCGACGGCGAATTCGCCACCGGCATCTTTCCGACACAGGCGTTGAAGCCCACCGGCGCCGGTGACAGTTTCCTTGGCGCCTTCGTTGCAGCCCTGGCAGAAGGGCGCCCGGTCGGCGAGGCCGTCCTGCGCGGCTCGGCCGCCGCAGCGATGGTGGTGGCCCGCGTCGGTTGCGCCCCCGCCATGCCGACGCGGACCGAGCTTGACGCCTTTCTTGCCACCCATCCCGGCCCGACCTTGTGAAAGGACCGCCATGCACATCGCCCCCTTCGACAACGCCAACCGCCCCATCGTTGATGTGAACGACCCGCAGGTGCCGCTGGTCTATTTCAACCGCATCCGGCTGCGTACCGGCGAAACCTTCGACTATCGCGTCGCGGGCTACGAAACCTGCGTTGTTCCGGCGACCGGAACGGTGACGGTCGAAACGGCGGGCCAGACCTTCGCCGGCATCGGCAACCGGGGCGCCGACGTCTGGGATGGCGAGCCGGAGGGGGTCTATGTCCCGACCGACACCGGCGCGCGGGTGACCGCGCTGACCGATACCGAAACCTTCATTGCCGGGGCGCGGTTTGCCGAGACCTTGCAACCTTTCGCCGTGCGCGCGACCGATCTGGACGTGGTGCAATACGGGTCGGACGACACCAAGACGCACCGCAAGATCAAGCACATCCTCGGCATGAAATACCACGACCGGGTGGGGCGGCTTCTGGTGAGTGAGCTGTTCACCGTCGGCGCGGGCGGCTGGTCCGGCTTTCCCAGCCACAAGCACGACACCGACCGCCGCGATGCGGACGGCAGGCTGATCGAGACCCGGCACGACGAATGCTACAACTTCCGCTTCCGGCCGGATTACGGCTCGGGGCTGCAGATGCTGCAGCGGGTAGATAATGAACCGGGCGACGCGTACCACATCGTCGATGGCTCGACGGTCAAGATCGACCGGGGCTATCATCCCTGCTGCGTGCTGCCGGGATACGAGATGTATTATTTCACCATCCTCGGCGGCCTTTCGCAGCGCAGCCTGACACAGTTCTTCCAGCCGACACACGCCGCGCAGCTGCAGACGATCCCGGGGATCATGGACATGGTGGCCAAGTTCAAATGACCCGCGCAACACTGGCCGATGTGCTGGGTCCGGCCCTGGCGCAGGGCCATGCCGTGCCGGGCTTCGTCTGCCTGGGTTGGGAGGATGCGCGGGCCTATGCCCTGGCGGCAGATGCCGAACGCGCGCCGGTGATCCTTCAGGCTGGCCCCGGAGCCAGGGCCCACATGCCGGTCGCGGTCTGGGGCGCGATGTTCCGGGCACTGGCCGAGAGCGTCTCGGTCCCGGTTGTGGCACATCTGGACCATGGCGGAAGCCTTGACGAGTGCCGTGCGGGCCTTCTGGCCGGGTTCACCTCGGTCATGTTCGACGGCTCGCGCCTGCCGCTGGACCAGAACATACGCCTGACCGCCGAGGTCGTGCGCATGGCCCATGCGGCCGGGGCGTCGTGCGAGGGCGAGATCGGCTTTGTCGGCTACGCAAAAGGCGCGGCCTCGGACGGAACCGACCCGGCCGAAGCCGCCCGCTTTGCCAGCGCAACCGGGGTGGATGCCATGGCGATCTCGGTCGGGAACCTGCATCTGCAACGGCAGGCGGGGCCGGGGCTGGACCTTGCGCGGATCAGGGCGATCGAGGCGGTCACCGATGTGCCGCTGGTGATCCATGGCGGCTCCGGGGTGCCGTGGGACCAGCGCCAGACGCTTGCGGCCAGCTCGCGCATCGCCAAGTTCAACATCGGCACCGAGCTGCGCCAGGTTTTCGGCCATGCGCTGCGCGCCGCACTGGACCGCGACCCTTCGCGCTTTGACCGGATCGAGATCCTGCGGGACACCGAAGCCCCCCTGGTCGAGGCCGCCCGGGCAATCCTGCGCAACCTGGGCGCCTCGGGCCGGGCCTGAGCCGGTTCACCCGCGGCGGCGGAAAGTCAGATAGTGCGGCGCGCGCCCCTCGCGAAGCGCCTTCTGCTCATAGCGGGTGGAAATCCAGTCGTCCCAGGCCCCGCCGAGCCCGGCCTCTGCCACAAGATCGAACCCGGCAGGCGGCACCTCCTCCAGCGTCTGGCGGACATAGTCGGGGATGTCGGTTGCAACCCGGAACTCGGCGCCCGGGGCGCAGGCGCGGGCCAGAGGCAAGAGGTAGCCCGGCGTGACGAAGCGCCGGCGGTGGTGGCGCGCCTTGGGCCAGGGGTCAGGGTAGTTCAGAAACACCTTTGACAGGCAGCCGTCCGGCAGCACGTCGAACAGATCGCGCACGTCGCCGGGATGGATCGCAACATTGTCCAGCCTGCCGTCGCGCAGCTTGCCCAGAAGCATGGCGATGCCGTTCACGAATGGCTCGCAGCCAATCAGGAAGACGCCGGGGTTGCGGGCGGCCATGTGTACCAGATGCTCGCCGCCGCCAAAACCCACCTCAAGCCACAACGGCCGACCGCCGGTGAAGGCCAGGTCAAGCTTGGCGCGACCGGGATTTTCCTGCCGCGTCACACCTTTCAGCGACCACGCGGCAAGGCCGGTTTCCAGATCGGCCTTTTGCTGCGCCCGCAGCGTCTTGCCACGGGTGCGGCCATAGAAATTGCGGTATTCGCCCGCGTCGGTCATCGGAAAGGCCCCGAAAGTGATCCGGGGCCTTCAAGCAGAGCCGAGGCCAAGGGTCAAGGCAGAGCCGCCTTGTTCGACGTCATCTTCCCGTCATGGCCACCCGGAACAAGCGCGTGGCGGCGACGACTGATCGGCTCTCGGCTATACCGCCTTCTTCAGCGCCTCGACCAGATCGGTCCTTTCCCAGCTGAACCCGCCGTCGGCATCGGGCGCGCGGCCAAAATGGCCGTAGGCTGCCGTGCGCTGGTAGATGGGCTTGTTCAGGTCCAGATGCGTGCGGATTCCGCGCGGGGTCAGATCCATGACCTTTGCCACCGCTGCCTCGATCACCGCCTCGGGCACCACGCCGGTGCCATGGGTATCGACGTAGATCGACAGGGGTTTGGCCACGCCGATGGCATAGCTGAGCTGCAGGGTGCAACGTTCGGCCAGGCCCGCCGCCACCACGTTCTTCGCCAGATAGCGCGCGGCATAGGCGGCCGAGCGGTCCACCTTGGTCGGATCCTTGCCGCTGAACGCGCCGCCGCCATGCGGGGCCGCCCCGCCATAGGTATCGACGATGATCTTGCGGCCCGTCAGCCCCGCATCCCCGTCCGGCCCGCCGATCACGAAGGTTCCCGTGGGGTTCACGTGCCATTCGGTCTTCTTCGTGATCCAGCCCTCGGGCAGAACCTCGCGGATGTAGGGCTCGACGATCCTGCGGATCACCTTCGAGGTCTGGCGCTTCGACACATGCTGGGTGGACAGCACGATCGAGGTCACCTCGACCGGCTTGCCGCCAGCGTAGCGCAGCGTCAGCTGGCTTTTGGCATCGGGCCCCAGCGTAGGTTCCGCGCCCGATTTGCGGGCCTCGGCCAGCCGGCGCAGGATCGCGTGGGCATACTGGATCGGCGCCGGCATGAACTCGGGCGTCTCAAGCGTGGCGTAGCCGAACATGATGCCCTGGTCGCCCGCGCCATCGCGGTCCACCCCCTGCGCGATGTGGGCGGACTGCTCATGTATGTAGTTGTGAACCTTGATCTTTTCCCAGTGGAACTTCTTCTGTTCATAGCCGATGTCGCGCACGCATTCGCGCACGATGCCGTCGATGCGGCCCATCATGGCATGGGTCGCCTCTTTCGACGACAGCCCCACCTCGCCGCCTACGACCACCCGGTTCGTCGTGGCGAAGGTCTCGCAGGCGACGCGGGCGTTCGGCTCTTCCCTGAGAAAGGCGTCAAGAACCGCATCCGAGATGCGATCGCAGACCTTGTCGGGGTGACCCTCCGAGACGGACTCGGAAGTGAAGACGTAATCAAGGCGGCTCATGGGGAAGTGCTCCGTTGGATGAATCCCCGCCACGCCAGGAAGCCGTTGTGGCGGTTCAAGTTGCATCTGACTAGACGGCAGCCGAATGGGCGTCAATGGGCGCGGAAACGCCGGCGCGGAAAGGCCAGCGGGACGAGGCCCACCAGCAACAGGAAGAAGGGCAGATCCCCCCAACGGGCGTAGGGCGTGGGCGGCAAGGCACCCGGGATGCGTGCTTCCAGCTTGCCAAGGGTGCCGAAGGGCAGGGCCTCGACGACGCGTCCCCGAGCGTCCACCACCGCCGTCACCCCGGTATTGGCCACCCGCAGCAGCGGCAACCCCTGTTCCACCGCACGCAGCCGGGCCTGGTCAAAATGCTGGAACGGGCCGGTCCGGATGCCGAACCAGGCATCGTTCGTGGCCTGCAGCATCCAGTCGGCCCGCTCTGGCGCGGTGGCCACGAAGCGTGGGAAGATCGCCTCGTAGCAGATGAGCGGCAGCACCTTGCCAAAGCGGCCAAGATCCAGCACCCGTGGACCCGGCCCCGCGGAATAGTAATTGCCCACCTGCGCGGCAAAGGCTGTCAGCCCGAACCAGTCATAGGCCAGGTCACCCAGCGGCATGTATTCGCCGAAGGGCACCAGATGCGCCTTGTCGTAACGCGCGATCTCTGCCCCTTCGTCCTGCAGCACACGCAGGCTGTTGTAGAACCGCCCCTCGCCCTCGCGCTGGATGCCGACAACGACCGGGCGACCACCCGAGGCCGCAGTGACCATCTCGGCCACCACCGGCGCATATTCCAGCATGAACGGCACTGCCGTTTCCGGCCAGAGCGTCAGGTCGGCAGCACCGCCCTGCGCCGTCAGGTCCAGAAGCCGGTCGAGGTGCATGTCGGCCAGAGCCTGATCCCACTTCAGCGATTGTTCGGCATTCGGCTGGACCAGGCGCACCACCCCCTCGCGCGGCTCGGGCAAAGGCTGGCCCAGCCGCCAGAGCCCGAAGCCGAAGGCAGCCGCCAGGATCACTCCCGACCCGGCAGCCCCGCGCCAGCGCCACGCTACCGGAAGCGCGGCTGCCAGCAGCATCATCAGGCTGAGGCCCGAAGGGCCGAGTAACGCAGCCACCTGATCGGCCGGCGTGCCGATGAAGCTGTGGCCCAGCATCGCCCATGGAAAGCCGGTCAGGATCACGCCGCGATGCCATTCAAGCGTGGCGAAGGCAGCGACGAAGCCCACGGCCGGTACACGGGTCATGACTGCAAGCGCCGCCGAGGCGCCCCAGAACAGGCCCAGCCCCACCGACAGGAACAGCACCGCGAAGGGCGCCATCCAGCCGTGGGTGGCCACGTCGATCAGGAAGGGTTCCACGATCCAGGACAGCGCCAGCGCGAACTGACCGGTGCCTGCAGCAAGCCCCAGCCGGAACGCCGCCCAGACCCGCCTTTCCTGTGCAATCAACCAGATCACCCCGGCCAGTGTCGCCACGGTCAGCGGCCAAAGGCCCCATGGTGCCTGCCCCAGCGCGCCTAACGCGCCCAGCACAAAGGCCAGCACCAGCCGGCGCCCGTGGGACCAGGTCGAGAGGACGATCATTCAGGCAGCGCCCGCCTGCTTGGCCTGGGGTAGCCGAAGGCGCAGCCGCTTGATCCGTCGGGGATCGGCATCGACCACCTCGAACTGCACGCCCGATTCGTGTTCGACCACCTCGCCGCGCGCGGGCACCCTGCCGATGCGCACATACACCAGCCCACCCAGGGTATCGATCTCCTCATCCTCCTCGCCGGTGCGCAAAGGCAGGCCGATGGCGGCCTCGATCTCCTCCAGCGGGGCGGTGGACTGGGCAAGAAACACGCCGGGCTTTTCCTCTTTCCACAAGGCGCCTTCCTCTTCGTCGTGTTCGTCCTCGATCTCGCCTATGACGGTCTCGATCAGATCCTCGATCGTTACCAGCCCATCGACTCCACCGTATTCGTCGATGACCAGCGCCATGTGCACACGCTCCTTCTGCATCTTCTGCAGCAGCACACCCGTCGGCATCGAGGGCGGGGCGTAAAGGATCGGACGCAGCAGCCGCTTCAGACTGAACCGGCCCGAGGCGCCAAAGCCATGCTGCAAGGCGAAATCCTTCAAGAGCACCAGCCCCTGCGGATGGTCGAGCGTGCCCTTGTAGACGGGCACGCGGGAAAAGCCGTGCTCGCGAAAGACCTCAACCAGTTCTTCCTTGCCGATGTCCAGCGGGACCGCCACGATCTCGGCCTTGGGCACGGCCACGTCGTCCACCCGCATCCGCCGCAGGACATGCAGGCCCTGCGGTGCGGGTGCGGTGCCGGATGCACCGTCATCGGCAGGTGTTTCGGAAGCGGGGCTGAATGCGGAAAGCAGCCTGCCGAAAAAGCCCCGCTGGCTGCGGTCGGAGGCGGGTTCGTCGGTCTCGCTCTGCGCACCCTGCGCTGCACCAGACCCGTCGGTGCTACTGCCCATCGGTCCTTTGTCCAGAAAGCGCCAATCCCTGGTCGCCCGCATAATATGGGTCAGGAACCCCGAGGCTGGCAAGTATCCGCACCTCCAGCGCCTCCATCAGATCGGCATCTTCGGGCTCGACGTGATCGTAGCCCAGTAGATGCAGCACACCATGCACGATCAGATGCGTCACATGATCAACCATGGGCTTGCCCTGCTCCTCGGCCTCACGCGCACAGGTTTCCCAGGCAATCGCAATGTCACCCAGGCTTTCGGGGTCATCGGCCGGTCCGGGGTACGGCAGATCCGGCGCCTCGCCGACAACCTCGGCCGCGCGTTCGTCGGATGGCCAGCTCAGCACATTGGTCGGCTGCGGCTTGCCGCGGAAATCGGCGTTCAGGACTGCGATCCGCGCATCGTCGCATCCCAACAGGCTGATCTGGAACCCTTCGGCCGGCAGTCCGAGATCGGCCAGAACCGCCCCCGCTGCACGTTCCGCCAGCTCGGCAAGGCCAAGCCCGTTCCAGCGCGCGTCCTCGACCAGTGTCTCGACCAGATCCATCCCTGCCCCCTAGCGCGGCATCTGGATCGCTGCAAATGGAATCGCGCGCGCGAAGGGGCGCAATCCTTTCATCTCGCCTCTGGCCGTTCCGGCCCAGCGGCTCGTGCGGCGGGGGTTTCACACCCCCGCACCCCCGTGGGATATTTGTGCAGAGAGGAAGGGGGGCTTCCTCTCTGGGTAAACATCCCGGGGAGCGCGAGGGGCAGCGCCCCTTTGCCACCGAGGAGGAGCACCGAGGCGTGACGACGAGAGAGGGGTTCTGAGCGCCGGCGCACCGCCGTGAAACCACCACTCACCCGGCGCTTTCGTCGGTTTCGTAGGCCTCGATGATCCTGGCGACCAGCGGGTGGCGAACCACGTCCTTCGCGGTGAAGTAGTTGAAGCTGACGCCCTTCACCCCCTTCAGGATGCGTTCTGCCTCGGCCAGGCCCGAAGGCATACCGCGCGGCAGGTCGATCTGGGTGCGATCGCCGGTGATGACCATCCGGCTGCCTTCGCCCAGGCGGGTCAGGAACATCTTCATCTGCATGCCGGTGGCGTTCTGCGCCTCATCCAGCACGACGAAGGCGTTCGAGAGCGTCCGGCCGCGCATGAAGGCCAGGGGCGCGATCTCGATCCGCTTTTCCTGCATCAGCTTTTCCACCTGCTTGGCCGGCAGGAAATCGTTCAGCGCGTCATAAAGCGGCTGCATGTAGGGATCGACCTTCTCCTTCATGTCGCCGGGCAGGAAGCCGAGCCGTTCGCCCGCCTCGACCGCGGGGCGGGACAGGATGATCTTCTCCACAGCGCCCGAGATGAACATCGTCACGCCCACCGCCACCGCCAGATAGGTCTTGCCGGTTCCCGCCGGGCCGATGCCGAAGCCCAGCTCGTTCTGGAAGAGGTTGGCCACATAGGCCTTCTGCGCCTCGGTCCGGGGTTCGATCGGCTTCTTGCGTGTCCGCAGCTCCATGCCGGTGGTGAACAGCTCGCCCTGCTCCGCGCCGGTCAGCGCCTCGCCCACAGGGCGGCCCATCCGCATTGCGCCGTCGATATCCCCTGCGGCCAACCCGCGCCCCGCTTCGAGGCGGGCATAAAGCGACCGAAGCACCGCTGCGGCCTGCTCTCTGGCGCCCTTTTCGCCGATCACCGCAAGGCGGTTGCCGCGCCGCAGGATGTGCACCCCCATCTGGTGTTCGATCTGCGCAAGGTTGCGGTCGAATTCGCCGCACAGGTCGATCAGCAATCGGTTGTCGGGAAATTCGAGGATGGTTTCCACGATATCCTCGGCGGTCGGGGGGGTCAGCGCACTGATGCCCAAAGGGCGCTCCTCATGCTAGGGGCCATGATATGACTGTGCAGCCGGATACGGTATCTGGCAAGAAAAACCGTGTCGGCACACCAAGTGTTGTGCGCAAACGTGCAGGAATTGTGACACTTCCCCCTGTCGGCGGCAGCAATCTGCCGCCGTCGCGAGGCTGCGACCGGCTTCGGCGGTTCTGGCGCGTTCAGTTCGCCGAATGCCCGCTTGCGGGGCCCGAGACCCGATCGGGAAGGCCTGCATCGCTGGTCTCGTACACACCGATCACCGTTCCCGGCGGATACTTGCCGTCACAGACCGGCAAGCCGGTCTTGGGGTCGAAACGGGGCGACGAATAGCCCTCGACGCCATCGTCGATGATCCAGACCTGGCAACCGTCGGGATCATAGGCGACGGCGGCCTGACCGTCGACCAGGCCGACAGAGTCGCGCCCGTAATCCTCGGCTGTGGCGATGACCGAGTCGGGCCCGCTGTAGCGCTGGGTGCCCTCGACACCCTCGAAGAAGGTGCCGCAGCCGGAAAGGGCCCCGGCCAGGGCCAGCATCAGGCCCGGACGAAGAGCCGCAATCGCCCGGCGCTGCATCTGCGATTTTCCTGCAAGCTTCATCGCGATCAGCCCTTCTTGCAGAGAATTTCGACACGGCGATTCTTGGCCATGCCGGCAGCCGTGCCGTTCGAGGCGACGGGCCGGGTCTCGCCATAGCCGACCTCGCTTTCCACAACCGCGCCGACCGATCGCGCCACGTCGGCCACGGCCTTCGCCCTAGCCTCGGACAGGGCCTGGTTGTAGGCCTCGGAACCGCGGCTGTCGGTGTGACCTGCGATCATGTAGGAAAAGGCTTCGGACTGGCGGAAGAATGTCTCGAGCTGGCGGCGGCCATCGGCCGTAAGCGACGAACTGGCAGTCGCGAAATAGGTGTCGGTGCTCTCCTCAAGGCAGCTTGCCTGCTTCAGGCAGACCGGCTTGCCCGTCCTGGGGTCGCGTCGCGGCACCATGTAGCCTTCGGTCCCGCCATCGGCCCACCAGTGCTGACAACCGTCAGGGTCAATCCAGACCCCCCATTCGATCTTGCCGGTGACCTGCCCATCCTGGGCTGCGGCCATCGGACCGACGACCAGGCAGGCCACCGCCACGGCACATGCAAGCGCAGGCCGGGACATGCTGTCCTTCCTCATCAGACTGTTCTCCCCTGTCCTGGCGGCAAGTTGGCAGCGCCGCCAAATCTGGACTTGATTTAGAGCAGATCGATCGGTGCGAAGAGAAGGAGTTCCTTGCGTCGGCCGGGCGCTTTCGTGCCGTTTCCATGCGATTGCAGGCTGGGGCATGCCGATCTGCAACAGTCGCGCCGCCAGGGTTCAGTCCGCCAGCAGCTCTGCCGCCAGCGAATTCGGTGCAGATCCGGTGACCCGCACCCGCACCAGTTGTCCGATTCGGCCAGCGGGGTCCTGAACATGTACCGCGTGCAGATGATCGGACTTTCCCACCATCTGCCCGGGCTTGCGGCCGGGCTTTTCATACAGCACCGCGACCTCGCGTCCCACCATCGCCTGCTGAACGGTACGCTGTTGTGCGGTAATCAGCGCCTGCAGCTCCTGCAGGCGCGCATCCGCCACCTCGGCCGGGACCGGGGTCTTTTCCGCAGCAGGAGTGCCTGGCCGGGCGGAATACTTGAAGCTGAAGGCCGCGCCAAAGCCCACTGCCCGGATCAGATCCAGCGTGGCCCGGAAGTCGGCGTCCGTTTCACCGGGGAAACCCACGATGAAGTCGGAACTCAGCAGGATGTCCGGCCGCGCGGCGCGGATGCGTTCGACCAGCCGCAGATAGGCTTCGGCCGTGTGCTTGCGGTTCATCGCCTTCAGGATCCGGTCGCTGCCCGACTGCACCGGCAGATGCAGATAGGGCATCAGCTGCGGCAGGTCGCCATGAGCCGCGATCAGGTCGTCGTCCATGTCGTTCGGGTGGCTGGTGGTGTAGCGTAGCCGATCCAGACCCTCGATCCGGGCCATCTCGCGCAGCAGTCGGCCAAGACCCCACGTCCCCCCCGGCCCCTCGCCGTGATAGGCGTTGACGTTCTGGCCCAGCAACGTGATCTCGCGCACGCCCTGTGCGACCAGCTTGCGCGCCTCGTCCAGAAGGCGCGCGACCGGCCGGCTGACCTCGGCCCCGCGGGTGTAGGGGACGACGCAGAAGGCGCAGAACTTGTCGCAGCCTTCCTGCACGGTCAGGAAGGCCGTTGGGCCACGCAGCGCACGGCGTTCGGGCAGATGGGCGAACTTGTCCTCGACCGGAAATTCGGTGTCCACCACCCGGCCCCGGGCCTCGACCATGGCGGGCAGGCGGTGATATGCCTGCGGACCGACGACCAGATCGACCATGGGGGCACGGCGCAGGATCTCTTCGCCCTCTGCCTGGGCGACACAGCCGGCGACGCCGATCTTCATCTCCGGTTTGTCTGCCTTCAGCGCGCGCAGGCGGCCAAGGTCGGAATACAGCTTCTCGGACGCCTTTTCGCGGATGTGGCAGGTGTTCAGCAGGACCAAGTCTGCCTCCTCCACCACATCGGTCGTGACATAGCCCTGCGCACCCAGGGCTTCCGCCATGCGCTCGCTGTCATAGACGTTCATCTGGCAGCCGTAGGTCTTGACGAAAAGCTTCTTCACGTCGGTCATGGGCGGGTCTCCGGGAACCTGCGGCTTCTACCCCGAAACCGCCCTGCCCCGCAACCGACCACCCTTGCATCCCTGCCAAGGATAGCCGAGTCTGCCGTCCGCCCCCGGACCCTGACCCAGATGCGCTATCCAACGCTTGCCGCCCTGCTTGATTCCAAGGCCTCCCAGATGGCGAAAGGCCCCCTGTCGATCGTCATGGCCGAGGACGAGGTCGAAATCGCCAGCACCATTGCCCACCAGCTGAAATGCGGTTTCCGCAACGTCATTCTTCTGGCGCCCGAGGGCATCGGGTTGCCGCCTGATCACGACGAGCGCATCCATATCGTTACGCACGACGTCTTTGCCGAGGCCGCCCTGCCCAATGCCGTGAACGCGATGATGGACCGCGTGGCCGGCGCCTGGGTCCATTACTGCTACAACACGGAATATCTGTTCTTCCCCTTCTGCGAAACGCGCCGCATCGGCGAGATGCTGGCCTTCCATGCCGAGGAACGGCGCGAGGCGATGCTGACCTATGTCATCGATCTTTATGCCGGCGATCTGACTGCCCAGCCGGATGCGGTCTCGCTTGGGGATGCGTGGCTGGACAAGTCTGGCTACTATGCGCTTGCACGGAAGGATCCGGCGCGGAACTGGCAGCCGAAGGAACGCCAGATGGATTTCTTCGGCGGCCTGCGCTGGCGGTTCGAGGAACATGTCCCCCGGACCCGGCGCAGGATCGACCGCATCTCGCTGTTCCGGGCAAGGGCCGGTCTGCGCCTTTCGCCAGACTTCACCCTGAACGATGAGGAAATGAACACCTATTCCTGCCCCTGGCACCACAACCTGACAGCGGCAGTCTGTTCCTTCCGCGCGGCCAAGGCTCTGCGCGCGAACCCCGGCTCGCGCGATGCGATCCAGACGTTCCGCTGGCGCAACTCGGTGCCGTTCGAGTGGCACAGCCAGCAGCTCATGGACCTTGGCCTGATGGAACCCGGCCAGTGGTTCTGACCTCTCAATCGCGACGCAGCGTCATCCTGGCATCACGGAAACGTGACAGGTGGCGCAGGGCAACGACTTATGCCATATGTGATAGAAGGTGGCCGTGCCATCTGGTGGCAGTCAACGGTGCGGGTGGGGGAAACTCCGCCCTTTTTCCGTTGCGGGTCAGGCCTTGCGCAGGCGGATCACGACATCGACCCGCGCCACTTCCATTCCTTCCGGCACCTTGGGAAGAGCGGCAATCTCCAGCTCTTCCGCCGGGGCGTCCGTCAGCATGTTGCTGTCTTCCCAATAGAAATGCGGATGGTCGTCGGTGCGGGTGTCGAAATAGCTTTTCGCCCCATCGACCACGACCTCGTTGATCAGCCCGGCATCGCAGAAGGCACGAAGCGTGTTGTACACGGTGGCAAGACTGACCTTCTCACCCGATTGGCGGGACAAGGCATACAGGCTTTCGGCAGTGACATGCCGGTTCTCGCCATCACCGATCAGCAGTTCGGCCAAGGCAAGCCGCTGGCGCGTGGGGCGCAGCCCCCCCGCCTTCAGCCAATCTGCCAGATGGTCCGTGCTGTTCACGCGACTGTCCTGCGGATGTTACATGTCACTGCATATAGGGCGGCGGCCCCCGGAACTTCAACGGAAATCCGCGGCCCCTGCGGTCACAAGGCTGCAAACACGCAGAAAACGGTTTGCATGATTGCGCCCCGCAGCAGTGCGAAACGGCAGTCCCGGCGGCATCCATCCCCCGGGGCCCGGGCCGCCTTCGGCTGAGGAGGAAGCCGGGGCTGCGACATTTCCACCCCTTCCGGCGCATGGGCGCCAGACTTGCCACCCTTCCGCACCGGATGCTAGGGAGGGGGAACTGACCCGGGGGGACCACAAGGTATGGCGTCGTATCCGACCTACTTCGACAAGGAAGCACTTCTGGCCTGTTCGCGGGGTGAGCTATTCGGCCCCGGCAACGCCCAGCTTCCCGCCCCGCCGATGCTGATGATGGACCGGATCACCGACATCTCGGAGGACGGGGGCCTGCACGGCAAGGGCCATGTCGTGGCCGAATTCGACATCACCCCGGACCTGTGGTTCTTCGAATGCCATTTCCCCGGCAACCCGATCATGCCGGGTTGCCTTGGGCTTGATGCGCTATGGCAACTGACGGGCTTCAACCTGGGATGGCGGGGCTGGCAGGGGCGCGGCTATGCGCTGGGGGTGGGTGAGGTCAAGCTGACCGGCATGGTGCGCCCCGACCGCAAGCGGCTAACCTATCATGTCGATTTCACCAAGGCATTGCAGACCCGTCGGCTGACCATGGGCGTGGCCGACGGGCGCGTAGAAGCTGATGGGGAAACGATTTACCTCGTCAAGGACATGAAGGTCGCACTCAGCGAGGCGTGACGGTCGCCCGAAGCAACCTGCTGCCTTGCCGAACAGCACCGCGCAGCTGCCCGCAAGTGCGGATGGGCGGATCCGGCCGCAACCTCCTTGCCCCCCTCCTCCCTCTCCCGTAAACAGGCGGAAGCTTACCAAGGGAGGCCAAATGCGCCGCGTCGTCATCACCGGGATCGGGATCGTCTCTTCAATCGGCAATTCCGCTGCCGAGGTCGAGGCCAGCCTGCGCGCCGGCAGGTCCGGCATCGTCTTTGCCCCCGACTATGCCGAACACGGCTTCCGCTGCCGGGTCCATGGCGCGCCGAACATCGTGCTGGAAGAACACATCGACAAGCGCGACCTGCGCTTCATGGGGGACGGCGCGGCCTACACCTTCATCGCCATGCAGCAGGCGGTGCAGGATTCGGGTCTGTCGCCCCAGGACATCTCGAACGAACGCACGGGCATCATCGTCGGCTCGGGCGGCCCTTCGACCAAATCCTTCTTCAAGGCACACAACATCGTCCGCGAAACCGGCAGCCCGAAGCGGATCGGCCCCTTCGGCGTGACCAAGGGCATGTCCTCGACCGTGTCGGCCTGCCTTGCGACGCCGTTCAAGATCAAGGGCGTGAACTATTCGATCACCTCGGCCTGCTCGACCAGCGCCCACTGCATCGGCAACGGAACGGAACTGATCCAGATGGGCAAGCAGGACATCGTCTTTGCCGGCGGCGGCGAGGAACTGGACTGGACGCTCTCCTGCCTGTTCGACGCGATGGGGGCGATGTCGTCGAAATACAACGACACGCCGGAACGCGCCTCGCGCACCTATGATGCCAACCGCGACGGCTTTGTCATCGCCGGCGGCGGCGGCATCGTCGTTCTGGAGGAACTGGAGCACGCCTTGGCCCGCGGCGCGAAGATCTATGGCGAAGTCACCGGCTATGGCGCCACATCGGATGGGCACGACATGGTCGCCCCCTCGGGCGAGGGGGGCGAGCGGGCCATGCGACTGGCGCTGTCCACGCTGCCCGAAGGTCGCAGGATCGACTACATCAACAGCCATGGCACCTCGACCCCCGTCGGCGACGTTATCGAGGTCGAGGCGATCCGCCGCGTCTTCGGCCGGGGAAAGACGCCGCCCATCGCCTCGACCAAATCCCTGACAGGTCACTGCCTGGGTGGAGCTGGCGTGTGGGAGGCGATCTTCTCGCTGATCATGATGAACGGGAATTTCATCGCCGCCTCAGCCAATGTCGAAACGCTGGACCCCGACCTGGACGAGGGCGAGATCGTGACCACGATGCGCGACAATGTAGAGATCGATTCCGTCCTGTCGAACAGCTTCGGTTTTGGCGGCACCAACGCCACCCTCGTCATGTCGAAATATCTGGGGTAACGCATCATGGCAGACCTCATGAAGGGCAAGCGCGGGCTTGTCATGGGCGTGGCGAACGACCGGTCGATCGCCTGGGGCATCGCCTCGGCACTGCATGCGGAAGGCGCGGAACTGGCCTTCAGCTATCAGGGCGAAGCATTTGGCAAGCGAGTGCAGCCGTTGGCGGCCTCGGTGGGGTCGGATCTTCTTCTGGATGTCGACGTGACGAACGAGGCCAGCCTTGACGCCTGCTTCGCCGAACTTGGGCGCCGCTGGGGAAGCCTGGATTTCGTCATCCACGCCATCGCCTATTCCGACAAGACGGAACTGACGGGTCGCTTCATCAATACGACCAAGGGCAACTTCCTGAACTCGCTGAACATTTCGTGCTTTTCGTTCATTGACATTGCCCGCCGGGCCGAACCGCTGATGCCGAACGGCGGTAGCCTGGTGACGCTGACCTTCCAGGGATCGAACCGCGTTTCGCCGAACTACAACGTGATGGGCGTGGCCAAGGCCGCACTGGAATCGGCCACCCGTTACCTGGCCAACGATCTGGGGCCGCAGAAGATTCGCGTCAATGCGATCTCTCCCGGGCCAATGAAGACGCTGGCGGGATCGGCGATCGGCGGCGCCCGGGCGACCTTCCGGCATACCGAGGAAAACGCCCCCCTGCGCGCCAATGCGACGCTGGAGGCGATCGGCGGCACGGCGGTCTGGCTTTGTTCCGACTACGGCGCCTGCACGACGGGCGAGATCGTCCATGTCGATGGCGGCTATCACGCGCTGGGCTTCCCGCAGGCGGAAAACCTCTGACAGCGCCGTTCCTCGTTCGGCGTCGTTACCTTGTCGTCAAACCGCCGCGCCCAGGCGTGCCGCCACTTATAAGTCGCCTGGGCGATGGCTGGTCCGTCTCCAGATCCAGAGTCGACAGATCCAGAATGGGTCGCGCCAGTCTTCGGGGGAAGGGTCTGGAGCGGGCGGCGGGAATCGAACCCGCGTCTCTAGCTTGGAAGGCTAGGGTCTTACCATTACACAACGCCCGCGCTGCACCCGCTAGGTATGCGGACTGATCCGCTTCGTCAAGGCGGCACACCTACTGACCGTACAAGTGCATGCGTTCAAGACACGCGCCCAGCCTGCGAAACAGGCAACCTGCGGCGATCCAGGCAAACCGGCACCCCGGGGGAAACACGGACCGGATGCGGCACAGCGATGCCGTGGCCTTCGGCTACGGACCCTGGACACGGAGGAAGCGTGCAATCCGGTCAGCAACGGCATCGTCACGGCCCAGCCAGATGTGTCCCCCGGTTGGAAAGACCTCCAGCTCGGAATGCGGAATGCGTTCCGCCAGAAGGCGCGCGGTGGCGGCAGTTCCGAACCGGTCATCCTCGCAGGACAGGATCAGAGTCGGTGCGACAATAGCCTCGTGCTTGGCAGTCGTCGGGGCACCGGCCCAGAAGGCATCGTTCTTCAATCCGGCAACCTTGCGGCTTACAGGAAAGATCTGGTCGAGGATCGCCTGCGCCCGCTGCCGCTCTGCGTCAGACACCTGATCCAGCAGCGCCGGGTCGGTGGCCAGCAGGGTGGCCATCATCTGCCCCGGCGCCAGCCGCGAAACCGCCCAGAAGCGGAAGTCCGACCCCAGAACAAGATCCACTGCCACCTGTTGCAGCGCGCTGAACTCCACGGGATCGCGGTTGGTCAAGTTCGCCGCCGGCACCAACAGCCCCAGATGCGAGCAGCGCTGGGGGTGACGCAGGGCGAATTCCGCCGCCGTCAAAGCCCCGGCCGACCCACCCAGGATCGGAAGGCGGTCGATGCCCAGATGGTCAAGCAGCCCGGCCAGCACATCTGCCTGGCTGGCGGGCGAGGCGTCCTCGGGAAAGGCACTTCCCAGATAGCCGAAGCGTGACGGCGCGACGATGCGAAAGCCGCGGCGCCGCAGGCCTGCCGCGAACAGAAGCCCCTGATCGAAGCCGCCACCGGTACCGTGAATCATCAGAACCGGCTGGCCATCGCCTGCCACTGCGAACTCCAGCGGCCCTGCCGGGCTGTCGATCACCTGCCCCTGCGCAAAGAGCCGGTTTCCTGCCTGTGCCCTGGCCTCGCGGAAGGCCCCTGCCGCAAACGCCACGCCTGCCAGCGCCCCGCCGGCCAACCCCAGAAGCACTGTGCGTCGGACCGCCATCCCCTAGGCCAGCACCGCGCTGACCGGGCGGCGCAGCGACATCGGCAGCGCAGGCGCGCGGCCGAACCGGACCACCAGATCGGGCCGGACCTCCGGCATGCCCAGCCAGCGCGCGAACTCTGCCCGGACCTGGGACACCTCCACCGGCTGGTTGACGTGCGCCGTGCGGATGCCCAAGGCGGTCGCTTCCAGGGCAAAGCGCTGAAAGCTGCGCCCGACCCTGATCCAGTGCTGCGGGTCGGCCGCTGCGCCGATGAAGACCGCCACCCCGGCCGAGGACCGGATCTGCGCCCGATACTTGTCGTTTTCGCTGTCCTTCCTGAAGACAAGGGGAAACATGCGCCTGCCGATCCACTCTGGCATGACCGGGTTGCCGGAACAGGCGGCGAAAAGCCCGTCGCCGGTCTCGACCGCACGCGCAGAGCTGAATCGGATCCAGTCCGCCAGTTCCTGCACGAAGGCCGGGTCATCCATCTGCGCGCTGTTGCCGGCAACCACGAAATCCAGAATCGCGTCGCGGTCGGCAGCATCGGTGAAGATCAGAACCGTCACGCCCTCTTCCCGCGCCGCCGCTTCAAGACGTGCAAGATCTGCGGCCGAGACCGGCTGCCCGTCATAGATCGATCGCGTGGACTGGCGCAGCGGGATCGCCTGGAAAAGATCCTGCCGCCCCGGCTGCGCCGATGACAGCGCAATGTCGATCTTCGGATCGGCCCCGGGTCCGATGACAACTTCACCGTGCCGGCCCAGTGCCGCCGCCGCGATGACCAGATTTTCAGTCGCACAGCCCAGACTTACGAACAGGTGGTGGTCGTCCGGATCCACCACCGCCGTCCGCCGCGACGGATCGGGCAGGATGCTGACGTTCTGGCCGTCAAGCCGGAACCGCCACGGCTGCGTGTTGTGACCATTGGCAGCCAGCGTGGCCATGCGGACCAGTTCTTGCACCGTCGCATCGCCGGCCGGAAGCCGCCGCTGCTGCTCGACCGTAGCCTGATAATCGCCCATGCGCGGCCAAAGACTGTAGCCGGCAGCGCCCGCTGCGGCGAGGACAAGTCCACTTCCCACCACGGTTCTGCGCGACAGCATGGTCATCACCTTGTCCTTCCGCTTGTCAGGCGGAAAGTCTCGGCCGCGTCACGGCCGAACGCCATGACATGGGTCAAGCGACCCGAAATCGCGCAAGTCGCCGGGACCTATCCCGTTCCGCCAGCATCGCCGGGGCAGACGACAGGCTCCCGCCTGCCTCAGGCCGCGATCGGCTCGATCAGGCCGGGACCCGAGGCCCGGTTCGAGTTTACCGCCGTCCCCACCCGGTAGGGGCGGGTCAACACCCCTTGGGCCGAGGCGCGCATCAGCACCGCCGCCCCGTGGCCGGCCTCGCCAAGCCAGAGGGGCCAGTCTTCCCGTTCCAGCACCACGGGCTCGCGGTGGTGGATTTCGGCCATCCCAGGACCGGCCTCGGTCGAGATGATGGCAACCGTATCCATGTCCCCCCAACGCTGCCAGACCCCGGCCAGCGCCATCGGCAGGCCATCTGCGCGGGTGAAATACCAGGGCAGCCGCACGCCGCCCTCGCCCTCGCTCCATTCGTAGAAGCCGCTCGCGGGCACGATGCAACGCCTCTTGCGGATCGCCTCGCGGAAGGCCGGCTTCGTCGCCACCGTATCCGACCTTGCGTTGATGATCAGCGGCCCGTCGTTCGGCGCCTTGTACCACTTGGGTATGAACCCCCAGCGCATCGCCCGAAGCCGCCTTCTGCCGCCTTCGGAGGTGACCACCGCCACCGCATTCGTCGGGCAGACGTTGTAGTTCGGCACAGGCGGCAGGTCATTGCCGGGCACGGCATCGAACAGCGCGGCCAGCGCCTCGGTGGGATAGGTGATGGTGAACCGGCCACACATGTGCCCGAGGCTAGCGCGGTCCGGGCCATCGCGAAACCCCTGCCACGGGAAGGCGCTTCCCTGCCCGCGGTTTTGGGAAAGGCGGTGTTGCCAGGTGTTCGAATTCCGCCAGCTGCGCACGCAGGCAAAGGAAAGGCACGGGCCACCTTCGCCAGGAGGCCGGCCGTCACGTCTGCCATGTCCGGCCCGAAATCATGGGGATTGGCCGCGCCGATGAAGCTGCGGCGGTCGCGATGGCAGTGAAGGGCTCGATCCAGGCATGGTGAACGCGGATGCGGATGGCATGCAGTGTGCAACTGGCCCATGCCAGCCGGACAGAAAGGCGCCAATGGCCCGAAACGAAAAAGCCTGTGGATCGTTGTTCGCCGTTCCTGTCGGCCGGATCATCGGAAGACGGTTGATACTGGTCGCTTTGCCCAACACGGCGCCATCTGCCCGGTGGGTTGACCCAATGGCCGCGACGGGGCAAAAGCGGCGCATGCTGATCCTGAAGATCTTCCGCCGCCCAGAATGGGACGCCTTCCGCGCCGCAGGCGAGACACGGGGGGCGCCGGTGGATCTGGCCGACGGCTACATCCATTTCTCAACCCCCTCACAGGTGGCCGAGACAGCGGCGAAATGGTTTGCGACCGAAAGCGATCTGGTGCTGGTGGCCTTTGACGCCGACCGCCTGGGTCCGGCCCTGAAATGGGAACCCTCGCGCGGTGGGCAGCTGTTCCCCCACCTTTACCGGCCGCTGCGGATCGAAGAGGTCGTCTGGGACAAGTCCCTTCCGCTTGGCGCGACAGGCCACATCTTCCCCGAGGGCCTGCTGTGAGCCTTCTGGAACGCGCGGGCCTTGCGCTGCTGCATCGGCTGGACCCCGAACGCGCCCACGCCCTGTCACTGGTGGCGCTGAAAGCCGGCCTTGTGCCGCTTCCCGGCCCGGTGACCACACCCCGGCTGGCCACGATGCTGGCCGGGCTGGAGCTTCCGAACCCCGTGGGGCTTGCCGCGGGTTATGACAAGAATGCCACCGCCATCCGCCCGCTTTCGCGTGCGGGGTTCGGCTTCATCGAGGTCGGCGCCGCCACCCCGCTGCCCCAGCCGGGCAACCCCAGGCCTCGCCTGTTCCGGCTGACCGAGGACCGGGCCGCGATCAACCGCTTCGGCTTCAACAACGATGGTGCCCAGGCGATCGCCCGGCGTCTTGCCGCGCGTGTGCGGACGCAGGTGCCGGTGGGGCTGAATCTCGGTGCGAACAAGACCAGCGACAACCGCGCCGCAGACTTCGCACGCGTGCTGGCCACGTGCGGCCCGCATGTCGATTTTGCAACCGTCAACGTCAGCTCTCCAAACACCGAGAAACTGCGCGACCTGCAAGGTTCCGCTGCCTTGGCGGCCCTCCTCGCGGGCGTAATGGAGGCCCGCGCCGAC
This sequence comes from Tabrizicola sp. YIM 78059, assembly GCF_004959785.1. NCBI lineage: Bacteria > Pseudomonadati > Pseudomonadota > Alphaproteobacteria > Rhodobacterales > Paracoccaceae > Tabrizicola > Tabrizicola sp. YIM 78059. The sequence continues at coordinate 229,389 of NZ_SJZH01000003.1, forward strand.
CTGCCCCGGCCTGTTCCTGTTTTCCTGAAGATCGCCCCCGACCTGACCCAGGACGAACTGGCCCAGCTTGCCGAGGTCGCCCTTGGCTCTGGCATTTCGGGCATCATCGCCACCAATACCACGCTGTCGCGCGAAGGTTTGAAATCTGCAAGCCGGGACCAGCAGGGAGGCCTGTCCGGGGCGCCGTTGTTCGAAAGGTCCACCAGGATTCTGGCGCAACTGTCCCGGCTGACCGAGGGGCGGTTGCCGCTGATCGGGGTCGGGGGAATTGCTTCGGCCCAGGACGCCTATGCCAAGATCCGCGCGGGCGCTTCCGCCGTGCAGCTTTATACGGCCATGGTTTACCAGGGCCTGTCGCTGGTGCCGCGCATCGTGCGCGGCCTCGACGCGCTGCTGGCCCGCGACGGCTTTGCCAGCGTTGCCGATGCGGTTGGCACCGGGCGCGACGAATGGATATAGTCCGGCGCCCCTTCGGCGGCAGAGGCTATTCGGCAGCGACAGGGGCGGGATCGGCAAGCGCCACAAGATCCAGCATGATCCGGTTCAGCTGGAAATCCTTGGGGGTATAGACTCGGGCAACACCCATGGCCTGCAATGCACGGGCGTCTTCGTCGGGGATGATGCCTCCGACCACAAGCGGTGTCCGCGACAAGCCAGCCTGGCGCAGCAGGTCCAGTGTCTCGCGGATCAGCGGCAGATGGCTGCCCGACAGGATCGACAGACCGATGACATCCGGCCGCTTGTCGGTGGCAGCGGCGACGATTTCGGCGGGTGTCAGACGGATGCCGTCGTAGGTGATCTCGAAACCGCAGTCGCGGGCGCGGGCGGCGATCTGCTCGGCGCCGTTGGAATGGCCATCCAAACCGGGCTTGCCCAGCAGCAACCGCAGCGGGCGCCCCAGTTTCGCTGAAACAGCGGCGACGGCCTCGCGCACCGGCTCCAGCCCCTCGGTGCGGTTCGAGGGGTGGGATGAGACGCCGGTGGGCGCCCGGTATTCACCGAAAAGCGCCCGCATCGCCCCGCCCCATTCACCTGTGGTCACACCCGCCTTCGCGCAGGCGATCGAAGCTGGCATGATGTTGTCGCCCGATTGTGCCGCCTGCCGCAGCGCGGCAAGGGCTTCGGCGACCTTGGCCGGGTCTCGGCTGGCACGCCATTCGGCCAGCCGGGCGCACTGGTCGGCTTCGGCCTGCGGGTCGGCCTGCATGATCGCGCCTTCCCCCGTGGCCAGTGGCGAAGGTTCGGTGGTGGTGAACCGGTTCACACCGACGACGGTCGTCTCGCCGGACTCGATCTTCGCCAGACGCTCGGCATTGGCCTCGACCAGGCGGGATTTCATGTAGCCAATGGCCGCGACCGCCCCGCCCATGGCGTCGATGTGAGCGAGTTCTTCCAGCGCGCCGGCCTTGAGTTCGTTGACCTTGCGCTCGATGGCAGGGTTGCCGTCGAAGAGGTCATCGAATTCCAGAAGATCAGTCTCGTAGGCCAGGATCTGCTGCATCCGCAGCGACCATTGCTGGTCGAAGGGACGCGGCAGGCCCAGCGCCTCGTTCCAGGCCGGAAGTTGCACGGCGCGGGCGCGGGCGTTCTTCGACAGGGTGACGGCCAGCATCTCCAGCAGGATGCGGTAGACGTTGTTTTCGGGCTGCTGCTCGGTCAGGCCCAGCGAGTTGACCTGCACGCCATAGCGGAAGCGGCGGAACTTCGCGTCCGTGATGCCATAGCGTGTTTCCAGGATCTCGTCCCACAGCGCCACGAAGGCGCGCATCTTGCACATCTCGGTAACGAAACGGATGCCGGCATTGACAAAAAACGACAGTCTGCCCGCCATTGCGGGGAAATCTTCGGCCGGGACTTTCACTTTCAGATCATCGAGCACCGCGCAGGCGGTGGCGAGCGCGAAGGCCAGCTCCTGTTCCGGCGTCGCCCCGGCCTCTTGCAGGTGGTAGGAACAGACGTTCATCGGGTTCCACTTCGGCAGATGCTTGCCCGTGTAGGCCGCAACATCGTTGATCAGCCGCAAGGAGGGCTCAGGCGGAAGGATATAGGTGCCGCGGCTGAGGTATTCCTTGATGATGTCGTTCTGCACGGTGCCTTGCAGCTTGGAGATGTCGGCACCCTGTTCCTCGGCCACCGCAATGTAGAGCGCCAGAAGCCAGGGGGCGGTGGCGTTGATCGTCATCGAGGTGTTCATCTGTTCCAGCGGGATGTCCCGGAACAGGGTGCGCATGTCACCCAGATGCGCGATCGGCACGCCGACCTTGCCGACCTCGCCGCGCGCACGGGGATCGTCCGAGTCGTAGCCGGTCTGAGTGGGCAGGTCGAAGGCGACGGAAAGCCCGGTCTGCCCCTTGTCCAGGTTGGTGCGATACAGCGCATTCGAGGCTGCAGCCGTGGAATGGCCGGCATAGGTGCGGAACAGCCAAGGTTTCTCGGACATGGGGCCTCGCGAGTCGGTCGGGTAATTTTGTTGCGCTCATGACGGCATACGCGACAGATCATGCCAATGTCAATCGCTGCACTGCGGCGACACTTCCTTTGCCGTCCTGCCTTGCAGCCGCAGGGTATGCGCGCCCGGATGCGGAAGAAGCCATCGACGCGGTTTCCGGTTTCGGGCAGTGTGGGTGAATGTTCGGCACGGTCGCAGTTCCGGTCTGGCTGCTGATCCTGATCCTCGGTTTTGCGGCGATCAGCTTTGCCACGCATTTCCTGTTCCCCTCGGTCCGCTGGTTCTTCCGCCGCAGGGCAGAACGCGCACTGATGCAGCTGAACGCGCGGCTCGACCGCAAGATCGATCTGTTCAAGCTGGCGCGGCGCTCCCACATGGTGGCGCGGCTTGCCTATGACCGGCAGGTGGTCGAAGCGGCCATGGCCCATGCCGCGGCAACCGGTGTGCCTGGCGAGGTCGCCCTTGAGGAGGCACGGCGCTATGCGCGCGAGATCGTGCCCGCCTTTTCGGCGACGCTCTACTTCGGCTTTGCCACACGGGCTGCAAAATGGCTGAGTCGGTTGCTTTATCGTGTACGGGTCGGCAAGGTGGACGAGCGGCTGGGCCAGCTGGATCCGAAGGCGACGATCATCTTCGTGATGAACCACCGGTCGAACCTGGACTATGTGCTGGTCACCTGGCTGGTCGCGGAGCGTGCGGCGATTTCCTACGCTGTGGGAGAGTGGGCGCGTGTCTGGCCGCTTAGCGCGATGATCCGGGCGATGGGGGCCTATTTCATCCGGCGCGGCAGCCGCAATGCGCTCTACCGCAAGGTTCTGGCGCGCTATGTGCAGATGGCGACCGCCGAGGGCACGACGCAGGCTCTGTTCCCGGAAGGCGGGCTGAGCCTTGATGGCCGTGTCGGGCCGGCCAGACTGGGGCTGCTTCACTATATCGTCGAGGGTTTCGACCCGGCAGGACGTGACGTGGCCTTCGTGCCGGTAGGCCTTGCATACGACCGGGTGCTGGAGGACCGTGTCCTGGTCGAGGCGGCCGCAGCCGGCGGAAGGCAGTTCAGAAACCGACCGTTCTGGGTGGCCTGGCATGCCGCCCGGTTCCTTTGGGCGCGGTTCAGGGGGCTGACACAGGGCTTTGGCACGGCGGCGGCCGGGTTCGGGGCGCCGGTCAGCCTGCGGGCCCATCTTGCCGAGGGCGGAACGGTCGAGACGCTGGGCGCGCGGCTGATGAGGGCGATCGCTGCGGTGGTGCCCGTGCTGCCGGTGCCGCTGGTGGCAAAGGCGATTGGCGATGGGGCGGCAAGCCGTGACGAGCTGCAGGATCGTGTCGCAACCCTGGTCGCGCGCTTGCAGGCGGCCGGGGCGGTCCTGAAGCTTCCGCCCCAGGGGCTGGCTGCCATCCTGAACGAGGGACTGACGCCGCTGATCCGCCGCGGGCTGGTGACCGAGGGCCTGCAGCCGGTGGCAACGGAACGTGCGCTTCTGGCATTCTATGCTGCTTCGGTACCGGAAGTTTAGGTCGCCGCACCGCGGCAGACATAAAATTACAAAATGTCTAATCAGACTATTGCAATATTGCGCGCAAGAATATTATCTGCCGCCATAGGCGCGGCGATTCTGCGGCGCGGCAACCATCTGGAGGCTGAGGTGGCTTTGGATACGCAAAATGCTCCGGTGATCTACGACGCGCCGAAGAAGGACCTTTACGAACTGGGCGAGATGCCGCCGCTCGGGCATGTACCGGCCAGGATGTATGCCTGGGCAATCCGCCGCGAACGGCACGGGGCGCCGGATCAGTCTTTCCAGGTCGAGGTTGTGGATACCTGGAAGATCGACAGCCACGAAGTCCTGGTCATGGTGATGGCGGCGGGCGTCAATTACAATGGCGTCTGGGCAGGACTGGGCCAGCCGATCAGCCCCTTCGACGGCCACAAGCACCCCTACCACATCGCCGGGTCGGACGCGGCTGGTATCGTCTGGGCGGTCGGCGACAAGGTCAAGCGCTGGAAGGTCGGCGACGAGGTGGTGATCCACTGCAACCAGGACGATGGCGATGACGAGGAATGCAACGGCGGCGACCCGATGTTCAGCCCCACCCAGCGCATCTGGGGCTATGAGACGCCGGACGGCAGCTTTGCCCAGTTCACACGGGTCCAGGCCCAGCAACTGATGCCACGTCCGAAACACCTGACCTGGGAGGAATCGGCCTGCTACACGCTGACGCTGGCCACGGCCTACCGGATGCTCTTCGGGCATGAACCCCACGACCTGAAGCCGGGCCAGAACGTGCTGGTCTGGGGGGCCTCGGGGGGCCTCGGGTCCTATGCAATCCAGCTGATCAACACGGCCGGGGCCAATGCGATCGGGGTCATCAGCGACGAATCCAAGCGCGATTTCGTTCTGGGCCTGGGCGCCAAGGGCGTCATCAACCGCAACGAATTCAAATGCTGGGGGCAACTGCCCAAGGTGAACTCGCCCGAATACAACGAATGGCTGAAGGAGGCGCGACGCTTCGGCAAGGCGATCTGGGACATCACCGGCAAGGGCGTGAACGTGGACATCGTCTTCGAACATCCGGGCGAGGCGACCTTCCCGGTGTCATCCCTGGTCTGCAAGAAGGGCGGCATGGTGGTGATCTGCGCCGGAACCACCGGGTTCAACTGCACCTTCGACGTCCGCTACATGTGGATGCACCAGAAACGCCTGCAGGGTAGCCATTTCGCACATCTGAAGCAGGCCAGCGCCGCCAACAAGCTGATGATCGAACGCCGGCTCGACCCGTGCATGTCCGAAGTCTTCCCATGGGCCGAAATCCCGAAGGCGCACACACTTATGTGGAAGAACCAGCACAAGCCCGGAAACATGGCCGTGCTGGTGCAGGCGCCGCGCACGGGGCTGCGCACCTTCGAGGACACGCTCGAAGCCAGCCTCGGCCGATAAGGCGCGCCCATTAATCTGCGGTTTACCGCCGCGGGACTATCTGTGTTCGGGTGGGCCAGCAGCCGCCGGCCCATCCCGCATCGAACCTTCGACGGGGTGGGCCCTGCGGCGGCCCGCAAATCCAAGCGTCCCGAGGGGGTCATGCGCCACGACTGGATCTTCGACGTGCTCTCGGACCTGCAGGACTATGCTTGGCAAAACGATCTGCCGGATCTGGCGCTGAAGGTTGAAGAGGCGCTGGCAGTCGCCCTGCGCGAGGTCGAGGTTGCGCCCGAACCGCCCGCCCTGACACTTTCCCTGCCCCGCCGCGCGCATTAGGCCCGGCGGGCCTACCGCTTGACGCATCCCGCGGCTATGGTGGCGCGATGCATCCCCCGGCGCTTCAGTTTTCCGACGATCAGGCCGAAGCCTACGATTGCCTTGCCACCGCCTTCCGCGGGGCAGGCATCGATCTGGTCGAGGGCGAACTGTCCCCGATCAGCGAGGGTCGGGCCACCGTCATGGCGGTGATCGGCAAGGCGGGCTCTGGCAAGACCATGCTTCTGGCCGAGCTTTACAGGGGGCTGCGGTCGGCCGGGGTCGAGGTAATCTCGGGCGACTACGAAGGGCGCAAACGCAAGGACCGCCGGACCCTGGCGATCCTTGCCCCCACCAACAAGGCCGCCAGCGTCCTGCGGCTGCGCGGGGTGCCGGCGACCACGATACACCGCATCCTCTACACCCCGGTCTACGACCCGGAATACGAGAAGATCGCCGAATGGCTGGCCGGAACGGGCACGCGGCCGGTGATCGACAGCCTTGCCATTGCGGGGCTGACGGATCTGGCGCTTGACCGGGCACAGGCCTTCTACCAGCAGGTGGCCAGCATCCCCGGCGCGCTGGCGGCGGCGGGGCTCAAGGGGTCGGACTTCATCAAGGGCTGGAAGCGGCGCGAGGAACCCCTGGACGTGGGCTTCGTCGATGAAAGCAGCATGCTGGACGAACGCCAGTTCGACGACCTGCGCGAGATCTTTCCGACGCTGGTTCTGTTCGGTGACCCGGCGCAGCTGGCCCCGGTAGGGCAGTCGGGGCAGATGGTGTTCGACCGCCTGGCCGAAGGACAAAAGCTGATCCTGCATCGCATCCACCGCCAGACGCTGGACAACCCGATCCTCGACCTGGCCCATGCGCTGGGCGATGAACGGCTGGATTTCGAGGATTTCGAGGCCCTCGTCCAGGAAACGGCGCGTCGGGATGGCCGGGTGGTCTGGGCAGAACGTGTGGAGGCGCAGCTGATGGCACGTTCGCCGGTTCTCGTCTGGCGGAACGCGACCCGCGTGCGACTGATCCAGGCTTTCCGCAATGCCTACGGCGCGCCTGAGGACCGGCTTCTTCCGGGCGAGCCCCTGATCTGCGACGGGATCGAACTGCCGCTCAAGCACCGCAAGAAGCGCATCGACCTTGAAGCGCGCGGCCTGATCAAGGGCGCGCAGGTGATCTATCTGGGCGAGGGTAACCGCGAGGGTTTTGCCCGCCTGCATGTGGTGGGGGCAGAAGAGCCGCAGGTTTCGGCGGCCTCGATCATCAAGATCGAGAAACCGGACGAGGAGGAACCCTTCATCCCCCATGCGGCGCGGATGGGCGCTGCCTTTCTGCACGGTGCGGCGGTGACGATCCACAAGGCGCAGGGCAGCCAGTGGGACGAGGTGCAGGTCTTTGCCCCCGACCTTTACGCCGCCGCCCAGTCAGGCCGCAGCGAGGCGGGGGTGCCCTTGTGGAAACGGCTGGCCTATGTCGCGATCACCAGGGCGCAGACCCGGCTGTTCTGGGTCGTGCGCAACCGGCTGGCTCGGCCCACCGCGCCCCTGACCGTGGATGATCTCAGGCGCGAACCAGCCCCTCTGAGCCTGACCGAGGCTTCCCCTTCCGGTGCAGGGGCCTTAGGATGACCATGCAAGAAGGAGGGTCCGATGGCCTTGGTATTCGTCCAGTTCCGCTGCACTCCGGGCATGACCTATCAGGTCGCCGATGCGATCTGGGATCGTGAGGTGGTCAGCGAACTGTATTCCACCAGCGGCGACTACGACCTGATCGCCAAGGTCTACATCCCTGACGATCAGGACGTCGGCCATTATCTGTCGTCGCGGCTTTTCGACATTCCCGGCATCCAGCGCACGCTGACCACGATGACCTTCAAGGCATTCTGACCCCCAGTTCGACCCGAGGGCCCGCCATGCATCGCCTGCTTGCCGTGTTTCTTGTCGCCAGTCCCGCCCTTGCCCAGGATCCGTCCTGGCCGGCCGAGTTCAACAGGGTAGTCAGCGAATCCGCCGGTTTCTGCGAAGGTGAATTCAGCCTTGCCGAAGGCACGGTGACCCGGATCGATCTGAGCGGCGACGGGATGCCGGACTGGCTGCTGGATACGGCGGGCTTCACCTGTTCGACCACGCCCTCGCTTTACTGCGGCATCCTGGGGTGCACCGTCTATACCGAGATCGATGGCGCGATCGGCATGCTGACCCTGAAATCGTGGGAGGTGGTTACAGAACAGGGCGAAACCTTCCTGACTGCGCCGGACCAGCAGGGCCAGCCCATCCGCTACCGCTGGACAGGGACCGACTGGGAACAGCCGGACTGATCCTGTCTGCTTGACCCACATCAATCCGGCCAGGCCCCGACCCTGCTAGGATGTCTGCGTCATCCGCAGCAGGGCCACGCCAATGTTCGACCGCATCCGCTCTCTCCTCCACCGGCTGCATCAGGTCAGCGAGGCCGAGGCCCTGACCGATCGTGACCTTGAGGATCTGGGCATGACCCGCGCTCAGGTTCTGGACTTTCTGCGCATGCCGCAGGACATCACCGAACGCGTCACCGCCATGGGCGCAATCTTCGGCGTGCCCGAGACCGAACTGAAACGCAACCATGCCCAATGGGTTGAACTGCTGACAGTCTGCGGCCACTGCGCGGAACGGGGCGCCTGCGCTCGGGTTCTCGACATGGGCGACATGGCAGACCCCGCGGCCATCGACTTCTGCAGCAATCGCGCGTCCTTCCTCGCTCTTGCGCCGCACGGCGCCTGACAGCGAAGCCCCCTTGCGCTGCTCGCCGACCGCCGCCTTAATGGGGCGCGGGTCGGTCTTGCGCCTTCAGACGGGGCAGACAGAAGGACGATCCGATCAAGACACAAAGATCTTCAGGGCTTTCATGGACTTGGCCATGGCGCCCGAAGCCGGGGGAATCATGACCGTCCACATCGGCGCCAAGCCGGGCGATATTGCCGAAACCGTTCTGCTGCCAGGCGACCCCTACCGCGCGCGCTGGGCGGCGCAGACCTTCCTGCAGGACGCGGTGCAGGTGAACGAGGTGCGCGGGATGCTGGGCTATACCGGCACCTGGCGCGGGCACAGGGTCACCATTCACGGTTCGGGCATGGGCATGCCCTCGCTGTCGATCTACGCCAACGAACTGATCCGCGACTATGGTGCCAGGACGCTGATCCGCGTGGGGTCGGCCGGTGCACTGCCCAAACATGTCAAGGTCCGCGACGTGATCCTGGCGCAGGCCGCCTCGACCGTAGGCTCGCCCTCGCGCACGATCCTGCGCGAGCTGAACTTCGCCCCCTGCGCCGATTTCGGCCTGCTGTCAAAAGCCTATGCCGCAGCCACTGCGATGGGCACGCCTGTCCACGTCGGCGGCATCTATTCGTCGGACACCTTCTACGACGAACGCCCAGACCTGACCGAGCAGCTTGTTCGTCACGGCTGCCTTGGGGTAGAGATGGAGACTGCCGAACTTTACCTGCTTGCCGCGCGGCATGGTGCCCGCGCGCTGGCCGTCCTTACCGTTTCGGACCACATCGCCACCGGCGAGGCGCTGCCGTCGGACCAGCGCGAGACCAGCTTCGGCGACATGATCAGGATCGCCCTGGAGGCCGCATTCGCATGACCCGCCTCGTCCCCCGCCCCTGGGTGCCGCAGACCTGCGAAACCCACATCCAGCGCCTTGCCGCGGCAGCAGCCAGCCCCTCGGCGCAGGTTGCGGCCCGGATCGGGCAACTTATCGACCGAAATCAGGAAATCCACGACCGCGACTGTTTCAACCTGAATCCTGCGACCAACGTGATGAACCCCCGGGCCGAAGCGGCGCTGGCCCGGGGCCTCGGGTCGCGCCCATCGCTGGGTTATCCCGGCGACAAGTATGAAATGGGGCTTGAGGCGATCGAGGAGATCGAGGTCATCGCCGCCGAACTTGCCGCCGAAATCTTTGATGCGGGCCATGCCGAAATCCGCGTCGGCTCTGGCGCGCTGGCCAATCTGTACGGGTTCATGGCTCTGGCGAAACCTGGCGACAGCATCATCGCCCCGCCCGCCAGAATCGGTGGACATGTTACGCACCATGCGGCCGGCTGTGCGGGGCTCTATGGGCTTACGACCCATCCGGCCCCCATAGATGCCGATGGCTATACCATTGATCTTTGTGGCCTTCGCGACCTTGCCCATGCGGTTCGGCCAAAGGTCATAACCCTTGGCGGCAGCCTGAATCTCTTTCCGCATCCGGTGGCCGAGGTTCGCAAGATCGCCGATCAGGTCGGCGCGAAGGTCTTGTTCGACGCTGCCCACCAATGCGGCATCATCGCCGGGCGTGTCTGGGCGAACCCGCTGACCGAAGGCGCACATCTGATGACGATGAGCACTTACAAATCCCTGGGCGGCCCCGCGGGCGGACTGATCGTGACGAACGATGCCACCATCGCCGAACGTCTTGACGCTATCGCCTTCCCCGGCCTCACCGCAAATTTCGACGCCGCGAAATCGGCGGCACTGGCGCTGACGCTTCTTGACTGGCGCGACCATGGGGCTGCCTATGCCCGGGCCATGGTGGATCTTGCGCGCGCTCTGGCGCAGGAACTGGTCAACCTTGGTCTGCCAGTCTTTGCCAGCGACAGGGGGGCCACCACCTCGCACCAGTTCGCGATCGAGGCTGCGGCCTTCGGTGGTGGTCAGGCGGCCTCCAGAACCCTGCGCAAGGCCGGGTTCCTTGCCTGCGGCATCGGCCTGCCCCTGCCCGAGGTGCCGGGCGACATGAACGGTTTGCGCATCGGCACGCCCGAACTTGTCCGCCGGGGTGTCACCCCAGCGGATGCGCCCGAACTTGCCGCGCTGATCGCCGAGGCCCTGCGGTCCAACGCCCCCGAAACCATCGCCCCCCGGACCCGCGCGCTGCGGGCCCGGTTCCAGGGCCTGCATTACGTGAACGCATGAAGACCCGTCGTCTTGGCCTGAACGGCCCCGAGGTTTCCGCACTTGGCCTCGGCTGCCTGTCCTTCGGTGGCATCTTCGGCCCGACGACCGAGGACGAAAGCCTGCGAACCCTTGATGCCGCCTGGGACCATGGGATCAATTTTCTTGATACGGCAAACGGTTACGGAAAGGGTCTCAGCGAATCGATCATTGGCAAGTGGCTGAGGACGCGTGGCCACCGCCCCCACATCGCCACCAAGGCCGCATTCACCGACGACCCCGCCCGCCGCGTCGACAACCGGCCAGAGCATATGCGCACCGAACTGGAAGGCTCGTTGCGGCGGCTTGGGGTGGATCATGTGACGCTTTTCTACGCCCACCGTCACGACCCGCAGATCCCAGCCGAAGACCTTGCAGGAACCATGCAGCGCTTGCACGAGGAGGGTAAGATTCTGGGCTACGGCCTGTCGGAAATCGGCCCCTATACGCTGGAACGCGCCCATGCGGTTCACCCGGTCATGGCAGTGCAAAGCGAATATTCGCTGTGGACACGCCAGCCCGAACTGGGTCTGATCCAGCGGTGCGCCCAGCTTGGCGTTGCCTTCGTGCCGTTTTCTCCGCTGGCCCGCGGGGTCTTCGGCACACCGATGGCCGATCCGGCAACCTTCCCGCCGGGGGAATTCCGCACCCGCATTCCCCGGTTCTACCCTGAAAACTGGCCGCACAACCTTTCGAAGCTGCAAGCCTTCCACCATATGGCCAGAAGCCGCGGCTTTGACCCCGCGGCGCTGGCCCTGGCATGGATTCTGGATCGCGGCCCGCATCTGATCCCGATCCCGGGCACCCGTACGGCCGAACACCTGAAGGCATGGATCCTTGCGCCCGAAATCGACCTGTCCGATGACGACCGGGCCGAGATCGACCGCATCCTGCCAGTCGGCTGGGCCTGGGGCGACCGCTACGATGACCCGCAGGCAGCGACGGTCGAGCGGTATTCCTGACACCGCGACCACCGAGGAAGGCCGTCAGGGACGACGAGCGGCGCCGTGGCTGCGGTCATAGGGGTTGGCCCCCGGCGGGGCCCATCCGACTGGCGGCGCCTTCGGCCGGAAAACCTGCACCAGCAGCGGATGGCAGGCTGCGGCGTCCGATGAATGTTCGGTCGAACAATCCCCGCCCGGGCAGGCGGAAAGAGCCCCCAGAAGGTCGATTTCTGCCATGAATTCAAGATAGTCGCCCGGACGCACCGGGCTTGCCTTCATGAAATACTGGCCCGTGTCGCGGGTGAAGCCGGTGCACATGAAGACATTCAGCACGTCATGCACGTGCAGTTCCGCCGCATGCAGCGGCAGACCGGCATGCGCCGCCACGGCGCGGGTCAGATTGGAATGGCAGCAGTGGTGATACTGCTCCCCGCCGGACAGAAGCGCATGGGTATAGGGATCGCATCGGGTGCCAATCACATCATGCACGCTGCCGCCGAAGGCGTCGAAACCATACCAGTCCAGCGTATCCTTGGTGATCGTCGCCATCGGCCGAAGGTAAGGCAGGCAGGACCACATCCTGTCGCCGGTGGACAGATGCGTGCCATGCAGCGCCCGCGTCTTTCCGGAAAAGAACCGCTCGGCCAGGTTGCCCGCCGCGAAAAGGTTCAGATCGCCCACCTGCGGGCCTTCCACGCTGACAATGCGGAAGAAGTGGCCGGCCGACACCTCGAAGCAACGCGCCTCGCGCGGGGGAACCAGCACTTCGTCGATCAGGCTCCAGCCCTCGCGCGCGGCGCGGTAGGCAAAGAGGTCGGGGCGCGGCAGGCCCCCGACCGGATAGCAGATCACGGGGGCAACGGCCTTGCGGGCTTCGGCATCGGCGGGGGCGGGGTGTTCGGGGCGGTCGGGCTTCATGACCGCAGACTTGCCGGGAACCGGCCCCGCCGCAAGCGCCGATTTCTTCGAAGAAATCGGCACAAAGCCTCCAAGGGCTCCGGTGCGGAGTTTTCGAAAACTTCGCCCCCCTTACCCCCTTGCCCGCAGGCAATCCTTGGGTTCGCGCCCCCGCGCCTCGGCCCCGCAGACCACGCAACGCCAGTAATCAGGCGCTACGCGGCGGTCCTGCCGCCAGCGGCAGTCGCGCGTCAGGGTCGTGGTTCGCCACCGGTGCCAGAGATAGAGATAAACTCCGACCGCCAGGATCAACAGGATCAGCGGCACGTGAGAATCACACCACCCGCTCGACCATCATCTTCTTGATCTCGGCGATCGCCTTGGCCGGGTTCAGCCCCTTCGGGCAGGTCTTGGCGCAATTCATGATCGTGTGGCAGCGATAGAGCTTGAACGGGTCTTCCAGCTGGTCCAGCCGTTCCCCCGTGGCTTCATCCCGGCTGTCGATGATCCAGCGATAGGCATGCAGCAGCGCGGCGGGGCCAAGATAGCGGTCCGAGTTCCACCAGTAGCTCGGGCAGGATGTGCTGCACGAGGCACACATGACGCATTCATAGAGCCCGTCCAGCTTCTTGCGATCCTCGATCGACTGCCGCCATTCCTTGGCCGGGCGGTTGGTCTTCGTCTCCAGCCAGGGCATGATGCTGGCGTGCTGGGCGTAGAAATGCGTGAGGTCCGGGATCAGATCCTTGATGACCGGCATGTGCGGCAGCGGGTAGATCTTCACGTCGCCCTTGATCTCGTCCAGGCCATAGATGCAGGCCAGCGTGTTGATGCCGTCGATGTTCATCGCGCAGGAGCCGCAGATCCCTTCGCGGCAGGACCGGCGGAAGGTCAGCGTCGGGTCGATCTCGGTCTTGATCTTGATCAGCGCATCCAGAACCATCGGCCCGCAGCTGTCCATGTCGACGAAATAGGTATCGACTCGCGGGTTTTCGCCGTCATCGGGGTTCCAGCGGTAGATCTGGAACTTGCGCACGTTCTTGCCTTCAGGCTTAGGCCAGGTCTTGCCGGTGCGGATCTTGGAATTCTTGGGCAGGGTGAACTGAACCATGGATCAGCCTTTCAATGGATCGCCGGGGCAGCGGCAGCGTCGGCAGCCAGCCCCGGCGGCGGGTCAAGGTCAAGGTCGGCCAGCATGTCCAAGTTCTCGACATGCTGTTTCAGGGAGGTCGGGTTGGCCGTCATCCAGCCGGCCAGATCATTGCTTACGGCTTGGCGATAGGCGGCATCGTCCCAGTGCGGGCGCAGGTCGATGCCCAGCCCGGCAAAGACGTGGAAAAGGATCTCGACGTCGTAAAGCGCAACTTCCAGGTCGGGCCGACTGCCACGCGTTTCGGTCGCACAGCCCAGCCGTCCTGCTAGCACCTGATGGTATGCAAGACGCGTGCAGCGCGGTGCAAGCTGGCAGCGTGCCGTATTACGCAGCGACCGGCGCCGCAGGACATGGATTTCCTGCCGCACCCGACCGATAAGGGTCCGACCATGCAACGCCGAGCCTTCCGAGAAAACCAGGATTTCGGCGCCTGCGTAGAGCGCAAGTTGGGAACGGATTGGCAAGTTGCCGGGGTCCACGACCGGCACACCCAACCGCGAGAGCAGCCCCGCAAGATAAGCCTCGCCGGCATGTCCGCCACGACCAGACGCCACCATCCCGGCCCGGGTCACGAAAACCAGCCGGTTGGGCACGGGCCGAAGGCTGTTCAGCCGGACCCTCTCTTCCAGAAGGTCCAGATATTGCGGCGACGTTGGCACGCCGCCCAGCATCTCGCCCTGGGCCGCGACATGAAGTTCCCGTACCAGAACGGGCGAGGTTACCAGATGGACGCGATCTCGCGGCACACCGTGCCAGTCCAGCACATCCCAGACGTGAAGCGGAATGCGGCCAACATCTGCACCAGGTTCGATGGTAAAGAGGAACAGATCCCGGGGCCGATCGCGCACCGATTGCGGCAAGCGGGTCAGATGCTCGGCCACGAGGTGGCCGAACTGGTGGATCAGATACCCACCCCAGACGGCTGGCTCGTCGATCATGGCGGCTTGCACAGGCATGGGCGCCGGGCGGTCCGATGGCCGACCGTCACGACAGTGCCTCGCGCTGACCTGGGCATCGAAGGAATGCCAGATCGGGCCGCCGATCGGCACCGATCGTCGCACCTTGCCGACCGGAACCACAGCCACATCGCGGAACAGCTGCATGGGCGCGAGGCCGGTCATCCCTACCCCTTCCAGCCCGGCATCTGGCCAAGCGGCCGCGACGGCGGTTGGCCGGTCTTCTGCTGGACACAAAGTTCGAATACCGCCGCAGGGTCCCGTCGCAGCAGGAAATCAGACGAGACCTCAAGCTCGATTGCGCCAGCGGTCTTGCCATTCGATCCAACCCCGACGCTTACCTCGCCGCGCGGCTGCTGGGCCAGCCGGGCACGCTCAAGGCACTGCCGCTCCGCCTCGGCCATCGACATCGATCCGCAGGCGGCCAGAAAGGAAAGAACCAGAAAGGCAAGGCGTTTCATGTGGCTACCTGATCGGAGGCACGCCATTGGCGGCGAAGCAGGATTGCGCAGCAGGCCGCAGCGCCAGATTGCGGATGTTCTCCTTGGTCTGTGTTCCGGCCTCGACGCCGATATCGCGGGCCAGCGCGCGGATCTCGGGCATGGTCGCGGCATCAAGGATGCACTCTGTCGCCGCCTGCGCCGGACCAGCCGGCATGTCACGGTTCACCACCGCAAAGACCACGTCGCCCGCGGCACGGCGCATCGTCCGGTCGGCCATCTCGGCCGGGTCGCAGGCGGCCAGCGCCAGAACGACAAGGGCAAGGGCAGGTCTGAGGGTCATCAAAAGCCTCCGATCACAAGGCCCTGCGCCGCCCGAAGCTGGCCGCCTGACAGGGCCCGGACAAGACATTGCGCCGCCTTGGGCCGTTGTGCCACAGTCCTGACCGTGGGCCAGGCGCGGTTGGCGACTTCCTGCGCGGACCCCGCCCCGGCCGCCTGTGCCAGCGCCAGCAACTCGGACGTCGATGCATTATCTATCACACAGTCGGAATAGGGCTTGACCGGCACACCGGGCAGATAGCGCTCCGCCGCCGTGTCGACCGCGGACCTCGCCAGGCTGCGCGTCGTCTCCTGCATCACGGCTTCGCCCGCCACGCAGGCGGGCAGGGCCATGAACAGAAGAAGCGAAGTGGCGCGCATCAGAATTTCCGCTCTGCCGGGGCGATCTTCTTCAGCGGGATGCCACCCTCGGCCTCTGAGGTCAGCGGTTCGGTGTGCACCGGGCGGTAGTCGAGGCTGACCTTCGCGCCATCGACCCAGGCCAGCGAGTGCTTGCGCCAGTTCACGTCGTCGCGATGCGGGTAATCCTCGTGCGCATGCGCGCCGCGGCTTTCGGTGCGGGCGTGCGCGGCATAGATCGTGGCCAGCGCGTTCGGCATCAGGTTCGTCAGCTCCAGCGTCTCCATCAGGTCGCTGTTCCAGATCAGCGACCGGTCGGTGACGTGCAGATCATCAAGCTTGGCCGCGATGGCGGTCATTTTCCTTTCGCCCTCGGCCAGGGTCGCCTCGGCGCGGAAGACAGCGGCATCGGCCTGCATGGTCTTCTGCATCTCCAACCGCAACTGGGCGGTGGGCACGTTACCCTTGGCATGGCGCAGGGCATCGAACCGGGCCAGCGCCTTGTCCACCGCGGCCTTGTTGGTGGCGGGCACCGCGGCGGCCCGATCCACCACCTGCCCGGCGCGGATCGCCGCGGCCCGGCCGAAGACCACCAGGTCGATCAGGCTGTTCGACCCCAGCCGGTTCGCACCGTGCACAGAGGCACAGCCAGCCTCGCCCACCGCCATCAGGCCGGGAAAGACGGCATCTGGGTCGTCCTTCGTCGGGTTCAGCACCTCGCCCCAGTAGTTCGTGGGGATACCACCCATGTTGTAGTGCACCGTGGGCAGCACCGGGATCGGATCCTTGTGCAGATCGACGCCGGCGAAGATGCGGGCGCTTTCGGTGATGCCGGGCAATCGTGCCTCCAGCGTCTCGCGGGGAAGATGGTTGAGATGCAGGTGGATATGGTCGCCGTTCGGTCCGCAGCCGCGGCCTTCGCGGATTTCCAGCGTCATGCAGCGGCTGACATAATCGCGCGGCGCCAGATCCTTGTAGTGTGGCGCATAGCGTTCCATGAAACGCTCGCCGTTGGCGTTGGTCAGATACCCCCCCTCGCCCCGCGCGCCTTCGGTGATGAGACAGCCCGAGCCGTAGATGCCGGTCGGATGGAACTGCACGAACTCCATGTCCTGCAGGGGCAGACCAGCGCGGGCCACCATGCCGCCGCCGTCGCCTGTGCAGGTATGGGCCGAGGTCGCGCTGAAATAAGCCCGGCCATAGCCGCCCGTCGCAAGCACCACCATCTTGGCGTTGAAGACATGGATCGTGCCGTCATCCAGTTTCCAGGCGACCACACCGGTGCAGGCGCCATCGGTGATGATCAGGTCCAGCGCGAAATATTCGATGTAGAATTCGGCGTTGTTCTTCAGGCTTTGACCGTAAAGCGTATGCAGGATCGCGTGCCCCGTGCGGTCCGCCGCCGCACAGGTGCGCTGCACCGGGGGGCCTTCGCCGAATTCGGTCGTGTGGCCGCCGAAGGGGCGCTGGTAGATCTTGCCCTCTTCGGTGCGGCTGAAGGGTACACCGTAATGCTCAAGCTCGTAAACGGCCTTGGGCGCCTCGCGCGCCAGGTATTCCATCGCGTCGGTATCGCCCAGCCAGTCCGACCCCTTGACGGTGTCGTACATGTGCCATTGCCAGTTGTCGGGCCCCATGTTGCCAAGGCTGGCGGCGATGCCGCCCTGTGCGGCCACCGTGTGGCTGCGGGTCGGGAAGACCTTGGTCACGCAGGCCGTGCGCAGGCCCTGTTCGGCCATGCCAAGCGTCGCGCGCAGGCCCGCGCCGCCGGCACCCACGACCACCACGTCGTAATCATGCGTCTCGTAAGGGTAGGCAGTCATATCGATTCCTTCACAGCGCGATGCGGGCCAGGGCGAACAGGCCGGTGGCCGCGATGACCCAGGCCAGCGAGACGACGAAGATGATCAGCATCCTGCGTGCCGTGCCCCGGGCGTAATCCTCGATCATCGTGGTCGCTCCCATCGCGAAATGGCGCATCCCCACGATCAGAACCAGCGCGGTCACGATCGCCGGGAAGGGGCGAGCGAAGGTCTCCAGCACCTCGGCCCGTGTGCCGCCCAGCGCGCTGCCGAAGATGTAAAGCCAGACCGGCACAAGAAAAGCCAGGCCCACGGCCGAAACGGTCATCGACCAGTGATGTTCCGTGCCGGCATGGGCGGCACCCTTGCCCTCGGCGCGCTTGCGGGGGGTCAGATAGCGCATGGCGTCCCTCACCGAACCAGAAAAATTGTGATCACAGTCAGCACGACCGAACCGATGATACAGGCCCAGCCCAGCTTTTCCGCCGTCGGGATGTCCAGCCCCTTGCCCGCGTCATAGTAAAGGTGCCGCAGGCCGGCCAGATAGTGATACCACACCGCCCACAGCGACCCGGTGAAGACCAGATCCCCGAACCAGCTGGTCGCAACCGCATTCGCCAGCGCAAAATAATCGTCCGAGGTCGCTGCGGCCAGAAGCCACCAGACCCCCAGCACGATCCCGGCGATCAGGGCATGGCCCGTGATCCGCGTCAGGATCGAGGTCAGCATCGGCACCTGCCAGCGATAGATCTGCAAATGCGGCGAAAGGGGGCGTTCTGCACGCCGGGCGTCTGCCATGGGTCTGGTCCTCACCTCTGGCGGCGCGGGCAGCGATCCGGCCCCCGCGCTCGGCTAACGTTCGTTGCCTTGAATAGCGCGGATTTCGCCCGTGTCACGCGCGAGAATGCCGCAGACGCAGGATGTTTCCGCTATCCGGGCAGATTTCTTGGCTTCGTGATCACGGGCATAAAATCCGTGATCACGAATTTCCGATGGAAGTCTTTCAGCGTGACAGCAGGGTCGAATCCCAGGTCAGGGCCAGACCGAAATGGCTGTCGGCATAGTCGGACCCATCGTAGTAGCGGAAGTCGACTGCCGTCGTCCGCCCCAGTGAATAGGTCATGCCCAGATCCCATTCGCGCTCGCTGCCTGCGTCCTCGACCTGAAAGATGCCGAACTGGCCCGATACTTCGAGGGCATCGGTTGCCGACCAGGCCGCCCCCAGATAGGCGCTGTTCAGATCCGATTGCGGATCATGCGCCAGGTCCAGCTTTCCGGTCACCGGACCAAGAGGCATGCCAAGGGCAAGAGTATATTCCCCGCAGCATTCGCCCCCGTCGTTCGGGTAGTAATAGCGGGTATAGCCGACATCATAGGTCAGCCCGCCCGCTGTCTCGTTTCGGTAGCCGAGGTAAAGGTCGACTTCATCCAGCAGGTCGTCACTGGCCACCTGCCCCCAGATGCCGACATAAAACCCGACGGCCTCGCCCTCGATATAGCCCGAGAGATAGGCGTTGGAACTTCCGCCCTCTTCCTTGTGCTTGTATTCCAGCTTGGCCCCGCCCAGAAGCTCGAACCCCTGCGCCCCGGCCATTCCTGCCGAAAAGGCCAACACTGCCACGCCTGCGATCATACGCATGCCACTGCCTCCGTTGTTGTTATTGATGTCATTGTGGCACAACCGGGCGCCGGGCTGAACCCCCGGATCGCCAGATATTGCGGTTCTTGGCCGGAAACCTGCCACCTATCGCGGCAGCAGCGCCCAGTAGTCAAGGTCCAGCAGTACCTCGGGCAGGTATTTCCCGTCCGCCCCCCGCAGCCTTCCGGCTGCGCCGCGTGTTGCCACCAGCCGAAGCCGCAACGCCCCGATACCGGGGACACCGGTTTCGGCGCCGTCAAGCACTTCGGACCAGGCCCGCACCGTGTCGCCAGCGAAACAGGGGTTCACATGCGCACCCGCGTTCAGGGCCACGATGAACTGGGCATTCGCCAGGCCGTTGAACGACAGCGCACGCGCCAGGCTGATGACATGGCCGCCATAGATCAGGCGCCGGCCGTCCTCGCGCTGCGTCACGTCGAAATGGACCTTGGCGGTGTTCTGCCAAAGCCGCGTGGCCAGCATGTGTTCGGCCTCCTCGACCGTGACGGCATCGACATGGTCGATCACCTCGCCTACCGCATAGTCGCTCCACCGGTGCGGTTCGCCCGCCAGTTCGAAGTCGTAGCGGCTGAAATCCAGACCCTCGGGCACCACCAGCGACTGCGGCGCCACCACGGGCGCCAGCTCCGGCACATGCACCGGCACCTCGACCTCGCGTCGCCGCTTCCTGACCAGCACCCAGCGGACATATTCCAGCACCACCTCGTCGCGCTGGTTCAGCCCGCGCGTGCGGACCCAGACCACACCGGTCGCCCCGGACGAGGTTTCCTTAAGCCCGATCACTTCGCTTTCCGCCCGCAGCGTGTCGCCCGGCCAGACCGGCTGCAGCCAGCGCCCCTCGGCGTAGCCCAGGTTCGCCACCGCGTTAAGGCTGATGTCGGGCACCGTCTTGCCGAACACCGTATGGAAGGCGATCAGATCGTCCAGCGGGCTGGCCCGCAAGCCCACCGACCGCGCGAACTCATCCGACGAATACACCGCGCCCCGCGCCGGATAAAGCGCGTGGTAAAGCGCCCTTTCCCCGCCACCCAGGGTGCGCGGAACGGCATGCCGGATCACCTCGCCCAAGGCGTAGTCCTCGAAAAAACGGCCAGGATCCGTCTTCATAGCTCGCCCAGCTTCAGATCGGGGTGATAGTCGCCCGCCACCTCCTTCACCACCGCCTGCCCGCAACGCATCACGCCGTTGGCCGCATCAAAGGCATAGCTGGGCGAGCCGTGCAGCGCCCAGCCCTTGTTCAGCGCCGCCGTCACCTTGTGACAGAACTCCGACGTGTCGTCCGCACTCAGGAACCGATAGAGCTTCATCGCCTCACCAATTTGCAGCAATCCGAACGGAATTGCCTTCCTCTCTGCCCAAACATCCCACGGGGGTGCGGGGGTGTGAAACCCCCGCCTCGCCCTCAGCCGAAGGGCCAGACGCCCAGCCAGTTGTGGACCCAGCCGATTGCCCCCAGCACCACCACCGCCCCGACGACCGCGCCGATTTCCCTGCCCACCGGAGCGGGCGCCGGGGGCGCCGGCCGCGGCTCGGCCCGATTGATCACGATCACCTCGACCACCGCCCAGGCCAGGATGCCCCCGAACAGGATCACGCTGGCAAGATCCCCGTTCACCAGCAGGTGCGCCACAGCCCAGACCTTGACCGCCGTCAGCTGCGGATGCCGGATCACGCGCGTGATCCGCGTCTTCATGCCGGATGCGGCATAGAGATAGACCGCGAACAGCATCAGCAGATTGTTCACATGCGTCAGGAACCCGGGCGGATACCACAGGTCGATCTGTTCCACGCCGCGATAGCCGATGACCATCAGCACCAGACCTGCCAGCACGCCCAGCGCAACCACACCCCGGCCCGCGTCGCCCATCGCCGCCCGCCGCGTCGGGGCCAGGCGCCTGAACAGATGCGCGGCCCACCACAGCGCCAGTCCCAGAACGATCAAGGTCATCACGGTCCTCCGAACGGTTTCGGTGCCACCTTGGCCCTAAACCGCCAGCGCCGCAATCGCCTCGGCCTTCTCGATCAGCGCCTTCGCGGTGGCCACATGCAGGTTCTCGACGATCCGGCCATCAACCACGGCCACGCCCTCGCCCTTCGCACGCGCCTCGGCATAGGCCTCGATCTGGCGGCGGGCCAGCGCCACCTCCTCCTCCGAGGGCGCAAAGACCGCGTTCGCGATTTCCAGCTGGGCCGGGTGAATCAGCGTCTTGCCGTCGAAGCCCATGTCGCGGCCCTGCTCGCATTCCGCGCGCAGGCCCGCCTCGTCCCGGAAGGCGTTGAACACACCATCGACGATCAGCTTGCCCTCTGCCCGCGCGGCCAGAACGCATGTCCCCAGCGCCGCCATCAGCGGCAAGCGGTCCGCGCGATGCCGCGCACCCAGCTCTCTGGCCAGATCGTTTGTGCCCATCACCATCCCCTCAAGCCGGGGATGGGCGGCGATGGCGGCAGCGTTCAGGCAGCCACGCGCCGTCTCAAGCATCGCCCATAGCGGCTTTGCCACCCGTGTCCCGACGGCGTCCAGGTCTTCCGGCCCGTTCACCTTGGGCACCAGCACCGCATCCGCGCCGGGATGGCCGGCAAAGGCCAGCATGTCCGCTGCGCCCCACGGCGTCTCCAGCCCGTTCACGCGCACGACCCGCAGCCGCCCGCCGAAATCGGCCCGGTGCAGCTCGTCAGACAGCAGCGCCCGCGCACGCACCTTTTCTTCGGGGGCGACGGCATCTTCCAGATCGAAGATGATCGCATCGGCCGGCAGCTCACGCGCCTTTTCCAGCGCTCGTTCCTTCGAGGCCGGGATGTAGAGGACAGACCGACAGGGACGCATGACGACTCACCTCCGCGCAAGATTCTTGCGCTTGAAAGCACGGATCGGACAGAAACGGCAAGCGCATTTTTGCCGCAGCGCAGCAAGAGCACCGCATCAACTGGGTCGAGGCCCTTGCTGGCAGCCTTTTCCCACGTCCGGCCCGCCACAGGCCAGTTCCATGAGGCAGCTCGCGCTTGCCCTGTCGCTTGGCTTCGCCGGGATCATCCTCGCCACCCGGCTTGCCTTTTCCAACCCGAACTGCGGCGGCCCTGACGGGTGATCGCGCGTCTGGTCGGACGCCACGCCCAAGCCCGCCACGCGATCGTTGCGCCCCCGCTTGCGCGAGGCCCGGGTCAGGCCAGCTTGCTCACGCCGTCCCAGATCAGCTTGACCGAGATCATGAGAAGCGCCCAGGTCACCAGCCGGAAGAACAGACGTTCCGGCATCAGCCGCACCAGCCTTACCCCGGCAAATACGGCGACGACCGAAGGCAGGGCCAACACTGCCGCAATCTTCAGGTTGCCGATGTTCAGCTGTCCCAGCGCGTAATACGGCATCAGCTTCACCGCATTGATCACCGCGAAGGCAATCGTCGTCGTCCCGGCAAAGACCGCCTTCGAAAGGCCGAGCGGAAGGGTATAGACCTGCCAGGGCGGCGCGCCCGCGTGGCTGACGAAACTGGTGAATCCCGCCAGCGCGCCCCAGAACAAGCCCGGCACCACCTCTGCCCGGCGCGGCTCTGCCACCGCTGGGCGGCGGGCAAGGATGTTCAGCGCGAAGGCAAAGCCGATCAGCCCGACCAGAAATGTGACCGCTGCCTCGGGAACCAGACTGGCCGTGGCCCAGCCAATGCCGATTCCCGCCACGGCACCCGGAAGGACGATGGCCAGCACCCGCCGGTCATAATGCCGCCGGTAGGCCCACAACCCGAAGACATCCGACACGACATAGACCGGCAGCAGCAGCCCCGCCGCCGCCACCGGGTTGATGACCAGCGCCAGGACAGGCACCCCCAGCATCCCGACCACCGGGACGCCGCCTTTGCTCATCCCGACCAGTGCCGCAGCGATCAGCGCTGCCGCCCAGAACCAAAGATCGTGCATCGCGCCCTCCGCCACGGGTTACCGCTAACGCCCTTTCGGGACAGCCGAAAGCGGCATTTTCTCGCATACAATTGTATACCGATTGCCCTGCAAGGCTGGACAGAACCCCGATAAGCGGCTACCCACAGCCCCGATTCACCCCATCAGGAGGCTCCCATGGCCAGACCCAAGATCGCCCTCATCGGCGCCGGTCAGATCGGCGGCACGCTTGCGCATCTCATCGCGCTCAAGGAACTGGGCGATGTCGTCCTGTTCGACATCGCCGAGGGCACGCCGCAAGGCAAGGCGCTGGACATAGCCCAATCGGGCCCGGTGGAAGGGTTCGATGCGGCGCTGAAGGGCACCAACGACTATGCTGACATCGCGGGCGCCGATGTCTGCATCGTCACCGCCGGCGTGCCCCGCAAGCCGGGGATGAGCCGCGACGATCTTCTGGGCATCAACCTCAAGGTGATGAAATCGGTGGGCGAGGGCATCAAGGCTCATGCGCCTAACGCCTTCGTGATCTGCATCACCAACCCGCTCGACGCCATGGTCTGGGCGCTGCGCGAATTCTCGGGCCTGCCACACAACAAGGTGGTCGGCATGGCAGGCGTGCTTGACTCGGCGCGCTTCCGGCATTTCCTGGCGGTGGAGTTCAACGTCTCGATGAAGGACGTCACCGCCTTCGTCCTTGGCGGACACGGCGACACGATGGTGCCTTCGGTGCGCTATTCCACCGTAGGCGGCATCCCGCTGCCCGACCTGGTGGCCATGGGCTGGACCACGCAGGAGAAGCTTGAAGCCATCGTCCAGCGCACCCGCGACGGCGGGGCCGAGATCGTGGGCCTGCTGAAGACAGGTTCGGCCTTCTACGCCCCGGCCGCGTCCGCCGTGGAAATGGCCGAAGCCTATCTGAAGGACCAGAAGCGCCTTCTGCCCTGTGCTGCCCATGTCAATGGCGCCTATGGCCTTGATGGCCTCTATGTCGGCGTGCCCGTGATCATCGGCGCGGGCGGGGTGGAGCGTGTGGTCGAAGTGAAGCTCGACGCCACGGAGAAGGCCATGTTCGAAAAGTCGGTCGATGCGGTGAAGGGCCTCGTGGCCGCCTGCAAGGGGATCGACGCGACTCTGGGCTGAGCGGCCCCTGATCTGAAGCGCTTGCCCGAACACCCCCGGACCCGTTTCCGGGGGTGTTTGCCTGTGATGCCACCGCCCGGCTTGCCGAACCGGCGCCGCCTGAGGACCGCGACCCGACCGGCCGTCCCTCGGCTGGCCTGCCCGCACCGCCCGGCAGCCCGGCCCTGCCCCATGTCGCCACCAGTCCGGCCGCGGCACCGTCCCTTCCTCTTGTACCTTTCCCCAAATACTCCCGCCGCAGGCAGCGCGGCTTTTCCAGCGGGCATGCACTGCTGGAAATGCACCGGGCACCGCCCGGTCAGGGTGTCGGGGATATTCTGCCGCGAACGGCCAAACGTTTGAAATCATGAACGAGCACGGAATGATCTACCACGGACGTGACCGCACCCCCTTGCCCTGCCGGGCGGAATCCGGCATCCCCAAGGCCAGACCCATAGCCCTGGAGGGCCCACCATGGACTATTCGAAATCCGGCAACCCCAAGGGTGCCCGCCGGGCACCGCGTGGGCCGGACCACGCCCAGAAGGGCGCGCCGAAATCGACCACGCCGCCGCGAGAAACCAAGGAACAGCTCCTCGCCCGGATGAAGGCTGCCGCGACCGCGAAGAAGGACCAGAAAGGCTGAGACCTGCCTCCCCCTACCTCGCCCCCGGCTTCTATGAGGACGCCATCGCGAAGGGCCGCCACCGCGAGATCGTCGGCGGTCGCTGGGACGAAACCGCCCGCATCCAGATGCAGATCCTTCTGAACGAGGGCATGACGCCGGAGGATCACCTGCTGGATATCGGCTGCGGCGCGCTGCGGCTTGGCCACAAGGCCGTGCCGTTCCTGAAGCCCGGTCACTACTGGGGCACCGATGCCTCGTTGGCCTTGATGCGGCACGGCCGGACAACCGAACTGCCGGACCCCGAGGCGCTGCCGCTTGACCATCTGATCGAGGACGCCGACTTCGTCTATCCCGGGGTGCCCGACGGGATCACGCTTGCCATCGCCTTCGGGGTCTTCACCCATCTGCCTGCCCCGGCGCTGACCACGGCGCTGCGCAACCTGCGCCGCTTTGGACGTCTCAAAGCCTTTCTGTTCACCGTCTTCATCGCCCCGGATGGTGCTGGTCCGTTCCGGCAGGCCGATGGCGTCGTGACCCATTCGGACCGCCCGCCCTATCACATCACCGCAGCTGCGGCCGAGGCGATGATCGGTTCAGCCGGCTTCACTCCGGCGCGCCGACCGGCACTTCTGCCCCGGGGTCAGGTGCTCTGGGCCGCCATCCCGCCGTGCACGCCCTAGACCGCCCGGATGCTGCCAAGGAAGGCCGGGGTCGCCAAGCCCCGGTTCGCCCCTTGGCTTCGGGCCGGCAGCAAGGGCTGCACCGACCCATGGGGGATGGGTTGCCGGGGCAGCAGGCCTGAAAAGACCGCTCGTGCAAAGACGTCGCGGGATCGCCCGTTAGCCGATCATCCGCCGCGTGCGGCACCGAATGCGGGCCGCAGGGGCGCCGCAGATCACGCAGCTGGATATCCTGACTTGCCACCGCATGGGCACGGCCGCACTCTCTGCCTGTCAACAGTGGAGGCCCGGATGCGCGCCCTTACCCTTGCCCTTCTGCTTGCCGCCGCGCCCGTCGCTTCCGAAACCCTGTCGGAAGAGATCGCCCGCACCGGAATTTCCGCAACCAAGGCAAGGCTGGCTGCCATGGCCGATCCTGCCAGCGAACAGCTGTTCGCGCTGGCCGGCCTGCGCTTCCTTGGGGGGGTAGAGGCCGCCCTGCAGCTGCGCTGGCAGACCGGTATGCGGGCCGACTGGTCCGAGCTGCCCATCCTGCGCCTGCCGATCCCGGAAAACCCCGCAGCCCGCCCCTTCGCAGCGGCTGATTTCACCACTCTGATCACCAATCTCGACGCCGAAATGGAGGCTGCCCGTGCAGCCCTGGCACAGCTTGGCGACCAGCCCTTCGCGCTGGACATCCGGCTTGCGGATCTGTGGTTCGACATCAACATGAACGGCACCCGCGACGATGGCGAGGAAATCGGCGCGGTAGCCGGCATTCTTGCCGGCGGACGCCGGGTCGGCATCCCGGTCGTCGATCCGGTGATCCGCTTCGACACTGCCGATGCCGCCTGGCTGTCGGCCTATACCCACTTCCTTTCTGGCTTTGCCTCGGTCGCGCTGGCCTATGACCCGGAGCCTGCGATCCAGCGGGTGATCGAATCCAGCAAGGCGATCTATGCGCTCTGGGGCGACACGCCGCCGCCGAACGCGATGGACATGATGTTCGGCCGCCAGGTGGACCGGCTGGCCATGGTGCTGCTGGCGCTGTCGAACACGCCCGACAAGGGCCGTGCCGCAAAGGCGCACGGCCATTTCATGTCGATGATCGCCGAGAACCGCCGCTTCTGGACGCTGGTCGAACTGGAAGAGGACAACCAGGGCGAATGGGTGCCGAACGACAGGCAGGTTTCGGCCATCGGCCTTGTCATGCCCCCCGGGACCGGGACGCGGTGGCAGGCAGTGCTGGCCGATGCCGAGGCGCTGCTGACCGGCGAGAAGCTGATCCCGCACTGGCGCTATGGGGCCGAGGCCGGGATCAACCTGAAGAAGATGTTCGACACCCCCCCGCCGGTGGACCTGGTCACCTGGATCCAGGGCGAGGGCTTCCTTCCCTTCGCGGAAAAGGGCGAGCGGATCGACATGGATTCCTGGCGCGACTTTGAACGTCTGGTCTCGGGCGATGCGATGCTGTTTGCCGTCTTCCTGAACTGATCGGGCCGGGATCCGGTGAAGGATCGTGCAGGTTTCCTTGCAGAATCCGGCCCGTGCCTTGCGGGTCGAATCACGGAGCCATTGGCAAGGAACGCTCGCGATCACAAATTTTCCAGTTGTGATCACGAAATTTCAGGGCGTGATCACATGATGCATTTTTCTGCGCCCTTCAGCGCTAACGGACGGAAATCCGCGTAGGATTACGCCTGCATTCATGCGATGAGGCCGGCAAGTTCATCAAGGGACAGGGTGCTGCGCCATGAACATCCACGAATACCAGGCCAAGGCGCTTCTGCGCAGCTACGGCATCCCGGTCAGCGATGGCCGCGTCGTGCTGAAGGCCGAAGAGGCCAAGACCGCCGCGGGCGAGCTGGACGGGCCGCTTTGGGTCGTCAAGGCGCAAATCCATGCAGGCGGCCGCGGCAAGGGCCATTTCAAGGAACCCGAGGCCGGCGAGAAGGGAGGCGTCCGCCTGGCACGCAGCGTGGGCGAGGCGGCCGAATTTGCCCGCCAGATGTTGGGCCGCACGCTTGTCACCGTGCAGACCGGCCCGGCGGGCAAGCAGGTGAACCGCATCTACATCGAGGACGGCTCGGACATCGAGAAGGAATTCTACCTTGCCCTGCTGATCGACCGGAAATCCAGCCGCATCTCGATCGTCGCCTCGACCGAGGGCGGCATGTCGATCGAGGACGTGGCGCATGCGACGCCCGAAAAGATCCTGACCTTCACCATCGACCCGGCGACCGGCCTGCAGGATTTCCACGGCCGCCGCGTGGCCTTTGCCCTGGGCCTCCAGGGCCAGCAGGTCAAGCAATGCGTGCAGATCGTGAAGAAGCTTTACCAGCTGTTCATCGACAAGGACATGGACATGCTGGAGATCAACCCCTTCTGCGTGCTCAAGGACGGCTCGCTGCGGCTTCTTGACGCCAAGATGGGCTTCGACGGCAACGCGATCTACCGCCACCCCGACATCGCCGCCCTGCGCGACGAGACGGAGGAGGATCCCAAGGAACTCGCAGCCTCTAAGTTCGACCTGAACTACATCGCGCTCGATGGCGAGATCGGCTGCATGGTCAACGGCGCGGGCCTCGCGATGGCCACCATGGACATCATCAAGCTTTACGGGGCGGAGCCCGCCAACTTCCTCGACGTCGGCGGCGGCGCGACGAAGGAGAAGGTGACGGAGGCCTTCAAGATCATCACCAGTGACCCGAACGTGAAGGGCATCCTCGTCAACATCTTCGGCGGCATCATGCGCTGCGACATCATCGCCGAGGGCATCGTCGCCGCCGTGAAGGAGGTCGGGCTGAAGGTGCCGCTGGTGGTGCGGCTGGAAGGCACCAATGTCGAGCTCGGCAAGAAGATCATCAACGAATCCGGCCTGAACGTGATCGCCGCCGACGACCTGTCGGACGCGGCAAGGAAGATCGTCAAGGCGGTGAAAGGCTGAAGCCCATGTCCATCCTCGTGAACAAAGCGACCAAAGTCATCTGCCAGGGCTTCACCGGCAGCCAGGGCACCTTCCATTCCGAACAGGCCATCGCCTATGGCACGCAGATGGTCGGCGGCGTGACCCCCGGCAAGGGCGGGACCGAACACCTCGGCCTGCCCGTCTTCGACAGCGTGCACGAGGCCGTGGCCAGAACCGGCGCCGATGCGACCGCGATCTACGTTCCCCCGCCCTTCGCCGCCGACTCGATCCTCGAGGCCATCGACGCCGAGGTGCCGCTGATCGTCTGCATCACCGAAGGCATTCCGGTCCTCGACATGATGAAGGTCAAGCGCGCCCTCATCAACTCGAAGTCGCGCCTGATCGGCCCGAACTGCCCCGGCGTCCTGACCCCCGGCGAATGCAAGATCGGCATCATGCCGGGCTCGATCTTCTCCAAAGGGTCGGTTGGGGTCGTGTCACGCTCGGGCACGCTTACCTATGAGGCCGTGAAGCAGACCACCGACGTGGGCCTTGGCCAGACCACTGCCGTCGGCATCGGCGGCGACCCGATCAAGGGCACCGAACACATCGATGTGCTGGAGATGTTCCTCGCCGACCCTGACACCCATTCGATCATCATGATCGGCGAGATCGGGGGCAGCGCGGAAGAGGAAGCCGCCCAGTTCCTCGCAGATGAAAGGAAGCGCGGCCGCTGGAAGCCCACCGCCGGCTTCATCGCCGGCCGCACCGCCCCGCCCGGCCGCCGCATGGGCCACGCGGGCGCGATCGTTGCCGGCGGCAAGGGCGATGCCGGGTCCAAGATCGAGGCGATGAAATCCGCCGGAATCGTGGTGGCCGACAGCCCTGCGGGCCTGGGCGAAGCCGTACTGAAAGCGATCAAGGGCTGAACTGGACCAGGGCGGGGGACGCCCCGCCTTTTCCCTCGGCGGTAGCTCCGCCCCAACAGGAAACGCGCGATGACCGACCAATCCCCGAACGCCGCCTTCGCCGCCTCGTCCTTCCTCGACGGGGCCAATGCCGATTATGTCGATCAGCTGGCCGCGCGCCACGCCGCCGACCCGAACAGTGTCGATCCTCAATGGGCCGAGTTCTTCAAGGCCCTCGGCGACAGCGAGATCGACGCCAAGCGCGCCGCGCAAGGCCCGTCCTGGGCGCGGGCCGACTGGCCGCCTACCCCGGCAGATGACCTGACCGCCGCGCTGACCGGCGAGTGGGCTGCGCCCCCGTCGGCGAAGGAAGCCCGCGCCGCCGGCGCCAAGATCGCCGCCAAGGCCGCCGAGGCAGGCGTCGCACTGTCCGAAGACCAGATCCAGCGCGCTGTGCTCGATTCCATCCGCGCGCTGATGATCATCCGCGCCTACCGGATCCGCGGCCACCTGGCCGCCGACCTCGACCCGCTGGGGCTGGCCGAGAAGAAGTCCCACCCCGAGCTCGACCCGGCCTCCTACGGCTTCACCGAAGCCGACATGGACCGGCCGATCTTCATCGACAACGTGCTGGGCCTGACACACGCCTCGATGCGCGAGATCATCGACATCCTGAAGCGCACCTATTGCGGCACCTTCGCGCTGCAATACATGCATATCTCCGACCCCGAACAATCGGCCTGGCTCAAGGAACGGATCGAGGGCTACGGCAAGGAAATCCAGTTCACGCGGGAAGGCCGGAAGGCCATCCTGAACAAGCTGGTCGAGGCCGAGGGCTTCGAGAAGTTCCTGCACGTCAAGTACATGGGGACCAAGCGTTTCGGCTTGGACGGGGGCGAGGCGCTGATCCCGGCGATGGAGCAGATCATCAAGCGCGGTGGCGCGCTGGGGGTGAAGGAAATCATTATCGGCATGCCGCACCGCGGCCGGCTGAACATCCTCGCCAACGTGATGCAGAAGCCCTACCGCGCGATCTTCCACGAATTCCAGGGCGGGAGCTACAAGCCCGAGGACGTGGACGGCTCGGGCGACGTGAAATACCACCTCGGCGCCTCGAGTGACCGCGAGTTCGACGGCAACAAGGTGCACCTCAGCCTGACCGCCAACCCCAGCCACCTCGAAGCCGTCAACCCGGTAGTGCTGGGCAAGGCGCGGGCCAAGCAGGATCAGCTCAACGACACCGCCGAACGGATCGCGGTGCTACCGGTGCTGCTGCACGGCGACGCGGCCTTCGCCGGTCAGGGTGTGGTGGCGGAATGCCTGCAACTGTCGGGCATCAAGGGCCACCGGACGGGGGGCTGCATCCACATCATCGTCAACAACCAGATCGGCTTCACCACCGCACCCGCCTTCAGCCGGACATCGCCCTACCCCACCGACATCGCGCTGATGGTCGAGGCGCCGATCTTCCACGTGAACGGCGACGACCCCGAGGCCGTGGTCCATGCCGCCAAGGTGGCCACCGAGTTCCGCCAGAAGTTCCACAAGGACGTGGTCATCGACATCTTCTGCTACCGCCGCTTCGGTCACAACGAAGGCGACGAGCCGATGTTCACCAACCCGGCGATGTACAACCGCATCCGCAAGCAGAAGACGACGCTCCAGCTCTACACCGAACGGCTGGTGGCCGACGGGCTGATCTCGGCCGGCGAGATCGAGGACATGAAGGCCGCCTTCCAGGCCCGCCTCAACGAGGAGTTCGAGGCCGGCAAGGCCTTTCTGCCGAACAAGGCCGACTGGCTGGACGGGCGCTGGAAGAACCTGCAGACCAAGGATCTGAACACCTACCAGCGCGGTGAAACCTGGATCAAGGCCGAGACCTTGGCCGAGGTAGGCGCCGCGCTGACCCGCGTGCCCCCGGGCTTCGATCTGCACAAGACCGTCGCCCGCCAGCTTGAGGCCAAGGCCCGTATGTTCGAGACCGGACAGGGCTTCGACTGGGCCACTGCCGAGGCGCTGGCCTTCGGCTCGCTTCAGCTCGAAGGCTTCCCCGTGCGTCTGGCGGGCCAGGACTGCACCCGCGGCACCTTCAGCCAGCGCCATTCCGGCTGGATCGACCAGACCACCGAGGAACGCCACTACCCCTTGAACCACATCCGCCCGGGACAGGCGCGGTATGAGGTCATCGACTCGATGCTTTCGGAATATGCCGTGCTCGGCTTCGAATACGGCTATTCGCTGGCCGAACCGAATGCGCTGACGATCTGGGAAGCCCAGTTCGGCGATTTCGCCAACGGTGCGCAGATCATGTTCGACCAGTTCATCAACTCGGGCGAGTCGAAATGGCTGCGCATGTCTGGCCTCGTCGTCCTCCTGCCCCACGGCTTCGAGGGCCAGGGCCCGGAACATTCCTCCGCGCGACTGGAACGGTTCCTGCAACTGTCTGCGGAAGACAACTGGATTGTTGCCAACTGCACGACGCCGGCGAACTATTTCCACATCCTGCGCCGTCAGCTGCACCGGACCTATCGCAAGCCGCTGATCCTGATGACGCCCAAGTCGCTCTTGCGCCATCCGATGTGCGTCAGCCGGGCCGAGGATTTCACCGACGGCTCGACCTTCCACCGCGTGCTGTGGGACGATGCGCAGAAGGGCAACTCGACCCTGAAGCTCAAGGCCGACGAGAAGATCCGGCGGGTCATCCTCTGCTCGGGCAAGGTCTATTACGACCTTCTGGCCGAACGCGACGCGCAGAAGCTGGACGATGTCTATCTGCTGCGGGTCGAACAGCTTTACCCCGTGCCGACGATCTCGCTCGGCCAGGAACTCGCGCGCTTCCCGAAGGCCGAGTTCATCTGGTGTCAGGAAGAGCCGAAGAACCAGGGCGCCTGGTCCTTCATCGAGCCCGAGATGGAGGCGATCCTGACACGTGTGCGCGGCAAGCCTACGCGCATGTCCTATGCCGGCCGCAAGGCCAGCGCCTCGCCCGCAACGGGCCTCGCCTCCCGCCACAAGCAGGAACAGGAAACCCTTGTCGCCCAGGCCCTTGGCCTGAACTGACCTCGGACAGACCGGAGAAATTGAGATGACTGACGTTATGGTGCCCGCCCTCGGCGAATCCGTGTCCGAGGCCACCGTGTCCACCTGGTTCAAGAAGCCGGGCGATGCGGTGAAGCAGGACGAGATGCTCTGCGAGCTCGAGACCGACAAGGTCTCGGTCGAGGTGCCCTCGCCGGTCTCGGGCGTCCTGGCCGAGATCCTCGCGCCCGAGGGCACGACGGTAGCCGCCAACGCGCGGCTGGCGATCGTGACCGAAGGCGCCGCCGCAGCGCCGAAGGCCGAGGCCGCCCCTGCCCCCGCGCCTGCCGCCGTGACCACTGCGCCCGCCGCCGCGAAATCGGTCGAGGACGCACCCAGCGCGAAGAAGGCCATGGCCGAGGCCGGCCTGACCCCTGACCAGGTTCAGGGCACCGGCCGTGACGGCCGAATCATGAAGGAG
Organism: Tabrizicola sp. YIM 78059; assembly: GCF_004959785.1. Lineage (NCBI taxonomy): Bacteria > Pseudomonadati > Pseudomonadota > Alphaproteobacteria > Rhodobacterales > Paracoccaceae > Tabrizicola > Tabrizicola sp. YIM 78059. Next base: position 262,176 of record NZ_SJZH01000003.1, read on the forward strand.
GACGTGGCTCGCACCGTGGCCGGAGCCGCAGGAACCGCCGCGGCCGCCGCAGCTCCGGCCCCCGCGCCCGCCGCCCTGCCCCGCGCCCCCGTTCCGGCCGAGGACGCCGCGCGCGAGGAACGGGTCAGGATGACCCGCCTGCGCGCCACCATCGCGCGGCGGCTCAAGGACGCGCAGAATACTGCGGCGATGCTGACCACCTACAATGAGGTGGACATGTCCGCGATCATGGAACTTCGCAACACCTACAAGGAGGCCTTCGAGAAGAAGCACGGCGTGAAGATGGGCTTCATGTCCTTCTTCGTGAAGGCGTGCTGCCATGCCCTGAAGGAGATCCCCGAGGTCAACGCCGAAATTGACGGCCAGGACATCGTCTACAAGAACTACGTCCACATGGGCGTTGCGGTCGGCACGCCCTCGGGCCTCGTCGTCCCGGTGGTGCGCGATGCCGACCGGATGTCCTTTGCCGAAATCGAGAAGAAGATCGCCGAACTCGGCGCCCGCGCCCGCGACGGGAAGCTCAGCATGGCCGAGATGCAGGGCGGCTCCTTCACCATCTCGAACGGCGGGGTCTATGGCAGCCTGATGTCCTCCCCCATCCTCAACCCCCCGCAGTCCGGCATCCTTGGCATGCACAAGATCCAGGACCGCCCCGTGGTGGTGAACGGCCAGATCGTCATCCGCCCGATGATGTATCTGGCACTCAGCTACGACCACCGGATCGTGGACGGCAAGGGCGCGGTGACGTTCCTCGTCCGCGTGAAAGAGGCGCTGGAGGATCCGCGTCGGCTTCTGATGGATTTGTGATCGCAATCGCGGAAGCACATAACGCCGGGGCGCCAACATCCCGACAGATCTGCGGAAAGGCAATCCAATGGCCTTAAATCAAAAGCACGATGTCTGTCTCATGTCTCCGGTACCGTTGCTTGACGACTTCGCCGCAGACCTAGCGACCGTTCTGACAGAGCCCATTGGAACCGAGGTTGAATTGCATGTCGGGCTGCATCGCCCGGGCAAGCTGGCATCGTTCGCTCCTCGAACGCGTCGAGGGCTTTACGTCGGAATGCAGACCGAGCACATGCTGGACGTCACGGGGCGGCCGATGTGGAAAAGGCATCTTCTTGAGACGATCCAGCAGCAGGCAGCATCTTTTGACCTAGTGCTGGACCTGTCCGAAGGGAACCGTCCGATCTACGAAGATTTGCCTGCTGAAGTCCGGTCGCGCATTCATTTCGGCCCGCACATTTTCCCCGCATCGGCGCCACCCATCGCGATGGCGGCGGACGGTCCGACGCTGTTTTTCGGTGGAACCAACCGTCACCGGATGCGCAATCTGCAACGCTTACGCCAGGACGGTGTCAAGGTGCACGAGGTGCCCACCAATACCTTCGGCGCGGCACTTAGGGCGGAAATGACGAAAGCCTCCAGCGTCCTAAACCTACATTTTGCCGAAGGAATCTACACAGAAGCCCCACGCATTTTGAAGGCGATGCTGGCTGGGCTTCCAGTTCTGTCCGAGCAACCGGCCGCTCCTTTTGTGGCTGATCTTCATTACCTGTCAGTGCCGCAGGCCAACAAAGCTACTAAAGAACGACTTGCAGAAATTTTCGCCAATATGTGTTGCTTACTGAGCACCGAATTCTCGCTGCTTGGCTTTCTGCGCCGCGTGGCAATGGACCAGGTGGTGTCAAAATGATCCCACTGTGCTCCTGTCTGTCCGCCCTGCTCCTCGCCTCCATCGCCACCGCCCAGGTCATCCCCACCGGCACACCCGCCGCCGCGCCGGAAACCCTCGCCCTGCCGCCCGACACCCCCTATTCCGAGGTGGCCCGCTACTGTCAGGCCCAGACCCAGTGGTTCATGCGCTGGAACCGGCGCGACTTCATCCAGCTTGCCACAGCCCTGCCCGAGGCCTTCGAATGACCCCCGAGCTCACCGCACTCGCCCTGGCCGGCCTCCTGCAAACGGTCCAGTTCCTCCTCTTCGCCATCCCCGCGAACCTGGAACTTGGCACCGGCTACACCTCGGGTCCCCGTGACACCCCGCCGCCCCGACCGCTCTCAACCCTCACCGGCCGACTGCAACGCGCAATGATGAACCATTTCGAGGGGTTGATCCTCTTCACCCTCGCGGTCGTCGTGGTCACCTTGGGCAACCAGTCCACCCCGGTCACACAATACGCCGCATGGACCTATCTCGCGGCCCGGGTGCTCTACATCCCGGCCTATGCTGCAGGCCTGCGCCCTTGGCGTTCGGTCATCTGGGCGATAGGCTTTCTGGCAACCCTGACGATGATCGCTGCAGCCCTCATCTGACTTCTTCTTCCGTTCGCAAATATCCCACGGGGGTCCGGGGGTGTGAAACCCCCGGTTCCCCAACCAGACCAGAGGATCCGACCCATGGCAGATTTCGACACCATCTTCATCGGCGCCGGCCCCGGCGGTTATGTCGGCGCGATACGCGCCGCACAGCTTGGCCAGAAGGTCGCCTGCGTCGAGGGGCGCGAGACGCTGGGCGGGACCTGCCTGAACGTGGGCTGCATCCCCTCGAAGGCACTGCTGCATGCCACGCACCTGCTGCACGAGACGCACGAGAACTTTGAAAAGATGGGCCTCATGGGCGCCGCCCCCAAGGTCGACTGGGTGAAGATGCAGGCCTACAAGGCCGATGTCGTTGCCGGCAACACGAAGGGCATCGAATTCCTGTTCAAGAAGAACAAGGTCACCTGGCTGAAGGGCTGGGCCACGATCCCCGCCCCCGGTCAGGTCAAGGTCGGGGACGAGATCCACACTGCGCGAAACATCGTCATCGCCACCGGTTCGGAACCCTCCACCCTGCCTGGCGTCGAGATCGACGAGCAGACCGTTGTCACCTCGACGGGCGCGCTGACCCTTGCCCAGCCCCCGAAATCGATGGTGGTGATCGGCGCGGGCGTGATCGGGCTGGAGATGGGCTCGGTCTATGCCCGGCTTGGAACGGAAGTGACGGTGGTCGAATATCTCGATGCCATCACCCCCGGCATGGATGCCGAGGTCGCCAAGACCTTCCAGCGCATCCTTGCGAAGCAGGGCCTGAAATTCATCCTGGGCGCGGCGGTGCAATCGGTAACCAAGAGCAAGAAGGGTGCCACTGTCAGCTACAAGCTGAAGAAGAATGACAGCGAGGCCACGCTGGAGGCCGAGATCGTCCTCGTCGCCACCGGCCGCAAACCCTATACGGCAGGTCTCGGCCTGGAGGCGCTGGGCGTCGAGATGGGCCCGCGCGGCACCATCAAGACCGACGCGCATTTCCAGACCAGCATTCCCGGTCTCTACGCCATTGGCGATACCATCGCCGGTCCGATGCTGGCCCACAAGGCGGAAGACGAGGGCATGGCCGTCGCCGAGATCCTGGCCGGGAAGCATGGCCACGTGAACTACGGCGTCATTCCGGGCGTGATCTACACCACGCCCGAGGTGGCGAATGTAGGCAAGACCGAGGAACAGCTGAAAGAGGAAGGCCGGGCCTACAAGGTGGGCAAGTTCCCCTTCATGGGCAACGCCCGCGCAAAGGCGGTGTTCCAGGCGGAGGGTTTCGTGAAAATCCTTGCCGACGCCACGACCGACCGCATCCTGGGCGCCCACATCATCGGCCCGGCCGCGGGCGACCTGATCCACGAGATCTGCGTCGCGATGGAATTCGGCGCCTCGGCGCAGGATCTGGCGCTGACCTGCCACGCGCATCCGACCTGGTCCGAAGCCGTGCGCGAGGCCGCGCTCGCCTGCGGCGACGGCGCGATCCACGCCTGACCCCGGCCTTCAGGTGCCGAGCGGTCTCGGCACCTCTTCATCCGACGGGTCGATGGCGATCGGCCGGAACATTGGAAACCCCTCGGCGACTTCCCGTACCGAGGGGGCAAAGTCGAACAGCCCGAAGAAGCGCGTGACACCAAAGCTTTCGATGGTCTGGTCCAGGTATTCGGCGACGATCCTGTCGTAATTGTCACGCAGCACCGTGTTGCCCGGCGACAGGTTCGTGACGCAAAGCATACCCGTCGGGCGCAGGTCCAGCATCGTCATCTTCAGGTCTGGGCGCCATTTCCGAAGGATAGGCACCAGCTTCCAGACATCCCCCGTCCATGCGCCGCGGACCGCAGCCAGATCGCGTGTTGTCCTCTCGCTGTCGATCGGCACGCAGTCGTGCATCAGGATGACGCCTTCCGGATCGCTGGCCGTTTCGGTGCCGATGAAGTCGCGCAGCAGATATTCGAACAGGTGCATCCCGTCCAGAAAACTCACGCCCGGCCGGATGCGGTTGGCTTGCAGGAAACCCGAGGCGAAGAAGTCGTCGCTGGTCGTCTGGAACAGATGCAGCGCCGGCTTCTGGCGGATCACGTCGATCCGCACCCGGAAACGGGGGTCCACGGCAATCGCCTTGCCGCGCACGGGGGCGAGGGACGCTCCGGTGCGACAGCCGATTTCCAGATACCAGTCGAACAGGATGCAGCGATGCAGTTCCGACAGGAAGTCGAGATAGTGATAGCCCCTGGGCCTGCGAAACATGGCGATCCCCCTGCCTGCGTCTGGCCACGGCGTCCGCGGCTGCCGACCGCGACCGGGCCGTCCGCCCCACCGCGGTGGTAGAAGCGGCAGGCGCCTGCCGCAAGCCTTGGCCGAGGGATCGGCCCCGCCTCAGTGCGCCGGTCGGATGAAGGTGCCGTTGCGCAGTTCCGCAAAGGCCTGGCGCAGTTCGGCCTCGGTATTCATCACGATCGGCCCGGCCCATGCCACCGGCTCTTCGATCGGCGCGCCCGAGATCAGCAGGAAGCGAACGCCCTCTGGCCCGGCCGTTACCGTCACCTCGTCGCCCGCACCGAAGCGGACCAGCGTCCGGTTGCCGGACAGGTCGCGGATGTTGACCTCCTGCCCGGCAACTTCCTTCTCCAGAAGTACGCCCTCGGGCCGCGCGGCATCGCGGAAGCTGGCCGATCCCTCGAACACATAGGCAAAGGCCCGGCGGCGGGTATCGACCCTGAACACCTTCCGCCTGCCCGCAGGTACGACGATGTCCAGATATTGCGGTTCGGCCGCGATGCCATCGACCGGGCTTTTCACGCCGCGGTAGTCGCCGATGACCACGCGAATGCTGGTGCCGTCATCCTCATGCCGTTCCGGCAGTTCCACCCCCGGAATGTCCTGATAGCGCGGGTCGGTCATCTTCAGATGCCGTGGCAGGTTGCCCCACAGCTGAAACCCGTGCATCCGGCCCTGCGCATCGCCTTTCGGCATCTCCTGATGCAGGATGCCGCGCCCGGCGGTCATCAGCTGGAGGCTACCCGGCCCCAGGATGCCCCGGTTGCCGAGCGAATCGCCGTGCTCCACCGTGCCGGCAAGGACATAGGTGATCGTCTCGATTCCCCGGTGCGGATGCCAGGGGAAGCCGGCCATGTAGTCGCGCGGATGATCGCCGCGAAAGTCATCGAACAGCAGGAACGGGTCGGCCTCTGTCGGATCCTGGAACCCGAAGGCACGGTGCAGATGAACGCCCGCCCCCTCGATATGCGGCAGGGCGCGGCGGGTCTCGATGACGGGACGGATGGACATGGGATGCCTCGTGGAATTGCGGTTGTCCTGAAGATGGGGCCTGCGGGTCCGCGCGCCAAGGCGAAAATGCGGGGGGTCATTGTGCGAAAAAGCACAAATCGACTGGCGCATGTTGCGACGCAGGCCGAATAGCAGGCGCGGCAGTCACCCTGTCAGATGCCGCAGGCCCTGCGTCACGTCGGTCCGCACGGCCAGCCGCAGGCCGGGTTCGTCCCCCGCCTTCAGCGCGGCCAGGATCATCCGGTGATGCTGCGGCGGTTCGCGGCGCTTCACCTTTTCATACACCGCCCGCATCGTCGGACCCAGTTGCAGCCAGACCGTTTCGCACATCGCCAACATCGCCGGGGTCTGGGCGCGCAGGTAGAGCGTTCGGTGAAACTCCAGGTTGGTGCGCACATAGGCAACGGCTTCGCCCTTCACCGCGGCTTCGGCATTGGCCATGTTGATCGCAGCCAGCCGCTCGATCAGCGCGAAATGCGCGCGCGGCAGGGCGCGGGCGGCCATCTCGGGTTCCAGCAGCGCACGAATCGCCGCCAGCTCCTCGATCCTTTCGGGGGTCAGCTCCGGCGTCGAAATCCGGCCCGAGGAGGAAAGCGTCAGCGCCCCTTCCGCCACCAGCCGCCGCACCGCCTCGCGCGCAGGGGTCATCGACACGCCGAACTGCTTGCCAAGGCCCCGCAGCGTCAGCGACTGGCCGGGATCCAGTTCGCCATGCATCACCTGCTGGCGCAGCGTTCGATACAGCTTTTCATGCGCGGCGGCATTGGGATCGGGGGGGCGGGTGCTCATGGCCGGCAGGGAACACCCCGCGCGGTCGGGGGTCAATCCTGAAAGCGCAGCCGGTGCAGCGCCTGGCCCTGCGCATGCAGCCAGGCGCGCTGCGCCTTCCAGCCGGGACAGATGCGCTCAACCACCGCCCAGTAGGCCGGCGAATGATTCAGTTCGACCAGATGCGCGACCTCATGGGCTGCGACATAATCCAGCACCGGGGGCGGGGCCATGATCAACCTCCAGGAATACATCAGCCGCCCGTCCGGTGAGCACGAGCCCCACCGCGACCGGGTATCGCGCAGCACCAGCGTCGAGTAGCGCCGCCCCACCAGCCCGGCATAACGGGTAGAGGCCGTTGCCAGCCGGTCGCGCGCCAGCACCTTCAGCCAGGCCGCCACCCTTGGTGCCGCGTTGGCCGGATCCCCAGGCACCAGCAGGCTGTCGCCTTCCACCCGGATCGACCGGCCTGCGCCCTGCTCCACGAGCAGCTGTCGCCCCTCGACCGGAACCACAGACCCCAGGCCCACCGGCCGCACGGCCGATTCGGGCATCGACTCGAGGGTCTGGCGCAGCCAGCCCTCGTGCCCCTTCAGGAAAGCCAGCGCCTCGCCCTCGCGCGCGCGCAGCGGCATCGACAGCGTCACCTTCCCGTCAAGCCGCGACACCCGAAGCGAGAATCGCCGTGCCCGCGCGGATCGCTTCAGATGCACCTCGACGGGCGGAGAGCCGGGCAGGATCGCCATGAAAACCCCTTGAAACCTGCGTCCAGGATAGCCATTTGCCGCGCCTCACGAAAGCCTTTGACAGTCGCCTGCACCTGTGGCAAGCGGCGTCATTCTGCTACCCACCGCTCGAAGGGATGACCATGCCCAAGGAAGAATGGGGCACGAAACGCATCTGCCCGACCACCGGCAAGCGTTTCTACGACCTGAACCGCAACCCGATCGTCAGCCCCTACACCGGCGAGATCGTGGATATCGAATCGGTCCGCCGCAAGATGGCCGCCAGCGTCATCTCGCGCATCGCGCCCGACAAGGACGAGGATGTCCTGGTCGAGGATCTGGAGACCGATGACGACCTGCTGGAAGCCGCCGCAAGCGACGACACCGAGCTGGACGATGACCTGCTGGAAGACGACACCGACGACAATGTGTCGCTCGACGATCTGGCCGACGTGGCCGGTGACGAGGAAGAGGTCTGAGACGGAAGCCGTGACAAGGGGGGCGTGAATTTTCCCCCTTGCACCCCCCGGCGACCTGTCCTAGACACCCGGCATCACGCCGCAGGGCGTGATGCTTCTCTCCGGTGGGGTCATAGCTCAGATGGGAGAGCGCTTGAATGGCATTCAAGAGGTCGGGGGTTCGATTCCCCCTGGCTCCACCAAAGAGAACGTGAAAGCGGGGCGGTTTTGACCGCCCCTTTTTCATTGCCAGTCCGGCAATGTCCGGCCGCATCGGCATGACTTGGCTTGACATCGGCAGGCCAAGGGCCCATGTCCCCCAAGTCCGAAGTCCGTGCCGCGTGAGCACCGAAAGGCCCGGACGAAAGGTTCCCACCATCACGCAGGGGCGCCGCCGCGCGGCACGGTCACGGACATTCGTCCGGGGCGAGGGTCGCGGGCCCTTTGACGTATGGAAGACCCCCATGACCTCGTTCGCCGACCTCGGCCTGTCGCCGAAACTTCTGAAGGCGCTGGAAAAGACCAGTCTGAAACAGCCCACGCCAATCCAGGTGCAGGCCATTCCCCACATCATGAAAGGCGCCGACCTGATGGGCCTGGCCCAGACCGGCACCGGCAAGACCGCCGCCTTCGGCCTGCCGCTCTTGCACCGTCTGCTTGACATTGGCCATCCTCCGGGCCCGAAACATGTGCGCGCGCTGATCCTTGCGCCGACGCGGGAACTGACTACCCAGATCAGGGACAATCTGGAAACCTTCACCAAGGGCACCGCTGTCAAGGTGACGATGGTCGTCGGCGGGGCCTCGTTGTTCAAGCAGGCTCAGGCCCTGTCGCGGGGAACGGATGTCCTGGTGGCCACGCCCGGCCGGCTGATCGACCTGCTGGAACGCGGCGACGTCAGCCTGGAAAAATGCGGCTACCTCGTCCTCGACGAGGCCGACCACATGCTCGACATGGGCTTCATCCATTCCCTGCGGAAGATCGCAAGGCATATCCCGCTGAAGCGTCAGACGCTGCTTTTCAGCGCGACCATGCCCAGGGACATCGAGGAAATCGCCGACACCTACCTGCGCAACCCGGTGCGCGTGCAGGTGGCCCCCCCGGGCAAGCCGGTGGAGCGGATCGTGCAGGGCGTCCACTTCATCCCGAACGGCGACAAGGCCAGGCTCCTGGAGGACTACCTCAAGAAGCACCCGGGCGAACAGGCCCTGGTCTTCGGCCGCACCAAGCACGGGTCGGAAAAGCTTGCCAAGCTACTGGCGTCCTGGGGCTTCAGGGTAGGCTCGATCCACGGCAACAAGAGCCAGAACCAACGCGACCGCACCCTGACAGAATTCCGGACCGGCGAGCTTGATGTTCTGGTTGCAACCGACGTGGCCGCACGGGGCATCGACATCCCCACCGTTCGGCATGTCTACAACTACGACCTGCCGAACGTGCCGGAAAACTACGTCCACCGCATCGGCCGCACCGCGCGTGCGGGGGCCCAGGGGACGGCGGTCGCCTTCTGCGCCCCGGCTGAGATGGTGGAACTGCAAGCCATCGAGAAGCTGCTGAAGAAGCCGATCCCGGTTATCGGCGGCGCGCCTTGGGCAGCCGAAATCGTCGCTGCGGCACCAAGGCCAGGCCAGAACCGGGGGCAGCGCCCGCAGCGGTCCGGCGGGCCGAAGCCTGCGGCCAAGCCGCAGGGCCAGCGCCCCGGCGGCAAGCCTGTGGCGGGGGCCCGGCCGCAGGGCGGCCAGGCCAGCCCGCGGCGCGGTTCTGGCGGCAAGCCCGGCCAGCCGCATCGCAGGCAGGGCTGAACGCGGGCATGGACCGCCACTCGAAGAACTGCCTCTCGATCAGATCGCCGCGCATTGCCCTTGTCGCCATGCCGTCGATCACATGGCAAGGGCCGTCGTCGCCCAAGTGTCCCATCGGGCAAGCAGGGTCGGGTCAAGGATCGGGCGATGCCCCGGCGGCATCAGGGACCGAAGCCCCTGCCGCCTGACAGTCATGGCGGTGCCAGGTTTCCTGCCCCGGCCATGGCGCTTGCGGGCTGTCCACGGCTCGGCTAAGCGGCGGCGCATGGCCAAGCTCTACTTCCACTATTCCACGATGAATGCGGGCAAATCGACCGCGCTGCTGCAAGCCTCGCACAACTACCGCGAGGGGGGCATGGCAACCTATCTGATCACCGCGCGCCTTGACAATCGCGCCGGGCAAGGCCGCATCGCCAGCCGCATTGGCATTGGCGAGGACGCCGACACCTTTGCCCCCGGCGAAGACATGTTCGCCAAGCTTCAGGCCCGTTTCGCTGCCGGAAAGGTTGCCTGCGTCTTCATCGACGAGGCACAGTTCCTGTCCAAGGAACAGGTCTGGCAACTGGCCCGCGCGGTGGATGACCTGGGCGTGCCGGTCATGTGCTATGGCCTGCGCGTCGATTTCCAGGGCAACCTCTTCCCCGGCTCGGCCGCGCTGCTGGCCTGGGCCGACGAGATGCGCGAGGTGCGCACCATCTGCCGGTGCGGCAAGAAGGCCACCATGGTCATCCGCCGCGGCCCCGACGGACGCGCGCTGAAACAGGGCGAACAGGTGGTGATCGGCGGGAACGAGACCTACGTCAGCCTTTGCCGCCGTCACTGGCGCGAGGCGGTCGGCGACTGAGGCCCGGACGGGCGGGCGATCAGCACACCCGCCAGCACGATCAGCGCCATGCCGGCGGCAGCCAGCCAGGTCAGCCTTTCCCCCCACAGCAGGTAGCCCCAAGCCGCCGACGCAGGCAGGATCACGTATTCGAACACTGCCACCCGCGAAGCCTCGGCCATCTGGTAGGCCTTGACGAACATCCCCACGCCCAGCAGCGACCCCGCGGCCTGCACGAAGGTCCACCACAGAAAGGTGCCGCTTGGCCAGACCGCTCCCCTCTGGACAAAACCCGCCGCGCCTTCGGCAACCGGCACGGGGAACACCGCAAGCATCACCATGCCGATCAGCCCGAAGACCCCGAGAATGCCGAAGAACCCGGCAACCAGCACCTCGGCGCTTTCGCCCTCGCACCACTGCCGGGTGGCGATGTTGCCCATGGCATACAAGGCCCCGGAAATCACTGGCAGCAGCGCGGCCAGCGTCGCCCCCTGCACCGCCTCACGGCCCAGGACCAGCACCACACCGGCAAATCCGACGGCCACGGCCAGCACCTGAATGCGGCTGATGCGCAGCCCATAGACCAGACGCTGGATCAGCAGCACGAAGATCGGCGCGGTGAACAGCCCCGCCGCGACCTGCGCCACCGGCAGGAAGGCCAGCGCCCCGAAATAGATCAGCATCGCCGAACCGTGGATCAGCGACCGCGCCACCACCGCGCGCGGGTTCTTCGGACGCAGTCGAAGACCCAGGGGCATGGCCAGGATGGCAAGCAGTGCAAAGGCCATAGCCGTGCGCGTGGCGTGGAACTGCCACAGTCCTGCATCCTGCGCGATCACCCGGACGTAATTGTCGGTGTAGGCGATTATGGTGGCATAGATCAGGATCGCGCCGAAGGCGGCCAGGGTCCGGTTCGGGGTCTCACTCATGATCTTGCCTGCCTCTTGTCTGCCCGTTCTGCCCGACATGGCACCGGCCAGACCGCCTGAACGCGACCTTGCAGCGCCGCTTGCAGGCCTTGCGACTGCGGAAATCGCCATGTCCAAGGCGATTGTGGATGCCCGGCGCTGGCGATAAGGTGCCGGGGAACAGGCAGAGACCCAGAGGCCGATGACGGCGCTGAAGAAGTATCAGAGGCTCGAATGTTCGGGCCTGTGGCGCGAGACACCGCACGACCAGCGCCGCGAGGTGCTGGTGCGCTTCGGCGAGGCGACGCTCATCCTGTCCGACCCGAAAAGCGGCGAGGCGATCAGCCATTGGTCCCTTCCCGCCGTGATCCGCATCAACAGGGGCGAGGAACCGCCGGTCTTTGCGCCGGGCACGGAATCGGCCGAAAGCCTGGAACTGACCGAACCCTACATGATCGCCGCGCTGGATGCGGTCCGCGCCGCTGTCACTGCCGCCGTGCCCCGCCCGGGGCGACTGCGCGGATTGATCCTTGGCGGACTGGCGCTGTTGGTGGTCGGGCTGGGCCTGTTCTGGCTGCCCGGCGCGCTGATCGGCCACACGGCCTCGGTTCTGCCGCCGGCACAGCGGGCCCAGATCGGGCAGCGTGTGCTTGACGATCTGTCGCGCGTGACGGGGGCGCCCTGCGACAACCAGCTGGGACTTGAGGCCCTTGCCCGGCTGGCCGGCCGCGTCTTCGGACCGGTCGATACGCCGATCCTCTACGTCATGCCCGAAGGGGTGGATCAGCCGCTCCACTTGCCCGGCGATGTCATCATCCTGCCGCGCCGGCTTCTGGAACAGGCCAACGGGCCGGAAGCTGCGGCCGGCGCGGCGCTGGTGGAAGGCCTGCGCGCCCGTGCGACCGATCCGATGGTGCCGCTTCTGGAATATGCGGGCCTGCGCGCCACCTTCCAGCTTCTGACCACGGCGGACCTGCCCGATACCGCCATCAAGGGCTATGGCGAAGCCGCGCTGCGCGCCGCACCTGTCAGGCTGTCCGACGACGAGCTGATCCGCGCCTTCGAGGCTGCGCAGATCCCCGCCACCCCCTATGCACTGGCCGTCGATCCCGACGGCGCAATCACCGGCGGTCTCGCTGCGGGCGATCCCTACAAGGGCCTGGCCCCCGCGCCACTTATTCCCGACGAATCCTGGGTCGCGCTGCAAGGCATCTGCGGCGCCTGATCAGGGCCCCACAACCATCACATCCGAAAAGCCCAGGACCAGATACTTCTGACGGGCCCGCGCCGCCGGTTCCACCGTAGCGAATGGCCCGGCACAGACCGTGACCCGGCCCGCGTTGCCCGTAGCCTGGCCCTGCGTTGCCGGGCGGTTCAGCGATCGCAGCATGGCAATCATCTTGATGCAGCGGAAGCCACATCGAAGCGGCCCACCGTGAACGGATGACGATTCGTGCCGCCCTAAGGTCCTGCCGATGCGGCCGGCGCTGAAGGGGCAACACCGTCTTCTGCCACGGGTACCCGCCGACCCGAAGGCGGATTGTCGCACATGGGTGCACCCTGCCGCGTGACCCTGGGCACCCAGACCGGATTTCCGGGCGTTCCCGCCCGCAGGAACAGGCAGCCCCGGCTGTCAACATACTGCTGGCCGGCATAGTCGGGCGGCGGCAGTTCGGCCGGGCGGATCAGTTCGGCCGGCGCCGGACCGGCCGGCACGATGGCAAGGGCAGCGCCCGCCAGCGCAGCCGACAGGCAGACCGCCCCACGCCGCATGCTACTTGGTCCCGAACATGCGGTCCCCGGCATCGCCGAGCCCGGGCACGATATAGCCGTGGTCGTTCAGATGGCTGTCCACCGCCGCCGTCACTATGGGCACATCCGGGTGCGCCTCTTTCATCCGGGCGATGCCCTCGGGTGCCGCAAGCAGGCACAGGAAGCGGATCTGCTTCGCTCCGGCCTTCTTCAGCAGCGACACTGCCGCCGCGCTGGAATTACCCGTCGCCAGCATCGGGTCGACCACGATGGCGATCCGGTCCTCCATCTGTTCGGGCAGCTTGCAGTAATATTGCACGGGCTGCAGCGTCTCGGGGTCGCGGTAAAGGCCGATGAAGCCCACGCGCGCCGCCGGGATCAGCTCCAGGATCCCGTCCAGAAGCCCGTTGCCCGCCCGCAGGATGCTGACAAGGGCAAGCTTCTTGCCCTCGATCATCGGGGCGTCCATTTCTTCCAGCGGGGTCTCGATCCGCTTGGTCGTCATCGGCAGTTCGCGCGTGACCTCATAGGCCAGAAGCAGGCTGATCTCGCGCAGAAGCTTGCGGAAACTGGCGGTCGAGGTGTCCTTTTCCCGCATCAGGGTCAGCTTGTGCTGAACCAGCGGGTGCGACACGACGGTCAGGTGATCCAGCATTCAGGCCTCCAGCTTCTGCGCAACTCTGGTTCTGGTATCGGCGTCACAAAAGGCAGCGTCAAGCGACTGGCGCGCGATGCGACGGAATTGCCCTTCATCCCAGTCGAAGGCACGGTGCAATTCCTCGTATTCCCGCGCCATCGTCGTATGGAAGAACGGCGGATCGTCGGTCGATACCGTGACCTTCACCCCGCGCCGGTCCAGTTCGGCGATCGGGTGGGCCCGGAACGAGGGGTAAAGCCCCAGCGCCACGTTCGATCCCGGACAGACCTCCAGCACGATCCCCGTCTCGGCCAGTTCATCGACCAGCGCCAGATCCTCGATCGCCCGCACCCCGTGCCCGATCCGTTCCACCGCAAGATCGCGCACCGCGTCACGCACGCTGTCCGGCCCGCCCCATTCCCCGGCATGTGCCGTCAACCGCAGGCCCGCCTCGCGCGCACAGTCGAAGGCCCAGCGGAAATCCTTTGGCGCGCCCATCCTCTCGTCGCCCGCGATGCCGAAGCCCACCAGCCAGTGGTCCGCCGTCTCGGCCGCGCAAAGCGCCGTTTCACGCGCCTTCTCTGGCCCGAAATGTCGGATGCAGGTGACGATGCCGCGCAGGATGATTCCCTGCTTCCGCTCTGCCTCCTCGGCTGCCTCGCGGATCGCGTGCAGATATTCCCGCCAGGCCGCCAGATCGCGCCCCCCGCAGAAATCGGGGGACAGGAAGGTTTCTGAATAGACCACGCCCGAGGCTGCGGATTCCTCCAGCACTGCAAGCGTCAGGCGCCGGTAATCCTCGGGCGTCTGCAGGGCCGAGGTCGCCGCTTCGTAGACCTTCAGGAAATCCCGGAAGTCTCTGTAGCGGTAGTTTCCCCGCGCATCGAAGATGCCGGATATGTCCAGATGCTTCTCGGCCGCCAGACGCCGGATGAAGGCTGGCGGCGCCGCGCCTTCCAGATGCAGATGCAATTCCACTTTCGGCAATCCGCTCACGGGACACTCCATCCCTTCTTCCGTTCACAAATATCCCACGGGGGTCCGGGGGTGTGAAACCCCCGGGGCCGGTCACAGAAAACTCCGCCCGGGCCCTTCCGGGGCCACCTCCAGATGCGCCGCCACGCTCGCCCCGACATCCACGAACCCGCGCAGGCCCACCTCGCGCCGGCCCAGGCCCCAGCCCACCACGGGCACCCGCTCGCGCGTGTGCTCGGTTCCGGCCCAGGTCGGATCGTTGCCGTGATCGGCGGTGAAGATCGCCAGATCCCCCGCCCGCAGGTTGGACAGGAACCGCGGGATCTGGGCGTCGAACCACTCCAGCGCACGGGCATAGCCTGACACGTCGCGCGGATGGCCATACAGCGTGTCGAACTCGACGAAGTTCGCGAAGGTCAAGGAACCGGGCTCCGCCTCGGCACCCAGCCGCACCAGATGTTCGAAAAGGTCAGCGTCCGACTTGCCCTTGTGCAGTGTCCCGATGCCCCGCATCGAGAAGATGTCGCCGATCTTGCCAATGGCATGCGTCGCCCGCCCGGCCCCGACCACCCAGTCCAGAAGCGTCGGAGAGGGCGGCGCGATGGCGAAATCCTTGCGGTTCGCAGTGCGCCGGAAATCGCCGCAGGTGCCGGTGAAGGGCCGCGCGATCACCCGGCCGACCTTGCGGGCGTGCAGCATCGGCGCCAGGTCGGCACACAGCTTCAGCAGCCGCTCCAGCCCGAAGGCCTCTTCATGCGCGGCAATCTGGAACACGCTGTCGGCGCTGGTATAGCAGATCGGCCAGCCGGTCCGCAGATGCTCCTCGCAATGTTCGGCGATGATCGGCACGCCGGAAGCATGGCAGTTGCCGAGGATGCCCTCGGTCCCGGCCAGCCGGCAGACCTCGGCCACGATGTCATCGGGGAAGGCGGGCACGGTGTCGGGGAAATAGGTCCAGTCCCAGGGCACCGGCACGCCGGCCAGCTCCCAGTGCCCGGACGGCGTGTCCTTGCCCTTCGACACCTCCTCTGCCGCCCCCCACAGCCCCTCGGGCACGGCATCCAGCCCCGGCGTGGCCGCGCCCGAAGCCAGCCGGATCGCCGCCCCCAGACCCAGCCGGTCGAGGTTCGGCATCCGCAGCGGGCCAGACCGGCCGGTCTCGGCCCGGCCCTCGGCGCAGGCCGCCGCGATGTGGCCCAGCGTGTTCGCGCCCGCGTCGCCGAAGGCTGCCGCATCGGGCGCCCCGCCGCAGCCGACCGAATCCATCACCACAAGAAAGGCGCGGGCCATCAGGCGATCCTCTTCTGGATCAGGGCGGGCGCTTCTGGCGCCTCCGGCCCGATCCGGTAGGCCGCCTGCACCGCGGTCACCGCCGCCCGCGCCGCATCCTCGCTGGCGGCGTGCACCTTGGCCAGCGGCACGCCGGCCCCGGTTTCCTCGCCGATCCCGGCCAGGTCCGACAGCCCGACCGAGGGGTTCACCTTGTCCCCCTCCCGCAACCGACCGCCGCCCAGATGCACCACCGCATGGCCCAGCGCCTCCCCGTCGATCGCCACGACATAGCCAGCTACCGGTGCCGGCACATCCAACACCACGGGCGCCGAGGGCAGCCTTTCCGGCCAGCGTTCGATGAAATCCGCAGGCCCCCCCTGTGCCGCGACCATGCGCCCGAAGATCTCGGCAGCCCGGCCCGACTGCAAGGCCTCGGCGATCCGGCCCGCGCCATCGGTCGCATTTGTCGCCAACCCGGCAAGGGCCAGCGCCTGGCCGCCCAGACTGACCGTCAAAGCCCGAAGCGGGCTGTAGCCCGAAGTGCCGGTCAACGTCTTCATCACCTCGATCACCTCCAGCGCGTTGCCTGCCGCGGTGGCAAGGGGCTGCGACATGTCGGTGATCAGCGCACTGGTCATGCAGCCTGCACCGCGCGCCGTCGAAACCAGCGCACGCGCCAGCGCCTCGGCCCGTTCCGGCGTCTTCATGAAGGCACCGCTTCCGCATTTCACGTCCAGCACCAGGGCCTGCAGCCCCGCTGCCAGCTTCTTGGCCAGGATCGACGCAGTGATCAGATCGATCGACTCCACCGTGCCCGACACATCGCGGATCGCATAAAGCCGCCGGTCAGCCGGGGCCAGATCGGACGAAGCTGCCACGATCGCACATTTCACTGCGTCGATCTGCGCCCGCAACGCCTGTTCCGTCAGGGCGGTGCGGAAACCGGGTATCGCCTCCAGCTTGTCCAGCGTGCCCCCGGTATGGCCCAGGCCCCGGCCGGAGATCATCGGCACATAGGCCCCGCAGGCCGCCAGCGCCGGGGCGAGCAGAAGCGAGGTGCAATCGCCGATCCCGCCGGTAGAATGCTTGTCCACCACCGGGCCGGGCAGGTGCCAGGACAGAACCTTTCCGCTGTCGCGCATGCCCAGGGTCAGCGCGACCCGGCCTTGCTCTGACAGCCCCTTCAGAAGTACCGCCATAGCGAAGGCCCCGGCCTGGGCATCCGTCACCTCGCCCGACGCAAGCCCCGCCGCGAACCAGCGCAGGTCGTCGGCCGAAGGCTCACCCCCGTCGCGGACCTTTGCGATGATCGAACGCGCGTCTGTCACGTCCGCTCCATGTGCGCGGCGGTAAACAGGCCGGGCAGAAGTTCGGCCACGGTCATCACTTTCTGCTTTCCATCGGTCGTGCACATTGTAACCCTCACTTCGGGGGCCGCGAATTCGGCAATCTTCTGCCGGCAGCCGCCGCAGGGGGGCACCGGGTCGGGGCTGTCGGCGATGACCAGAATCTCGGCGATCCGGTTATCCCCCGCCGCGACCATCGCGGCGATGGCGCCAGCCTCGGCACAGGTGCCTTCGGGATAGGCTACGTTCTCGACATTGCAGCCGACATGCACCGCGCCGCTTGTCGCGCGCAGCGCCGCCCCCACCTTGAAGCGCGAATAGGGCGCATAGGCCCTTTCCCGCACCGCCGTTGCGGCCTCAAGCAGCGTCATCGCCATCCCCTGTTTGACCATTTGGTCAGAGTGTGAGCCGAAGGCGCGCTTTCCGCAAGCGGGGTGTGCTTCGCATACGTCTCTGGCGTCTCGTCGCGGGTCGGCGATGGGAAGCCGAAGGCGCACGCAGAGGCGTCACATCGCCACCACCCGCGTCGGCGGATTGCCGGGCAGCGTTACCTCCAGGAGTTCCAGGTCCGGTGTCGGGTCGGCATAGCGCGTGGCCATGCCCGGCGGGATCACGAAGGCATCGCCCGGCTCCAGCCGGTAGGGGTCTTTCCCTTCGCCCTCCAGGGTCATGGCCCCCTTCATGACGAAGCTGAACAGGATGTCACCGTCATGCACCGTCCACGGCGCAGGCTCTCCTGCAGGCCGCGCCACCATGACCGAGGCCACGCCCTTCGTCGCCGCGTGGATCGTCGTGTCACGCGCCTCGAAGCCCGGGATCCGGAAGGGGCGGAAGATGCCCTCTGCCCCGATGTTGTGAACGAAACGCTGCCCCTCCCATTCCCGCTCGGGCCGGTAATGCGGGGTGGGCAGGGTCATCTCGTGGTCAATCTCGGTGATGTGTTCGGCCGGGACGCCGATCTCCACCACCTGCACCCCCTCGGAATGCAGCACCTTGTGGCGGATGCCCGGCGGCTGGATGAAGCAGTCGCCGGCATGGATACGGCGAACATCCCCCTGATCTTCATACAGAACATCCACCCAGCCCGCGACGCAGAAGATCAGCTGGAAGCCGACCTTGTGGAAATGCACCATGTCGGGCACCGGGCCGTCCGGGACGCGGATGTGGCTGGCGATCATCGCCCCGCCGAGGCGCGAGGGAATCAGGTCGCGATATTCCATCCCGGCCCGCCCGATCACCCAGGGCGCCTGATCGGCCAGGCGGCGCACCACGAAGGCATGTTCCGTTGCCGGCGTGACGACCGGGGGGTTCAGCTCGTCGATCTCCACCCGCGTGCCGTTTGGCGCGACCAGTTCCTTCGCGCCCCCGGCAAAGGTCGGATCGTCGGTCAGGATGCGGATCGTGCCTGGCGCCTCGGGCGCGCCCTTCTGGATGCGGATGCGCAGGCCATGGCCCGACAGAACCGCCACCTCGGGGTTGTCGGCGGGAAAGATCATGTCCAGCCGCATGCCCAGGGTCTTTGTGTAGAAGGGCAGATCCTCCCGCAGTTCATGCGTTGGCAGCCTGACTTCGGCGCGTATTTCCGTCATGGTCATCCCCGTGCTATGGCGGCATCGTGTCTGGCGCGGCTGTGATTTGCAAGCCGGGCGCGAATGGGCTTCAACCGATGCCGCATTGGCGAAAGCATAAAGATGGTTTAACGCTGAACCATCTTCGCGGGAGGAACGGATGGACGAGGCACGGCACGACGGCGCGCGACAGGCGGCACTGGACTACCATGAATTTCCCAAGCCCGGAAAACTGGAAATCCGTGCGACCAAGCCCCTTGCCAACGGCCGCGACCTGGCCCGCGCCTATTCCCCGGGCGTGGCCGAGGCCTGCCTCGAGATCAAGGCCGATCCGGCGACGGCCAGCCGTTACACCTCCAAGGGCAACCTCGTCGCCGTGATTTCGAACGGCACTGCGGTCCTTGGCCTCGGCAACATCGGGGCGCTCGCGTCCAAGCCGGTGATGGAGGGCAAGGCGGTCCTGTTCAAGAAGTTCGCCAACATCGACTGCTTCGACATCGAGGTGAACGAACCCGACCCGGTGAAGCTGGCCGAAATCGTCTGCGCGCTGGAACCCACCTTCGGTGCGGTGAACCTAGAGGACATCAAGGCGCCCGACTGCTTCATCGTGGAAAAGCTGTGTCGCGAGAGGATGAAAATTCCGGTTTTCCACGACGACCAGCATGGCACGGCGATCGTGGTTGGCGCTGCCGCAACGAATGCGATGATCGTCGCGGGCAAGCGGTTCCAGGACATCAAGGTGGTCTCCACCGGCGGCGGCGCGGCGGGCATTGCCTGCCTGGAAATGCTGGTAAAACTGGGGGTCCGTCGCGAGAACATCTGGCTTTGCGATCTGGAGGGTCTGGTCTATCGCGGCCGCGAGGCGCAGATGACCCCGCAGAAAGAGGCCTTCGCCCAGGGCGACCGTCCGGCAACCCTTTCCGATGTGATCGCGGGCGCCGACCTGTTCCTCGGTCTGTCCGGCCCCGGCGTGCTGACGCCCGAGATGGTGGCGAAGATGGCGCCGAACCCGATCATCTTCGCGCTTGCCAACCCCACCCCGGAAATCCTGCCAGACGAGGCTCGCAAGGTCGCCCCCGGCGCGATCATCGCCACCGGGCGGTCGGACTTCCCGAACCAGGTCAACAACGTCCTCTGCTTCCCCTTCATCTTCCGCGGCGCGCTGGACGTGGGCGCGACCACGATCAACGACGCGATGGAACTGGCCTGCATCGAGGGCATCGCCGCGCTGGCCCGCGCCACCACCTCGGCCGAGGCCGCCGCCGCCTACCGGGGCGAGACCATGGCCTTCGGCCCCGACTATCTGATCCCGAAGCCCTTCGATCCCCGGTTGATCGGCACCGTGGCAAGTGCCGTGGCCCGTGCGGCGATGGAAACCGGCGTCGCAACACGGCCCATCGAGGATCTCGACGCCTACAAGCGCAAGCTTGATGGTTCGGTGTTCAAGTCGGCCCTTCTGATGCGGCCGGTGTTCGAGGCCGCCCGCACTGCCGCCCGCCGCATAGTCTTTGCCGAAGGCGAGGACGAGCGCGTGCTGCGCGCGGCCAATGCGATCCTGGAAGAGACGACCGAGGTGCCAATCCTGATCGGACGGCCCGAGGTGGTAGAGGCGCGCTGCGAACGTTTCGGCCTGCCGATCCGGCCGGGGCGCGACTTCCACCTGGTCAACCCGGAAAACGACCACCGCTACCGCGATTACTGGGGCACCTATCACGAATTGATGGCCCGCCGCGGCGTCACACCCGACATCGCCCGCGCGGTGATGCGCACCAACACCACTGCAATCGCCGCGATCATGGTGCACCGCGAGGAAGCCGACAGCATGATTTGCGGCACCTTCGGCCAGTACAACTGGCACCTCGGCTATGTGCGCCAGATCCTCGCGCGCGGCGGCCTGCACCCGGTAGGCGCCCTGTCGATGATGATCCTGGAAGACGGTCCACTTTTCATCGCCGACACCCATGTGCATTCGGAACCCACCCCGCAGCAGATCATGGAAACCGTGATCGGCGCGGCTCGCCATGTCCGCCGGTTCGGCATCACCCCGAAGATCGCGCTCTGCACCCAGTCGCAGTTCGGCAACATGGACAATGCCTCTGCCCGCCGGATGCGCGAGGCGCTGGAACTGCTGGACGTCCGCGAGCCCGATTTCGCATATGAGGGCGAAATGAATATCGACGCCGCGCTGGACCAGTCGATCCGCGACCGGCTTCTGCCCAATTCGCGCTATGACGGAGCGGCAAACGTGCTGGTCTTCGCCTCGTCGGAAGTGGCCTCGGGCGTGCGCAACATCCTGAAGGTCAAGGCAGGCGGGCTGGAGGTCGGGCCGATCCTGATGGGCATGGGCAACAAGGCGCATGTGGTGACCCCGGCGATCACCGCGCGGGGCCTTCTGAACATGTCGGCGATCGCCGGCACACCGGTCGCGCATTACGGCTGACCGTTCGCAGATTTCTTCAAAGAAGTCGGCCCGAAGCCTTCAAGGGCTCCGGTGCGGAGCTTTCGAAAACTCCGCACCGCCTTTGCAAATCTTTCGTGCAACGGATCAGGCGATTTGCAGGCGGCCATTGGTTTGCAAATATTTGTCCCGTTACGCCGCAAATTCTGCAAATCTGTCGCACTCCGCTAACGGTAACACCGTTGCGCCCCGGGCATCCCATGGCATACCACCATCACGAGGAGACATCGGCAGGGGGGAGATCGCGATGGGCTATGCGCAGGTTTATGACCAGTGGCGGAACGACCCGGAGGGGTTCTGGCTCTCGGCAGCGGGGGGCATCGACTGGGTGAAGAAGCCCGCAAAGGCGCTGGATGACAGCCGCGCCCCCCTTTTCGAATGGTTCACCGACGCCGAGGTAAACACCTGCTGGAATGCCGTCGATCGCCACGTTGCCGCCGGCCGTGGCAAGCAGCCCGCGATCATTCACGACAGCCCCGTCACCGGAACGAAACACGTCATCACCTATGCCGAATTGCAGGACCGCGTCGCCCGTCTTGCGGGCGCGCTGAAGGCCCGCGGCATCGAAAAGGGCGACCGGGTCATCATCTACATGCCCATGGTCCCCGAGGCGCTGGAGGCGATGCTTGCCTGCGGGCGGATCGGCGCGATCCATTCGGTGGTCTTCGGCGGCTTCGCGGCACATGAACTTGCCGTCCGCATCGACGACTGCACGCCCAAGGCGATCATCGCCGCCTCCTGCGGGATCGAGCCCTCTCGAGTGGTCCACTACAAGCCGCTCCTCGACGCGGCCATCGACCAAGCCGCCCACAAGCCCGACTTCTGCGTGATCTTCCAGCGCGAGCAGGAGGTGGCCGCCCTCACCCCCGGCCGCGATCTAGACTGGCACGCCTTCCAGCACGGGGTGACGCCCGCCGACTGCGTGCCCGTCGCGGGCAACCATCCGGCCTATATCCTCTACACCTCGGGCACCACGGGGGCGCCGAAGGGCGTGGTGCGGCCCACCGCCGGGCATCTCGTGGCGCTGAACTGGACCATGCGCGCGATCTACAACGTCGGCGCGGGCGACGTGTTCTGGGCCGCCTCGGACGTGGGCTGGGTCGTCGGCCACAGCTACATCTGCTACGGCCCCCTGATCGCCGGCTGCACCACCGTCGTCTACGAAGGCAAGCCCGTCGGCACCCCAGACGCCGCCGCCTTCTGGCGCGTCATCAACGAACACAAGGTGCGCAGCTTCTTCGCCGCGCCCACCGCCCTTCGCGCCATCAAGCGCGACGACCCGGACGGCAAGCTGGTCCCCCCGCTGCCGACGCTCCAGGCGCTCTATCTGGCGGGCGAACGCGCCGACCCCGACACGATCCACTGGGCGCAGACCCACCTGAAGGTGCCGGTGATCGACCACTGGTGGCAGACAGAGACCGGCTATGCCATCGCCGCCAACCCGCTTGGCATCGAACATCTGCCGGTCAAGATCGGCAGCCCTTCCGTGCCCATGCCCGGATTCGACGTGCAGGTGCTGGACGAGGGCGGCCACCCGGTTTCCCCCGGCACGCTCGGCGCCATCGCAATCAAGTTGCCACTACCGCCCGGCACCCTTCCGACGCTGTGGAATGCCGAGGACCGCTTCCGCAAGAGCTACCTCGACCACTTCCCCGGCTACTACGAGACCGGCGACGCGGGCTATGTCGATGAGGACGGCTATCTCTACATCATGGCCCGCACCGACGATGTCATCAACGTCGCCGGCCACCGACTGTCCACCGGCGCGATGGAGGAGGTGCTTGCATCGCACAAGGACGTGGCCGAATGCGCCGTGATCGGCGTGGCCGACGAACTGAAGGGTCAGTCGCCGCTGGGCTTCCTCTGCCTCAACAAGGG
The DNA here is from genome assembly GCF_004959785.1 of Tabrizicola sp. YIM 78059. Lineage (NCBI taxonomy): Bacteria > Pseudomonadati > Pseudomonadota > Alphaproteobacteria > Rhodobacterales > Paracoccaceae > Tabrizicola > Tabrizicola sp. YIM 78059. The sequence goes on from NZ_SJZH01000003.1 coordinate 285,128, forward strand.
TTCGAACCGCCCGCATGACGAGGTGGTGAAGGAATGCGTGCAACTGATCCGCGACCAGATCGGCCCCGTCGCCGATTTCAAGCGCGCCGTGGTGGTGGACCGCCTGCCCAAGACCCGCTCGGGCAAGATCCTGCGCGGCACCATGGTCAAGATCGCCGACGGCCAGCCCTGGAAGATGCCCGCCACCATCGACGACCCCGCGATCCTGGACGAGATCACGCTGGCGCTGCGCTCGATCGGCCTGGCCAAGGACTGAGACTGGACAGACCTGCCGTGCTCGGGCAATCTTTGCATTATGCAAAGCCCCCTGCACCCCCGCCCTGAGGTTCCGGCCCTGCCCGGCGGCTTTGACGCAGCCCGGCTGCGGCACCTTCTGCGCCTGGTCGGCCCGGAAGAGGCCCCGGCGCTGCTGGCACAGCTTCGGCTTGATCTTGCAGGCTGCGCCGAGGGCATCGCGCGGGCTGCTGCTGGCCCTGACTGGGACAACCTGCGCGAGGCCAGCCATGTGCTGATCTCGCTGGCCGGTTCGGCGGGCGCTTTGACCCTGCACGAACAGGCGCAGGCACTGAACGTGGCAGCGCATGCCCGTGACCCGGCGACGCTTGCCGACCTTCTGCCCCTGCTTCAGGCCGACCTCGCCGCCCTGATCGCCGTGGTCGATACCACCGCCGCCGAGGCACAGGAATGAAGACCCCGACAACTTCTCGCCCGCCGCTGCTGCTGATCGAGGATACCAGCTCGCTTCAGATGGTCTATCGCTCGATCCTTTCCGGGGCGGGGTTCCGCGTCTCGGTCGCGGGATCGGCTGCAGAAGGGCTTGCCCAGTTCCAGGCCCTGCGTCCCGCGGTGGTGCTGCTGGACCTGGTGCTGCCGGACCGTGACGGTTTGCAGCTGATGCAGGAATTCCTTGCCATGCAACCCGAAACTGCAATCATTGCCATTACCGCCAACGGATCGGTCAACCGCGCGGTCGAGGCGATGCGGGCGGGTGCGCATGACTTCCTTGTGAAACCATTCGATGAAAACCGCCTGCTCGGCGCGGTGCAGAACCTGCTCAAAGAACGCGGAGAGCGCCGGGCCGAGGAGTCAGGCATCGTGCCCTCGGTCGAGAGCGCAACCTTGCCCGATACCTCCGGCTTCATCGGCTCTTCCGAGGCGATGAAACGCATCCATGCCACCATCGCCTCGGTCGCGCGCTCCATGGCCACCGTTTTCATCACCGGCGAAAGTGGCACCGGGAAAGAACTTTGCGCTCTGGCCGTCCATGCCAATTCGGCCCGCGCCTCGGGCCCCTTCATCGCACTCAACTGCGGCGCCATCCCGCAGGACCTGCTGGAAAGCGAAGTATTCGGTCACATGAAGGGCAGCTTCACCGGCGCAATCTCTGACAAGCCGGGCGCGGCGGCGGCGGCCGACGGGGGAACGCTGTTCCTCGACGAGATCTGCGAAATGGCGCCCGCGCTGCAGACCAAGCTCCTGCGTTTCCTGCAGACCTCTACCGTCCAGCCCGTGGGGGCCACCCGGCCCCGCAAGGTGAACGTCCGCATCGTCTGTGCCACCAACCGCGACCCGCTGGATGCCGTCCGCCGCGGCCAGTTCCGCGAGGATCTATACTACCGCCTGTTCGTCGTGCCGATCCACATGCCGCCTCTGCGCGAGCGCGGCCATGACGTGATCGAAATCGCCGAGGCCGCGCTCCAGCGCTTTGCCGAGGAAGAAGGGCGACGGTTTCATGGCCTGACCCCGGAGACCCGCGCGTTGCTGCTGCAACTGCCTTGGCCGGGGAACGTGCGGCAACTGCTGAACGTGATCCGCAACGTCGTCGTGCTGAACAGGGGGGGCTGGGTGACGCCCGAGATGCTGCCTCCCGGACTGGCCGACGACCTTCCTGCCCGCGCGACATCCGGTCCGCAGCCGGACCCCGACCTGCCCACGACCGACAGCCTGGTCGGCTTGACCCTGGCCGAGGCAGAGCGGCTGCTGATCGAGGCAACACTTGCCCGCCACGGCAATTCGATCCCGCGGGCCGCGCGCGTGCTGGATGTCTCGCCCTCCACGCTATACCGGAAGATCGAGGGCTGGAAGGCGCGCGCCTCCTGACGACTGCCTGGCACGTCTTTGGCACACGGGCAGCCAAGATCCGGTCACACAAGCAACGCGCGTGCTACGGCGTCAGGTGAACTGCTCGCCGATCAGGCGTTCCTCCAGTCCGTGGCCCGGATCGAACAGCAGCCTGTGCGTGACCGAAGGCTCGGTCCTGACCTCGACGCTTGCGACATTGCGCACCGAGGACCGGCTGTCGGCATCCGCCATCACCGGCCGCTTTTCGGCCTCAAGCACCTCGAACCGCACCACGGCGGATGACGGCAAGAGCGCCCCCCGCCAGCGTCGGGGCCGGAAGGCCGACATCGCCGTCAGCGCCAGCACGTCCGATCCGATGGGCAGGATCGGCCCGTGCGCCGAATAATTGTAGGCGGTGGATCCCGCGGGCGTTGCCACCAACGCCCCGTCGCAGACCAGTTCTTCCAGTCGCACCCGCCCGTCGACCGAGATGCGCAGCTTTGCCGCCTGCGGCCCCTGGCGCAGAAGCGAGACCTCGTTGATCGCAAGCGCCTCGGTCACCCTGCCCTTTGCATTCACTGCCCGCATCGCCAGAGGATGGATCACCGTCTCTTCGGCCGCGCGCAGGCGCTCGATCAGGCCGTCTTCGGCATAGGCGTTCATCAGAAAGCCGATCGTGCCACAGTTCATGCCATAGACCGGCAGCCGGCGCCCATGCGCCGCGTGCAGCGTTTCCAGCATGAAGCCGTCACCGCCCAGCGCCACGATCACCTCGGCCGTCCGGGGCTCGGCCTGGCCATAGCGCGCGGTCAGCGCCGCCAGCGCCGCCACGGCGGCAGGGGCCCTCGATGCCGTGAACCTGATGCGCACCCTCGCCCCCCTTCCCGCCCGGCTGTTTCGAACCTTGACCCCGCGTGCCGGGAAACTCAAGCCTGCGCCAGCGGAGGCGATGGCCCTTCCTGTTCCGTGCGGCAAGAATATTTCGCCCCCGATCCGGATCATGTCGGATTCTTGCCTTTCCCGATGTGCCGCCATGCTCTAGATAGCGCGCACATCCACGCCCGGAGGACCTGACGATGAATGCACCCCACCGCGATACCGGCTTCTTCACCGAACCCCTGTCCTCCCGCGACCCGGAGCTGTTCGGGGCCATCACCCAGGAACTGGGCCGCCAGCGGCACGAGATCGAACTGATCGCCTCGGAAAACATCGTGTCCCGCGCGGTGATGGAGGCGCAGGGCTCGGTGATGACCAACAAGTATGCCGAAGGCTACCCGGGCAAGCGTTATTACGGCGGCTGCCAGTATGTGGACATCGCCGAGAACCTGGCGATCGAGCGCGCCTGCAAGCTGTTCGGGTGCAGCTTCGCCAATGTTCAGCCGAATTCGGGCAGCCAGGCCAATCAGGGCGTCTTCCAGGCGCTGATCAAGCCCGGTGACACCATCCTCGGCATGTCGCTCGATGCGGGCGGCCACCTGACCCATGGCGCTGCGCCGAACCAGTCGGGCAAATGGTTCCACGCCGTCCAGTATGGTGTGCGCAAGCAGGATCTCGAACTGAACTACGACCAGGTGCAGGAACTGGCGACCGAGCACAAGCCGAAGCTGATCATTGCCGGCGGCAGCGCCATTCCCCGGATCATCGACTTCAAGCGGATGCGCGAAATCGCCGACAGCGTGGGCGCCTACCTTCTGGTGGACATGGCCCATTTCGCGGGCCTCGTCGCTGCGGGGCTCTACCCCAGCCCCTTCCCGCATGCCCATGTCGCCACCACCACCACGCACAAGACGCTGCGCGGGCCCCGTGGCGGCATGATCCTGACCAATGACGAGGAGATCGCCAAGAAGGTCAACTCGGCGATCTTCCCCGGCATCCAGGGCGGGCCGCTGATGCATGTCATCGCCGCCAAGGCCGTGGCCTTCGGCGAAGCGCTGCGGCCCGAGTTCAAGGACTACCAGCGCCAGGTGATCGCCAATGCGAAGGCGCTGGCAGACGAGCTGATGAAGGGCGGGCTCGACATCGTGACCGGCGGCACCGATACCCACCTTATGCTGGTGGACCTGCGGCCCAAGGGCGTGAAGGGCAACGCGACCGAAAAGGCGCTGGGTCGCGCGCACATCACCTGCAACAAGAACGGTATCCCCTTCGACACCGAAAAGCCGACGATCACCTCCGGCGTCCGCCTCGGCACCCCGGCAGGCACCACGCGCGGCTTCGGTGAGCCCGAATTCCGCCAGATCGCCCGCTGGATCATCGAGGTTGTGGATGGTCTGGCAGCCAACGGCGAAGACGGCAACTCGGCGGTGGAGGCCAAGGTGAAAGCCGAAGTCGAGGCCCTCTGCCAGCGCTTCCCGATCTACCCGGAGCTTTGAACGGCGCAGGGTGCGCTACAGCGCACCACGCCGGGCACGCCACCGGGGGGCACCCGAGTGCGGGTTCAACCCGGTGGCCCCCTCCCCTTCAGTGCAGGGCTTGAGTGACAACGCCGAACCTCAGGTCATGGCCCTTGACGACCAGCAGCAGGCGAGACGGTTGTCCCGCCGGTCCTGGCGGCCGTGACAAGGGGGCCTCGGTCACTCCGATCACTGCAGGCCGAACGCGGGATGATGGATCAGATCGCCTTGGGGGTAACTGTCATCGAACGGCAGGGCCTGCACGAACCGTGGCGGGACAACGCCCAGCCGCAAGCCTGGAAAAGCCCTGAACCTGAACCGGGCATTGTAGTCGGGATCGCCGACAAGGGCCGCCCCCCTGCAGCGTCTCCGCAACAGGAGGATCGCTTCGGCCATGAGGGCGCTTCCGATCCCCTGGCCGCGCCGCATGGGCAGGACGGTAACAGGACCGATCAGGCCCCAGCCCGACACCGCACCGATCCGCGCATCCGAGGCGGCCAGATAACCCACGACCTGGCCCCGGTCCTCGGCGACGAGCGACAGGCTCAGGGCATTGTCTGCCCTGAGCCTGTCCACGATCGCAGCCTCTGTTCCGGTGGATTGTGGCAATAGCTTCATGGCCTCGGTCACGACCGCACGGATCGCCGGGGCATCACTGTCGATTTCATTGCGGATCAACATGTCATGCTCCCTGATTGTCGAGCTGCGCCCTTACGGAAAGGCGACCGCGTTTCGAGATGAGATAGGGCCCGCCGGACCGCGATTCGATCAGCCGCTTACGTCGAAGCTTGTTGAAGACAGTCATGTCCAGGTCGGACAGGATCATGCCTTCGCGCGTGATGCACATGACAGAGGTGATCTTGGGGCCATTCTCCCGCTCGTGCAGGATACGGCCGCCCAGCGCCAGAACGTGCAGCGCACGTTGTTCGTTTCTTGAGATGTTCATGGAAGTCTCGTGTGACAATGCAAACCAGGCCAGGCGCAAAGGCACCCGGCGGCCTTGGCCTCACGCGGCTCTCTGAAACTCAGAGAGCCGTGTCACACAAGCTCTGACATCCAGTCTCCATTGTCCGGGTGAAGAATGTTCTTCGCACCCCGTGTCCCGGGATAGACCATTCAGCGTCTCATCTCAACCCCGCACGACGGCGCCCGTGCAGGGGTCTGCTGCGCCTGCCGCCAGCCCGGCCAATCGCCGGACCGCCCCAGCCCCGGCAAACCACCCGCCCCCCGGCGGCCTGGCGACTGCCGCAGCGTTGCGCGAGGTTGGCGCGTCACGGGCCCGGGAGCACCCGGCTGCTGGGAAGTCGTGCCACGCCTTCCCGACGAGGTCACAGGACAGGATTCCAACCCCATCCCCTCTCCCGCACAAATGCCCTTCCGGAGACGCCACCCGCGCGCCATAAGCGGGGCATGTCGGACCTGCCCGTGACATCGATCCTGCCAGACCTGGCCAACGCCCTTGCCGCCCGGGGCATGGCCGTCCTCCAGGCCCCGCCCGGCGCGGGAAAGACCACGGTCGTGCCGCTTGATCTGCTGGCGCGGGGGCTGGTCACGGGCCGGATGATCATGCTGGAACCCCGTCGCCTGGCCGCCCGGGCAGCGGCGGAGCGGATGGCGGAAACCCTTGGCGAACGGGTCGGCCAGACGGTTGGCTACCGTATCCGGGGCGAAGCGAAGATTTCGTCCGCCACCCGGATCGAGGTGGTGACCGAAGGCATCCTGACCCGGATGATCCAATCGGATCCGGAACTTGCAGGCACGGGCCTCGTCATCTTCGACGAGTTTCACGAACGCAGCCTGAATGCCGATCTCGGCCTGGCGCTGTGCCTCGAAGTGCGGGGCGCATTGCGCGAGGATCTGAAGCTTCTGGTCATGTCGGCGACGCTGGACGCCGCGCCGGTGGCAGCCCTGATGGGCGGGGCCCCGGTGGTGACATCCGAGGGGCGCGCCTTTCCGGTGGATACGCGCTGGCTGCCCCGACCGCCCGACCCCTCGATGCGGCTGGAGGCGGTCGTCGCGGGCGCCGTGAAGGCGGCGCTGGCTGAAACGGAAGGCGGGATGCTGGTCTTCCTTCCCGGCGAGGCAGAGATCCGGCGGGTCGAAGCGATGCTTGCGGGCCTTCCCGGCGTGGCAGTGCGCCCCCTTTTCGGGGCCATGGACTTCACCGCGCAGCGGGCTGCCCTGGCGCCGGTCGAGGGGCGCAAGGTGGTGTTGGCCACCTCGATCGCCGAAACCTCGCTCACACTGCCCGACATCCGGGTGGTGGTGGACTCGGGGCGCGCGCGCCGGGCGCGGTTCGACCCGAATTCCGGCATGTCGCGACTGGTGACCGAGCGGGTGACCAGGGCCGAGGCAGAACAGCGCCGGGGCCGTGCCGGGCGGGTCGGGCCGGGGGTATGCTACCGACTGTGGACGAAGGGCGAAGAGGGCGGGCTGGCCCCCTTCCCCCCGGCCGAGATCGAGGTGGCCGACCTTGCCGGGCTGGCGTTGGAACTGGCGCTCTGGGGCGGGGCCGACCTGCCCTTCCTCACCCCGCCGCCCGCGGGGCCTCTGGCCGAGGCGCGCAGCCTGCTGATGGGGCTGGGGGCGCTGGACGAACGGGGGCACATTACCGCGCACGGTCGGACGCTGGCCGGCCTGCCCCTGCATCCGCGGTTGGCGCACATGCTGGCAGTGGCAGGGCCGAAGGCGGCTACGCTGGCCGCCCTGCTGGCCGAACGCGACCCCTTGCGCGGGGCGCCGCCCGATCTGACCTTGCGCATGCAGGCGGTGGCGCGACCGGGGCCCGAAGCCGACCGGGGCGTGATCGTGCGCATCCGGGCCGAGGCAAGGCGCCTGGCGGCAGCGGCACGCGCGATAGAGGGCGCGCCCCCTCGCCCATCCCTTCCTCACGAGGGGGAGGGGAGGCGCGCAATGGAACGGGGCGGGACAGCGGATCCGGGTGCCTCTCTCCCCCCGCGTGGGGGAGGGACGGAGAGGGGTGGCGATGCCGCAGGCTACAGCCTGGCCGAGATGGCTGCGCTGGCCTACCCCGACCGCATAGGCCTGCGCCGCAAGGGCGAGGCTCCGCGCTGGGTGCTGTCGGGCGGCAAGGGGGCGGCGATGGCGCCCGGCTTGCCCCTGTCGGGCGCGCGGCTGATCGTGGCAACCGATCTTGACGGCGACGCGCGCGAGGCAACGATCCGCCAGGCCGTGGCAATTTCCGAGGCCGAGGTCCGCAGACTTCATGGCGACCGCATCCGATGGGTCGAGGTCTGCGAATGGTCGCGCCGCGAAGGCCGGGTTCTGGCGCGGCGTCAGGAACGACTGGGCGCGCTGGTGCTGGACGACCGGCCCTGGGATGCGCCCCCCGAAGCCGTGGCAAGAGCGGCGCTCGATGGGGTGCGGCTTCTGGGTCTGCCCTGGACACCGGCCGCACGGCGGCTTCGGGCACGCGCCAGGCTTGCCCGCGGTGCCGACTGGCCAGGGGTGGAGGATGCCGACCTACTGGCCAGCGCCGAGGATTGGCTTCTTCCGCATCTGACCGGCATCAGGACCGAGGCCGATCTCCGGGGGTTCGACCTTCTGCCCGCGCTTCAGGCCCATCTTGGCTGGGACCGGCTGGCCGAGATGGACCGGCTGGTTCCCGGTCATTTCGAGACACCTCTGGGGCGGAAGATCCCGATCGACTATGAAGGGGAGGTGCCGTCGATCGAGGTCCGGTTGCAGGAAATGTTCGGGGTGACGGTTCACCCCGCGGTCGGGCAGGACCGGATGCCGCTTCGCATCACGCTTCTGTCCCCGGCGCAGCGCCCGGTGCAAGTGACGACCGACCTGCCACGCTTCTGGGCAACATCCTATGCCGATGTCAGAAAGGACATGCGCGGCGCCTACCCGCGCCACCCCTGGCCCGAGGATCCGACACAGGCGGAACCCACGCTGCGCGCCAAGCCGAGGGGGACATGACCGATCTTTCGCACCTCGCCCAACCGGGGGCGACCTTTGCCGTCCGTGTCACGCCGGGTGCCCGTCGTGCGGCGCTGGAACTGGCCGAAGGCGTCATCCGCATCAGCGTCACCGCCCCGCCCGAGGATGGCCGGGCAACCGAGGCAGCCCGTGCCGCACTTGCTGACGCGCTTGGCGTCGCCAGGACGCGGCTCACACTGATCCGGGGAGCGAAGTCGCGCGACAAGCTGTTCCGGCTGGATCAGCCGGGCGAACGCTCTAGCCGGTAGCTGCCTTCCGGCAGGTTCAGCGCGGCAGCGAGGTCACGCACCTGCCCCATCGACAGGGTGATGCGCATCACCTCGTCGGTGCGGGGATCGAGCTGATCGATCGTCACGCAATCCTCGAAGGCGGTAATGGTGACGTCCTCGGTCAGGGGCAGATCCTCACCCTCATCGACAAGGGTGATGACGGTCGAGTCGAATTCGTGCTCGATGGTGAACATACGCTCAGCCTATCCGCAGCCATCGCCCCCGGCAACGGGATTTGCGGCCTGACACATGCGTGATCCGGCCCCAGGGCAGGCTTTCCCCTGCCCTGCGTTTTGCTACCCTTCGCGGAACCACCCAGCGAGGACCTCCGATGCGCCTGCCCCTTCTTGCCGCCCTGATCCTGTCGCTTGGCGGGTGCGTCGCGACTGCGCCCACGCCACCACCGGTGCAGACGGTGGCGGCCTCCCCGGCACAGCCGCCACGCGCAGCTGCCGAAACCTTCCTGCGCGTCGTCGCCGCGGTAGAGCCGGTGGCGGAACAGGTCTGTCGCACGCGGGGCATCGTTCCGAATTGCGACTTCCGGATCGTGGTGGACGACCGACCGCGCCAGCCGCCGAATGCCTTCCAGACGCTTGACCGCCAGGGGCGGCCGGTGGTGGGTTTCACGCTGGCGCTGATCGCCGATGCCCGCAATGCCGACGAGCTGGCCTTCGTCCTTGGGCACGAGGCCGCGCATCATATCGCGGGCCACATCCCCCGGCGGCAGGATCAGGCCCTGACCGGGGCCCTGGTGGCCGGCGTGCTGGCCCAGGCCAGCGGCCTGTCGCCAGATGAGGTGCGCGCCGCACAGAACCTGGGGGCAGAAGTCGCCGCCCGCAGCTACAGCCGAGAGTTCGAATTGGAGGCCGATGCCCTGGGCGCCGAGATCGCATTGCTTGCCGGCTTCGACCCGATGCTCGGCGCGGGCTTCTTCGATCGCCTTCCCGACCCGGGCGACCGCTTCCTGGGCAGTCACCCGCCGAACGCACAGCGCAAGGCTGTCGTTGCCGCGACGGTACGGCGCCTGCGCGGCTATTGATCTGCGTCAAGGCAGTTGATCGGAGGCTTCTGCATTCTGATTGCAATGGGTCAGGAGGGCCTGGCGATGATCGGATATGCGGATTCCCCGAAGGCATGGTGGCTGACACGCGGCATGGCGCGTATCAGCGGGGTGAACCTGCCGCGGGCTGTGGTCGAGGGCTGGTTGCAGCGATCCGAGCTTGAAAGGCTGGTCGCGCGCTGCGCCGCCTGCACCCGTGGCGAACTTTGCGAGACCTGGCTGATGAAGTCAGGAAACGCCAGGTCGATGCCGGGTTTCTGCCCGAACAAGGCCGAGATCGAGGCCCTGAGCGCCTGAGCCTTCCCGCGCGCGGAGATCTGGCCTCTTCCCCTTGGCCCCGCGCTTTCCTGCGGCGCCTGACCATCCTCCCGGTCGGGCGCCGTCTTTTTTTTCGCTGCCAAGGGCGCCCGGTCCGTGCGATGCTGGCGCCATGATCGTTCTGGAAGATGTGCTGCGCGACCGTGGCTCGCGCTATGCTGCCTCGGCCGGCCCGGTGACCACCCGCGCCGGCATCGAGAGCTTTCTCGCCGAATTGCGCCAGCGCCGCCGCTTTGCCAAGGCCACCCATCACAGCTGGGCTGCCGTGCTTTCGAATGGTGGCCCCCTGAAGGGCGACGATGGCGAGGCGGGTGCCGGAGCGGTGATTCTGAAGATGCTCGAACGCGAGGGGCTGACTGATCACATCGTTGTCGTCACACGCTGGTATGGCGGAGTGAACCTTGGGGGCGACCGCTTTGCGCATGTGGTCACCTGCACGCGTGCGGCCCTTGCCGCGCTGCGCGACAGCTTGCAGGCAAAGGGTGCCCGGACATAGCCTCGCATGACATCGGCAGGGGGGCAGAAGTGAACGATCGGAAACTTGGCAGACCGGTGCCGGACTGGACCCCACCGCCCCGGCCAGACCGCGAAAGGCTGGAAGGCCGGCTGGTGCGACTGGAACCGCTTGTGGCCGATGCCCATGCCCTGGCGCTGCATGATGCTTTCGAGGGCCACGATGACCTGTGGGATTACATGCCCTACGGGCCTTTCACCTCGGGCACGGCTTATCATCGCTGGGCCAGGCAGCGCGAAGCGGGCGATGATCCGCAGTTCCTTGTTCTTGTCGATCAGGCAAGCGGGCTGCCGGGCGGCATCGCCAGCTATCTGCGGATCACGCCAGAGGCCGGTTCGATCGAGGTGGGGCACATCTGCATCGCGCCCCGGATGCAGCGTGGTGCAGCGGCGACAGAAGCCATGTTCCTGATGATGGACTGGGCTTTCCACGCAGGCTATCGGCGCTACGAATGGAAATGCAACGCGCTGAATCTTGCCTCGCGCCGGGCGGCACAGCGGCTGGGCTTCAGCTTCGAGGGTGTGTTCCGCAACCACCTGATCGTCAAGGGCCGGAACCGCGACACGGCCTGGTTCAGCGTGATCGACAGCGAATGGCCCGCCCTGCAAGAAGCCTTCCGTGTCTGGCTGGACCCCACGAATTTCGATGCCATGGGACGGCAGCGCGAACGGCTTTCCGATCTGACGCGGCTGGTGCGTGCCGCAAGCGACCCCGCGCTGGAGAGATGAGGGCTGCAAATGCCTGCACATGGCCACCGCCGGCTGCGCAATCAGACCACCCGGTGCAGGGCACGAAACCGTTCCCCCAGCGTCGCAGCATCGCCGCATGTGCCCGGCGCCCGACCCTGGTTGCTGCAATCGGCGCAGGCTACTCCATCACCTCGTCGCCAGCCGTCCGGGCAAGACTGCGGGCAAAACCCGTTTCATGGGCAGGATCGGCCCCGCCGGCTCTGATCAGGGCTGCCGCCCGGGCCAGATCGTCGCAATGCGCGATCGGATCACTGCATACGATGGCCGGTTCCGCGCCTTGGGGTTCGGGCCCGACCCCGGCCAGATGTTGCCCGATCCGGTTGCACAATGCCGGCAATCGACGGGATCAGTTTATCGAAGCGGGCCGGTGCACTGGCACCCGGCGCCGCATCGCCCCCGCAGGATCGTTGCCGATTGCCAGAACCGGCAGGCCCCGGGCGGCCACTGCCGCAATCAGCGCCTGACCGCGGCCGTCCGGCAGGCCAGCGATCCACGATCACCAGGTTCCGCCGATGGCAGGCCGGAAAAAAAGGCGCGGGGGCAAGGGTTTCTGCCCGGCGCAGCCGCGCGCCAAAGCGCTGGCAGCTCAGCCTTGGCATCTCGCACGCCAGACGGCTGTCTTCCGCCGCAAACCGGGTAAGCCCGCGCCAGGGCTATGCAGTGCCCTGCGCAACATCGGCAGTCGCCGGGCAGCCATCAGGGAAAGGGCATGATCGCTCTCCTTCAGCATGGGGCGAAACTGCGCCCGCTCCGGCAAGCGCGCGGCAAACGCCGCTGCGACCGACTGACGCTTGCATGGGGCGCCCCGCCCCCGCATAAGCCGGGTCAGAGAGCTTGCGAGGGATGAAGCCCCATGATCGGACGCCTGAACCATGTCGCCATCGCCGTGCCCGACCTGACGGCTGCGGCAGAGCAGTATCGCCATGCCCTTGGCGCCAAGGTCGGAGAGCCCCAACCCGAGCCCGACCACGGCGTGACGGTGGTCTTCATCGAGCTGCCGAACACGAAGATCGAACTTCTGCACCCCTTGGGCGAAAACTCCCCCATTGCCGGATTCCTGGAAAAGAACCCGGCCGGCGGCATCCACCACATCTGTTATGAGGTTGACGATATCCTTGCCGCACGCGACCACCTGAAGGCGACCGGTGCGCGTGTCCTGGGAACGGGCGAACCGAAGATCGGTGCGCATGGCAAGCCGGTTCTGTTCCTGCACCCAAAGGATTTCAACGGCTGTCTCGTGGAGCTTGAACAGGCATGAACATCACCGCCGCCATCGTGATGTATGCAGTCACCTGGTTCATGACCTTCTTTGTCGTGCTGCCGATCCGTACGGTAAGCCAGGCAGAAAGCAGAAAGGTCGAGCCCGGCACCCCCCCAGGCGCTCCGGCCCAGGAAATCGTCGGTCGCAAGGCCTGGCTGACCACCCTGATCGCCACACCCATCTGGGCGGTGATCTGCGGCATCATCCTGTCGGGCTGGATCACGGTGGCCGACCTTGACTGGTTCGGCCGGATGGGGCGCTGAGAAAGAAGGGGGGCCCTGCCCCCCTTGTCTTGCCGGACCGTCTGTCCCGCCTCAGCGGCGGCGGTCGCGACGGGCGCTCATCGGCTGGAAGGCCACGCCGACATGGGCCTCGCAATAGGGTTTGCCGGGCAGAGACGGCAGGCCGCAGAACCAGAAGTCGTCCGTCGCCGGGTCGCCGATCGGCCATTTGCAGGTGCGTTCGGTCAGCTCCATCAGGGTCAGCTTGCGGGCGCGCTTTTCCACCTCGCGCACCGAAGCCAGGGCCTCGGGGCTGATCTCGTTTAGGCTGGGCTGCGGCGGCAGCGGCTGACCGGCCGGGATGATCGCCTTGCGCACCGGAAGGGGCGTCACGTTCGTCGCCGGCGCCGCACCGGCCGGTGCGGCAGGACGCTGCGCCTCGCTCCGCGGCGCGGCGGGTGCGGGTTCGGGGCGGGCGGCAGGTTCGGCGCGGGGCGGGGCAGCAGCCGGCGCGGGTGCCTCGTCCTCGTCATCCTTGCCGCCGACACGGTTTGACAGACCCAGCCGATGGACCTTGCCGATCACCGCGTTACGGGTGACCCCGCCCAGCTCCTTGGCGATCTGGCTGGCCGACTGGCCCTCGCTCCACATGCGCTTGAGCGTTTCGACGCGCTCGTCGGTCCAGGACATCCCGTTCTCCACCTGTCATGTTGACGGGCCATTCTATCCGCGCCAGGCCGGTGGCTGCAAGGGCAGCCACGCAAGGCTCATCCGGGAAGGGCAAGCACTCGTGCTTCTGCCGACCCAACGATCGGGAAGGCCGCCCTTCGGCGTTCCAGGGGCATGTGCGGAAAGAGCGCCGCGATCTCCTGCCGCTGGGCAGCATCCAGCGCCAAAAGGCCGGCCTTGCCCGGATGGAAGCTTTCGAACAGCGCACCCTCGGCCAGGATCACCTCATGCCGGTCGAACAGCAGGTGGCAGAAGGTCGCCTGCGCCTGCGCCTGCGGCACCACCTGGCGGATCGTATTGCCGTTCACCAGCGCCTTCGCTGCAATCAGGACCTGTTCCTCGCCGAAGAAGACTTCGGCCCGCCAGTCGTGCAACAGCATCCGGTGGCCCGGCAAGACCAGAAGCGGCCGGATGTTGCCGCAGGCCGCGGCCTCGAAAAGCACGGGCCGAAGTTCGGGCCGGTGCAGGAAGACCTCCCTCGGGATGGCACGGCTTCCGATCCAGCGCAGCGGCTGCGAGCCGTTGTCCAGCGTCGTGACCAGATCGCCCACCCGCAGCTCCTCGATCTTGCGCGGGCCGTCCGGCGTGTCGATCAGCGCGCCCTGGGCGAGACCGAACAGGCTTGCCCAGCCAGCCGGGCCGACGGGCGCATCATCTGGCGCGATCGGGCCGTTCAATCCAAGAAGCCGCAGGGCATCGCCGGGCAGCGGGTCGATGGCCGCGACGATCGTGTAGTGCAGGTCCGGGTCGGGCGGGATCTCGCCGATCACGCCGACCTTCACATCGTCGATGCTGACCATGTGGAAGACATGGTCCTGATGCGGCACCCGGTTCGACCGCGCGATGATCCGGCATTCCAGACCGACGCGGGCGCCCGGCGTGCCGAACGGGCTTGCGGCAGCGACCACCGGCTGCACCCGGCCATCGTCGGCCGCGGCATGGGTCATGGCGGGCTCACCATGCCGCACCCAGACGGTCGTTGTTGCCGGGCCTCCGGGGTTCAGCCAGAACCGAGCGCCCGGGACGCAGAAGCCCCGGGCCGCGCCAGCCCCGACCCGTTCAACCCCGGACTGACCTGTGTCGTCGGCAAAACTGAACTGGTCGAAGGCAAGGAATCCGAACTGGTAGACCGGCACTGCTGCTCTGTCCTTGTCTTCCCGGGCATTCGGCACGCACCGCGGCCTTCTTGAAGGTTCCATAGAAGATCGCACAAGCGGTTCACAAGCGCGATGCCAAACCTTCCGGCAAGGGAGGCACCCGATCTCTGCTGCGAATCCGGCAGCAGGGCGAACGCACCGGGCAGATTCCGGTTTACCCGGATGCGCCTGCGCGCTAATCGGGCAACCATGACCGCAGGAACACGCCCGCTTCTCGCCACGCACCGACGCCGCTGCGTCTGAACCCATCCTGCCGTCGCCGGATGGCCTTTCTGCATGTGCGCCCTCCGGTCAAACCTCCAGAGACGTTGACTAGGCCACCGCCCTCGGGCACCCATTGGCCTTGCATTGCAAAGGACCCTGCCATGATCCCGTCCGTTCTGCCGACCTACAACCGCGCTCCCCTGGCCTTTGTCCGGGGTGCGGGAAGCTGGCTCGAGGCCGAGGACGGGCGCCGATATCTCGATCTCGGCGCCGGGATTGCGGTGAACGCCCTGGGCCACGCCCATCCCGACCTTGTCAGGACGCTGACGGACCAGGCCGCCAGGCTCTGGCACGTCTCGAACGTCTACCGCATCCCGGAACAGGAACGGCTGGCCGATCTTCTGGTGGAGCGCACCTTCGCCGATACCGTCTTCTTCACCAATTCCGGCACCGAGACGACCGAGCTTGCCATCAAGATGGCACGCAAGTTCCATTACGAGAACGGCCACCCGGAACGGGTGGAGATCGTGGCCTTCGAAGGTGCCTTCCACGGCCGGTCGACCGGCGCGATCGCGGCGGCCGGATCGGAAAAGATGGTCAAGGGCTACGGTCCGCTGATGCCCGGCTTCGTCCACCTCAAATGGCCTGCGGGCGAGGCCGACCACGCTGCCATCCGCGCCGCCATCACCGAACGGACCTGCGCCGTCATCATCGAACCGATCCAGGGCGAGGGCGGCATCCGTGTCGTGCCCGATCAGTGCCTCAAGGGCCTGCGCGACCTGTGCGACGCGACCGGCACGCTTCTTGTCCTCGACGAGGTACAGTGCGGCATGGGTCGCACCGGGCGCCTTTTCGCACATGAATGGGCCGGCATGACCCCGGACATCATGCTCGTCGCCAAAGGCATCGGTGGCGGCTTCCCGCTGGGCGCGGTGCTGGCCACCGAACGCGCGGCCAGCGGAATGACCGCAGGCACGCACGGCTCTACCTATGGCGGCAATCCGCTGGCCTGTGCTGTGGGAGCAAAGGTCGTTGAGCTGGTCTCCGACCCTGCCTTCCTTTCCGAGGTCGCCCGCAAGGGCGCCATGTTCCGGCAGGGTCTCGAAAGCCTGGTCGCGTGCCATCCGTCCGTGTTCGAGGCCGTCCGCGGCGAGGGCCTGATGCTTGGCCTCAAGTGCAGGGTTGCGCCTGCGGACGTGGTGAAGGCGGGCTACGATGCAGGCGTCCTGACGGTAGCTGCGGCCGATAATGTCCTGCGCATCCTGCCAGCGCTGAACATCCCCGATGAAGACATCGCCGAGGCGCTCATCCGCCTCGACCAGGCGGCCGGCTATTTCGAGAAAGCCGCCTGACTTGCTCTTTTCCCAAATACTCACGGGGGTCCGGGGGTGTGAACCCCCCGGCACCCGGGTCCAACAAGCGAAATGACATGAACCACTTCCTCGACATCCACAAGACCTCCCCCGCCGATCTGCGGGCAATGATCGACAACGCGCGGGCGATGAAGGCCGCCAGGAACGGACGCCCGAAAGGGGCGCCCGACGACCATCAGCCGCTGAAAGGCCACATGGTTGCGCTGATCTTCGAGAAACCTTCGACCCGCACCCGCGTCTCTTTCGACGTGGGTGTGCGGCAGATGGGCGGCGAGACCATGGTGCTGTCGGGCAAGGAAATGCAGCTTGGCCATGGCGAGACCATCGCCGATACGGCCCGGGTTCTCAGCCGCTATGTCGATCTCATCATGATCCGCACCTTCGAGGAGGCGACGCTCCTCGAGATGGCCGAACATGCCACCGTTCCGGTGATCAACGGGCTTACGAACCGCACCCATCCCTGTCAGATCATGGCCGACGTGATGACCTACGAGGAACACCGCGGGCCCATCGCCGGAAAGAAGGTCGTCTGGTGCGGCGACGGCAACAACGTGTGCGCCAGTTTCCTTCATGCCGCGGGACAGTTCGGCTTCGACTTCACCTTCACCGGGCCGGAAACACTGGACCCGGAAGAGAAGTTCATCCAGTTCGCCCGCGACAAGGGATCCAGGGTCACCATCCAGCGCGACCCCTTCACCGCGGTCGAGGGTGCCGATCTGGTGGTGACGGATACCTGGGTCAGCATGCACGATCCCGAATCCGCCAAGGAGCGCCGCCACAACCAGTTGCGACCATATCAGGTCAACGAACAGCTGATGTCGCGCGCCAAGCCGGACGCACTTTTCATGCACTGCCTGCCCGCGCACCGCAACGACGAGGCAACCAGCGCGGTGATGGACGGCCCGCATTCGGTGATCTTCGACGAGGCCGAGAACCGCCTGCACGCCCAGAAGGCCATCATGCGCTGGTGCCTTGGCGTATGACTTTGGGCGCGCCATGGCGCGTTCCGGTCTGCGTTGCGGCAAAGGGGCCGGGATTCCTTCCGAATTCCGGTACCCTGCCCCGGCCCGTGGCTTGACAGTCTGCCCGCGCCGCCCGACCCTGAATCCGAAAGGAGACCCGCCATGCATCGCCGTTCCGTCGCTGTCTTCGACCGCTTCCTTGCCGCCCTGTCCGCCATCCTCGCCAAGGCCGAGGCGCATTGCGAGGCGCGGAAGATCAAGCCCGAAGTCATCCTGTCGGCCCGCCTGTTTCCCGACATGTTCCCGCTTGTGAAACAGGTGCAGCTGGCGTGCGACTTCGCTGCCCGCGGCACCGCCCGCCTTGCCGGAGCCGAGCCGAAGTGCTTCCCCGACACCGAGACTACCTTCCCCGAACTGAAGGACCGCATCGCCGCTGCGCGGGGCTACATGGGCGGCTTCCAGCCCGAGGACTTCGCCCATGCCGCCGAGCGGGAGATTCACTTCAAGGCCGGGGGCCATGACATGGTGCTGAAGGGCGAGGATTTCCTGTCCTTCTACGCCCTGCCGCAATTCTTTTTCCACGTCGCCACCGCCTACGACATCCTGCGCCATAACGGAGTGGAACTGGGCAAACGCGACTACATGGGTGGGCCCTGATCGGCAGCGCCCGCGCGATTCGGATCTGGCCGCGCGGATCGGACCACAGCGGCACCTCGATGGAGCGCATTGTGCCCCGTGCCGCCGCGCTGAATTTCAGGCGGGCCTGGCTTCGGCGGGCGGTAGGCGGCGCGCACCGTCGGCATCGGCCGCCCGCGCGGCCAGAAGGGCCACGATCACCAACAGAACCGACAGGCCCGCATAGGTCGGTCTGAAGCCTGCATGTTCGGCCAGGAAGCCGATCGTCGAGGGCGCGACCAGGATGCCGCAATAGCCGACCATGGTGACGATGGAAATCGCGCTGGCCGAGGGCAGTCGCGGATGATTGCCGGCGGCCGAAAACAGGATCGGCACCATGTTGGCGATGCCCAAACCCGTCACCGCGAAGCTGGCGATCGCCAGCCAGTCCCAGGGCGCCAGGGCCCCGCCCATCATCCCGGCCGCGCCCAGCAGGCCGGAAACCCGCAGGGTCCGCACCGCGCCGAAACGGTTGCGTACGCCGTCGCCGGCAAAGCGCATCACCGCCATCGCGCCTGCGAAGAAGGCAAAGCCCAGTCCCGAGACGAAGACATCGGAACCCAGCTCCTTCTGCAGATAGATTGCCGCCCAATCCAGCACCGCGCCCTCCGGCACCATGGCGAACAGCGCAAGGAAGCCCAACAGCCAGACATGGACATCCTTCGGAAACAGCCGCGGACCTTTCGGCGCGTTCGCAGGAATCCGCGCAGCCCGATCAGAGGGCAGCAGGAAGGGCATCGCACCGAATACGATCACCGCAACCACGGCGGCCGTCAGCAACGACTGCTCTTCGGACCCGCGATGCGCGATGACCCAGGCCCCGGCCGAGCCGCCGAAGAAACCGCCAAGGCTCCAGAATCCGTGGCTGGACGACATGATCGCGCGGTTCACGCGGCGTTCTATCTCGACCGCCTGGGCGTTCATCGCCACATCCATGCAGCCGACCATCGCGCCGAAGATCGCCATGAAGGCGGCCAGCAGCCAAAGATTTGGCGAAAAGACCACCATCGGCAGAACCGGGATCAGCGCGAGCGAAAAGACCGACAGCACCAGCCGCCCCCCGAAACGCGCAATAAGCCTGCCGGCGAACAGCATCGCTGTTACAGCCCCCAGGCCAAGGACCAGAATCAGCAGGCCCAGAACCGATTCAGTCACATTATGGCGCGGCATCAGCAGCGGAATCTGTGGTGCCCAGGCGCCCATGACGAAGCCGTTCGCCAGGAACATCGCCGCCACCGCCCAGCGCGCCCGCGCCGCCTGCCTGTCTGTCCGCATGACCTGCCCCTTCGGATGTTAGCGCCTGTCATATGCCTGCGCACATCCGGGCGTAAGGGGTGCCGGGTCACATCGGGTTACAGGGTTGCAACGGAAGGCAGGCGATCAGCCCGCCGGACGCGCCCATCGGCAGGATCGGGCGCAGACCGGGGTGCCGCGCATCAGCGCCGCAGCAATGATGCCCGGAACGCGCGTATCGACACCCACGGGCGGAAGGATACGGCCTCGGAACCCGGCGGCATCAAGCGCGGCGGGAATGTCATCGGCAACATGCCCGCCTTCGGCGGCAAAGAAGGGCAGGCAGATGTCGCCGAAGCCGGCAAGCGTGGACAGCTGCGGCGCCTGGTCGATGAAACCGGTGCGGACCCGAGCGCCGGTTTCCTGTGCGATGCGGTCAGCCACGTGACAGGCGATGTCGGATGGCGCCGAGGACTTGAACGACCCGTGTGCGGCAAGGATCA
This sequence comes from Tabrizicola sp. YIM 78059, assembly GCF_004959785.1. NCBI lineage: Bacteria > Pseudomonadati > Pseudomonadota > Alphaproteobacteria > Rhodobacterales > Paracoccaceae > Tabrizicola > Tabrizicola sp. YIM 78059. The sequence goes on from NZ_SJZH01000003.1 coordinate 304,776, forward strand.
CCTCTTCCCCGCCGGCCTCCTGCACCAGCCGGACGCAAAGATCGTGGACCGCCGGATCGCAACCGAAGGGCTCCAGCACCGTCCAGCCCCCCGGACCGACCTTCGCGCCAGCCTCGGCCAGCTTTCCCGGAATATTGACCCGGGTGAACCACCCCCCGGCCATGAACAGCGGGAAGACCAGCCCTGCGGCGGAGCCTTCGACCGCCCGCGACAGGGCGCCCGATTCGGCAAGCGTCGCCGAGCTGATCTGCCAGCCCGGAAGCAGCCCCGCCACACGCCGGGCCAGCCCCTGCAGCGTACGGGCGGCAGGGCCGGGGTCGGAGGGCTGGCCATGGGCGACGATCAGGGCGTTCTGCATGGGCCAAGGGTGAACCGCCGCGCCCTGCCGTCAAGACCGGGCGCAACAGATTTCCGCGCAGGCATTGGCCGGAATTGTCTGATTCCCTGCCGCTCAGGGCATCCGCGAGGCGATGTATCGCGCAAATTCGAAATTCGGCCGTTCCAGATGGCTCAGCGCACCCGGAGCCGACATGTTGGCGCACAATCCGCGATAGACCCGTTCGACGCAGCCCTTGTCCTCGATGTTGACCTCATCAAGCAGCGCCTTGAGCGCGGCCAGATGCTTTTCGGCCTCGGGGTCGGCGCACCAGTCGGCACTCATCCCGCCACCGAAAAGCACGTTGACCGAACCGGGGCCATCGGGCGTCAGGCTGAGATACCAGAAATAGCCCGGCGTCAGCGTGATCAGCAGCGCCGGATAGATCGACAGCAGCCAGGTGATGCGGCGCTGGTCGCCCTGCAGCGTGGTGTTCGACGGGTGCGCCAGCGACAAAGGCAGCGTGTCGTTCTTGACGATGTAGTGATAGTTGAAGCTGGGATAGCCTTCCGGGCAGGTCATCTTCAGAAGATCCACCGTGCCACCGATTGTGCCCTGATGGCAGACGGGAAGGTGGTAGCTTTCCATGAAGTTCTCGGCCAGCACCTTCCAGTTCGTCGCCCAGCGGAATTCCTCGCGGAAGGTTTCGCGGTAACTGGCCATGTCAAGATAACCGACAAGGCTTTCGACATCCTTGAGCGCCTCGTGCGGGCTTGGCGCGTCCGGGTTCAGCGTGACCATGATCCAGCCAAGCCAGTCCTCGACGCGCACCGTCGGCAACCTGACGTCTTCCTTGCAGAAGCCTTCGTTCAGCGCCATCGCAGGCGCCCCGCGCAAGGATCCGTCAAGATTGTAGGTCCAGGCATGGTAGGGGCAGACGATGCTGCGCACGTTGCCCCGCCCTTCCAGAAGCGTGCTCATCCGGTGGCGGCAGACATTCGACATGGCGCGCAGCGTGCCGTCCCGGTCACGCAGGATGATGATCGGCTCGCCCGAGATATCCATCGTCAGATAATCACCGGGGTTGGCCAGAGCATCTGCCCGGCCCGCACACAGCCATTCCTTCGCGAAGATGTGGCGCTGTTCGGCCTCGGCGAATTCGGACGAGGTATAGACCGATTTCGGCATGGCATGAGCGCGCTCGAACGGCACGGAGACATTCGCGCGCAACTCGGACAGGGCAGAGAGGGCGGGGGCGGACAAGGCGGGGTCGTGGCGGGTCATGGGAACACCTTTTCAGTCATCCTGCAACGGGCGCGGCAGGCCGGAAAGCGGGAAGTCGACATCAGGCGGGAAAATTCCGCCGGATCGCCTCGGCAAAGGCTTCGGCCAGGGGGGCATTCGCGCCGGCCTCGTAATGGATGCCGTCCACGGGCGAGACGCGCACCACCTGACCGGCATCAAGGAAGGGCACATCCAGCCGCTGTGCCGCGGCCTCGATCTCTCGGGCCAGCGCCCGCGACTTGGCTGCACCTCCGGCGAACATGCCGGCAAGGCACCCGGCCTCCTCGATCGGCGGCGGCGCGACCAGAAGCACCCCCGGCGCGGACCCTTCGGGCCCGCAGCCCGAGGCCCGGATCACGCGCACCAGCCGCTCCAGAGACAGCGCGATGTCGCCCGCATTGACCGAAAAGCGTTCCTTCAGGTCATTGGTTCCCAGCATCAGCAGAACCACATCCACCGGCCGGTGGCTTTCCAGGATCGCGGGCAACACCGTAAGGCCGTTACGGTGTGCGCCTTCCACCGGGTCATCGTGCACCGTCGTCCGGCCTGGCTGACCTTCGGCAATCACTTCCCAGTCGGGCAGAAGCCGCGCCAGCCGCTCCGTCCAGCGTTCTTCCCGGCTGTAGCGGGCGGTGAAGCCCAGATAGGGCGCGGGCAGCGTGCCGTGGGTATTGCTATCGCCGTAACAAAGCAGGGTGCGCATGGGATCCTCCGGTTTCGGGCTGGGTGTATCCCATGTGACGGGGAATTGCAGCGGAATCCGCAGCCGGCGCGGATGCTCTGCACGGAAATCGTGATTGACGTACCTCAGGCCGCGCCCGATAGTCGGGGAAAGGGTTTCGGGAGCAGTCCGTGCGACCTACCGTGAATGACATCGCGCGCGAAGCGGGCGTCAGCCTTGCCACCGTGGACCGGGTTCTCAACGCGCGCCCCGGCGTGCGGGAAAAGACGATCAGGGCAGTGAACGAAGCCATCGCCCGGCTGGGCTATGTTCGGGATCTCACCGCAGCCAATCTGGCGCGAAGCCGCAGTTACCGCATGGCGGTGCTGCTGCCAGATACGGAAAGCCAATTTGTTCAAAGCCTTGCCGATGCGCTGATCGAGGCCGGCTCGCAGGCGGCGACCGCCAGGATCGAACTGAAGTTGCTGCGTTTTCCGGCCGAAGATCCGCACGCGCTGGCGGCGCTACTGGCGGGCCTGCCAGGGCGCGGCTACGCCGGGGTCGCGCTGATGGCGCCGGAAACCCCGGTCCTGCGCGATGCGGTGCGTGGCTTGCGCGCCAGGGGACTGCCGGTCGTGGCACTGGTCTCGGACCTGCCGAATACAGGCCGTGATCACTTTGTCGGCATCGACAACCGCGCCGCAGGCCGGACGGCCGGTGTGCTGATGGGCCGGTTCCTGGGTGGAGGGCCGGCCCAGGTCATGGTGATCGGCCAGTCGCTGCTGGCCCGCGACATGATCGAACGCCGCCGCGGCTTTGACGAGGTGATGCTGCGCGATTTTCCGGCCATCGAGGTGCTGCCTTCGCTGGAAACCCACGGATCGGAACGGCTTCTGCGGCAGGTCGTGGCAGAAACCCTGCTCCATGCGCCGGATGTGCGCGGCATCTACGCCATGGGAAACGGTCATCGTTCTCTGACCCAGATTGTTGAAGAAATGGGGCTCTCCGGCCGGTTGACCGTCATCTGCCACGAACTGACACCACACATGCGGGGGGCGCTGGAGGCCGGAACGGTCACAGCCGTCATCACGCAGAACCTGGGCCACCTTGCGCGCTCGACCCTGCGCGTGCTGCGCGCCAAGGCCGACAATCTGCCGCTGGACGAGGGGCAGGAACAGATCCGCATCGAGATCGTCCTGCGCGAGAACCTGCCGCCGGCCCCCGATTCGGTCCGCCAGAACCCGGCCGCCGCTGCCTGACACGCCCTCGGATCGTTCCGGCCGAATCCTGCGCGACAAAATGAGGTACGTTCCTCAAAAATGCTTTACAGAAGGCCTGCCCCGTGCCTATCGTCACGTCAATCCAAAGAAGGCCCGGCATCCGCACGGGCACGCCACAACCTTGATCGGGAGGATTGCATGAAACGGACCACTCTTGCCGCCTCGGCGGCCCTTGCCTTGGCATGGGCGGCACAGGCCAATGCGCAGGCCAACGAACTGACGCTTTGCTGGGCCGCCTGGGATCCGGCAAACGCGCTGGTCGAGCTGTCGAAGGACTTCGAGGCCCAGTCCGGCATCAAGATGAAGTTCGAATTCGTGCCCTGGCCGAACTTCGCCGACCGCATCCTGAACGAGCTGAACTCCGGCGGCCAGCTCTGCGACCTCTTGATCGGCGACAGCCAGTGGATCGGGGGCGCGGCCGAGAACGGCTGGTATGTCAAGCTGAACGACTTCTTCGACAAGGAAGGCATCAGCATGGACGACTTCGCCCCGGCGACCGTCTATGCCTATTCGACCTGGCCGAAGGGTACGCCGAACTACTACGCGCTGCCTGCCATGGGTGATGCGAACGGCTGGTTCTATCGCAAGGACTGGTTCAACCGCGACGACATCAAGGCCGCCTACAAGGAGGCCACCCGCCAGGACCTGCGCGAACCGCAAAGCCAGAAGGAGCTTCTCCAGATCGCCCAGTTCTTCCAGGGCCGCGAGATCGACGGCAAGACGGTCTATGGCGCCTCGATCTTCACCGAGCGCGGCTCGGAAGGCATCACCATGGGCGCGACCGGCGCGCTCTATGCCTGGGGCTTCAAGTATGAAAACACCCCAGGCAGCTATGACATGGAAGGTGCGGTGAACAGCCCCGAGGCGGTGGAAGCCCTTGAATTCTACAAGGAGCTTTACAAGACCGCGACACCTCCGGGTTATGACAACGCCTACATGGAACAGTCGCTGGATGCCTTCAAGTCGGGCCAGGTCGCGATGGCGATGAACTGGTTCGCCTTCTTCCCCGGCCTCTATGCCGATCCGAACGTGGGCGGCGACAAGATCGACTTCTTCGTGAACCCGCCGCAGAATGTGGCCGCCTCCACCCTGGGCGGCCAGGGCATCAGCGTGGTGGCCAACACCGACAACATGGATGGTGCGCTGGCCTACATCAAATGGTTCGCCGACCCGGAAGTGCAGAAGAAATGGTGGGCGGCGGGTGGCTATTCCTGCCACAAGGCGGTGCTGGAGGATCCGAACTTCGTCAACACCGCACCCTTCGCGGGCGACTTCCTCGAGGCGATGAACGGCGTGCAGGACTTCTGGCAGGAACCGGCCTATGCCCAGCTCCTGCTGGCCATGCAGGCCAGGCTGCACAATTACATCGTCGCCGACCAGGGCACTGCGAAAGAGGCCCTGGACGGCCTGATCGCCGACTGGACCGAAGTCTTCCAGGACGAAGGCAAGCTCTAGTCCCCCACTGCGCGACGCCTCCCGCCCGGCTGCTCCCCTCCCCCTCGTGGGGAGGGGATGGGGGCGGGGGGCACCCCCTCCCTCTCCCTCCCCCATGCAGGGGAAGGGGAAGCGCGCAGCCGCCTCGTTGCGCCAACATTTTCTGCACCGGATCACCCGATGACCAACCCCATCGAAGCCGCTGCCCGGGCCACGCCCGCCCCCATAGCCCGCCGTGTCCGGGGCTTGTCCGACCGCACCATCGCCTGGCTCTTCGTGGCGCCCACGATCTTCCTGCTCCTGGCAATCAACATCTTCCCGCTGATCTGGACGGTGCGGCTTTCCTTCACGAACTACGCCGCCAACCGCCCGAACCGCGAGGTGGAATGGGTCGGCCTGCGGAACTACACCCGGATCCTGACCGACGACGGCATCTGGGCCAACATGCAGACCACGGCGCATTTCCTGGTCTGGACCATCTTCTTGCAGGTGGTGATCGGCTTCACCCTGGCCTGGCTGATCAACCGGAAATTCAGGGGCAACGACCTTCTGACTACGCTGATCGTGCTGCCGATGATGCTGTCGCCCGCTGTGGTCGGCAACTTCTGGACCTTCCTCTACCAGCCGCAGATCGGGCTGGTGAACTATGCGGTAGAGCTGGTTACCGGCATTCCGGCCTCCAGCTTTTCCATGCTTGGCCCTGGCGGGCTGGCGAAATGGTCGATCATCATCGTCGACACCTGGATGTGGACGCCCTTCGTGATGCTTATCTGCCTTGCCGGCCTGCGGTCGATTCCCGATTACATATATGAAGCGGCCGAAGTGGACCGTGCCTCGAAATGGCGGCAGTTCTGGACGATCACCGTGCCGATGGTGCTGCCGTTCCTGATGCTGGCGGTGCTTTTCCGTGGCATCGAGAACTTCAAGATGTTCGACATGGTGGTGCTGCTGACCGGCGGCGGGCCGGGGAACGAGACACTGCTCGCCTCGATCGACCTGAAACGCGAGGCCTTCGAGAAATGGCGCACCGGCTATTCCAGCGCCTATGCGATCATCCTGTTCGTCACGGTCTTCGGCCTGGCCTCGATCTACGTCAAGGCCCTGAACAAGGTGAAGGAGCGGTGACGCCCATGGTCACACCAGTGCCCCAGCCCCCCCACCCCCATGCCCGGCCCGGCCGTGTCGCGCCAGCGCATCCATCCCGCGCCTCCCTCCCCCCTAAGTGGGGGAGGGATGGGGTTGGGGGGCACTCCGTCAGATCGGGAGCGCATCGATGAGCGCCTATTCCGTCACCGAACCTTCGAAGGCTTCGAAATGGCTCGCCGGCCTGCTGGTTGCCCTTTACACGCTCATCACGCTGCTGCCGCTGGTCTGGATCATCTCCACCAGCTTCAAGACCGGACCGGACAGCATCTCCTACCCGCCGAAGGTGATCTTCGAACCTTCGCTCGAAGGCTACGTCAACCTCTTCACCACCCGCACCCGCATCGCGGCCGAGGATTTTGCCGCCCTGCCCCCGCCCGAGACCTGGTATGACCGGATCGTCCGCGACCAGGGCATGGTCATCGCCGGGCAGTCGCGGTTTGGCGAAAGGTTCATGAACTCGGTCATCATCGGGTTTGGCTCCACGTTTCTGTCGATCTTCCTCGGCACGCTGGCGGCCTATGCCTTCAGCCGGTTCAAGGTGCCGCTGAAGGACGACCTCCTGTTCTTCATCCTCTCGACCCGGATGATGCCGCCCATCGCCGTCGCGATCCCGATTTACCTCATGTATCGCGAGCTGGGCCTGTCGGACACGCATCTGGGGATGATCCTGCTCTACACGGCGGTGAACATTTCGCTCGCCGTCTGGCTGCTGAAGGGGTTCATCGACGAGATCCCGCGCGAATATGAAGAGGCCGCGCTGATCGACGGCTACACCCGCTTCCAGGCTTTCCGGAAGGTCGTCCTGCCCCAGGCAGCAACCGGCATCGCCTCGACCGCGATCTTCTGCCTGATCTTCGCCTGGAACGAATACGCCTTCGCCGTGCTCCTGACCTCGGGCAACGCCCAGACCGCGCCGCCATTCATTCCCACGATCATCGGCGTCGGCGGCCAGGATTGGCCCGCCGTGGCTGCCGGGGCGACCCTGTTCCTGTTGCCGGTGATGATCTTCACCATCCTGCTGCGCAAGCACCTGCTGCGCGGAATCACCTTCGGAGCCGTCCGCAAATGACCGCCTTCCTCTCCGGCCTTCTGCGCCTGCGTCGCGGCCCCTGGGAGATGCTGGCCACGATCCTGATCGCGCTGGGCGTGGTGATGCTGATGCAGCCCTTCTTCCTGTGGGCCTATACCTGGTCCTTCCTCGTGACGCTGGTCGGGACGGTGATGTTCATCATCGTCTCGCATTTCCCGGAGTAAGCCTTGTCCGAGATCGTCATCAAGAACCTCCGCAAGGAATTCGGCGCCTTCACCGCGGTGCAGGGCTCGACCTTCACCATCCGGGATGGCGAATTCTTCATGCTGCTCGGCCCCTCGGGCTGCGGCAAGACCACGACCCTGCGCATGATCGCAGGGCTGGAGCTGCCGACCAGCGGCCAGATCCTGATCGACGGCGAGGATGTCAGCCAGAAGCCCGCCAGCCAGCGCGACATCGCCATGGTGTTCCAGATGTTCGCGCTCTATCCGCACATGAACGTGCGCAAGAACATCGCCTATCCGCTGGTCAGCCAGGGGGTGCCAAAGGCCGAGGTTCAGCGCAAGGTGGCTGAAGTCGCCCGCATTCTGCGGATCGAGCATCTGCTCGACAAAGGCGTGGGCGGGCTTTCCGGCGGCGACCGCCAGCGTGTCGCCCTGGGCCGCGCGATCGTCAGGAACCCCAAGGCCTTCATGATGGACGAACCGCTTGGCGCGCTGGACGCCGAGTTCCGCGAGATCATGGCCGAGGAGCTGCGCGCGCTGCACGACCGGATGGGGGCGACCACCGTCTATGTCACCCACGACCAGCTGGAGGCGATGCAGATGGGCGACAAGATCGTGGTGATGAACCACGGCGTCGTCGAACAGTTCGGCACGCCGCAAGAAATCTACGACCATCCCGCCACGCTGTTCGTGGCCGATTTCATCGGCAGCCCGGCGATGAACTTCCTGCGCTTCGAAGGAGCGGTGGCTGCGGGCGGAACAACGGTCACGCTGGGCGATACGCCCATCGACCTGCCCGCCCTTCAGGAGGATGCGGCAGGCAAGCTGGTGCTTGGCGTGCGGCCCGAACATGTCACGCTGTCGGACGTTGCACCTCTGCGGGCCCGCATCGAGGCGGTGGAATACCTGGGCACAACCCAGATCGTCACGCTTTCCACGCCGCATGGCACTGTGAAGGCGCGCACACCCTCGACCCTGCCGGCGAGGGTCGGCGACCTGACCGGCCTTGCCCTTAACACGCCGCGCCTCTCGCTTTTCGACGCCACCAGCGGCCGCGCCTTCCGTACCGCCGCCAATGCCGGGGTGTTTCATGGCTGAGGTCACGCTTTCCGACCTGTCAAAATCCTTCGGCGCAACACAGGCGCTGAGGGGTGTCTCGATGACCATTCCCGATGGCGCCTTTGTCGTGCTCCTCGGACCTACCGGCGCGGGCAAGACCACGACGCTGCGACTGATCGCGGGGCTGGAGAAACCTGACACCGGAGATGTCCGCATCGCCGGCGCGTCTGTGGTCAACGACACCCCCGCCCAGCGCGACGTGGCGATGGTCTTCCAGCAGTATTCGCTCTACCCCCATCTCAGCGTGCGCGACAACCTGGCCTTCCCGCTCCGCTCGCCCATGATCCGCATGCCCGAGGACCAGATCGCCCGCCGTGTGCGGGAAGTGGCCGAGGTGCTGCGGATACCGCACAAGCTGGACAACAGGGCCACCGCGCTTTCTGGCGGCGAGATGCAGCGCGTCTCGATCGGCCGCGCGCTGGTGCGCAACCCCCGCATCTACCTGATGGACGAACCGCTTTCGTCGCTGGACGCCAAGCTGCGCGCCGATCTGCGGGTGGAGCTGAAGCGCATCCACCAGGATCTGGGCGCAACCTTCCTTTACGTCACCCACGACCAGATCGAGGCGATGACCATGGCGACCCATATCGGCGTTCTCGACCAAGGCCGCCTCGTCCAGTTCGGAACGCCCCGCGAAATCTACGAAAACCCCGTCTCGACCTATGTCGCCTCACGCCTTGGCCAGCCGCACATCAACCTGTTGCCCGCCGATGCCTTCCCCGGTGCACCACATGGCGCCGCGACGATCGGCTTGCGCCCGGAACACATCATCACCGGCGAGGGCAAGGCGGCCATCATCCAGCGCATCGAACATCTGGGCGATCAGACCCGCCTGCACCTGACACTTGGCCCCCATGCGCTGGTGACGCTGACCGACCCGCACAGCACCCTGACCCCGGGCGAAACCCTGCACATCCGCCCGCTGAACCCCCTCTGGTTCGACCGCGACGGCAACCGCATCTGAAAGGCCGCAGCCATGAAGCAGTTCATCAACTCCCGCGACACGCTTGTAACCGAGGCCATCGACGGCCTTCTGCGCACCTCCGGCGGCAAGCTGGCGCGGCTCGACGGGTACCCGCATATCAAGGTCATTGTCCGCACCGACTGGGACCGGTCGAAGGTGGCGCTGGTCTCGGGTGGCGGGTCGGGGCATGAACCTAGCCACGCCGGTTTCGTCGGGCAGGGGATGCTCACGGCCGCGGTATGCGGCGATGTCTTCGCCTCGCCTTCGGTGGATGCCGTGCTGGCGGGCATTCTTGCGGTCACCGGCAAGGCCGGCTGCCTGCTGATCGTCAAGAACTACACCGGCGACAGGCTGAACTTTGGCCTGGCCGCCGAACGCGCCCGGGCCTTCGGGCTGAAGGTTTCCATGGTCATCGTCGATGACGACGTGGCGCTGCCCGACCTGCCCCAGGCGCGCGGGGTCGCCGGCACGCTTTTCGTCCACAAGATCGCCGGTGCCATGGCCGAATCCGGCGCAGACCTCGACACGATCACCGAGGCCGCCCAGACGGTGATCAAGGGCGCCATCTCCATCGGCATGTCGCTGGACACCTGCACCGTCCCCGGCTCGCCGAAAGAAGAGCGCATCGGCGCCGGCAAGGCCGAGCTGGGCCTTGGCATCCATGGCGAGGCCGGGATCGAACAGGTCGATTTCGACGGTGCGCGTTCGGCCATGCAGATGGTGGCCGAGAAGCTGCTGCCCCATACCGGGCCGGGCGACCATGTGGCGCTTCTGAACAACCTCGGCTCCACCACGCCCCTGGAAATGTCGGTCCTGGCCGAGGAACTTGCCCGTTCGCCCCTGGGCGCCAAGGTCAAGTGGATGATCGGCCCCGCGCCGCTGATGACCTCGCTCGACATGCACGGCTTCTCGGTCTCGCTGCTGCCGGTGGACCACGCACAGGTCACCAGTCTTGCTGCGCCCGTGGCCCCTCATGCCTGGCCGGGCCTCTCCCCGTTCGGGCAGGTCGCCGTGCGCCCCCTGCCCGACGGGCTTGCCCCGATCCAGCCAGTGCCCTCCGCCCACCCCGCCCGCCGGGCGCTGATCGAGCGGTGCTGCAAGGCGCTCATCGCCTGCGAGGCCGACCTGAACCAGCTGGATGCCAAGTCCGGCGACGGTGACACAGGCAGCACCCTTGCCGGGGCCGCAAGGGCGCTTCTGGCGGCCTTGGACCGCCTGCCCCTGGCCGACCCCACGCAGCTTTACCGTGCCATCGGCATGGAACTGTCGCAGACGATGGGCGGCTCGTCCGGCGTCCTGCTTGCGATCTTCTTCGCCGCAGCGGGCGATGCCTCGGCCTCGGGCAAGCCCTGGATCGGCGCCCTGTCCGCGGGACTTGACCGCGTGATGCAGGTGGGCGGCGCCGCCCCCGGCCACCGCACGATGATCGACGCGCTTGCCCCGGCGCTGGCGGCCATGCCGGACGGACTGGCCGCTGCGGCAAGGGCAGCGCGTGAAGGGGCCAACGCCACAGCCGCAATGACACGCGCCAAGGCGGGCCGGGCAAGCTATCTGGCGGCCGACAAGCTGAAGGGTCACAACGACCCCGGCGCAGAAGGCGTGGCGCGTCTGTTCGAGGATCTGGCAAAGGGGTGACTTAACCAGCTGTTAACCAGTCCCGTCCATGCTGGCGGCATGAGATGGACCTTTCCAATGATGTTCCTTGCCGCCTGCGGCGCCTCACCGGCGGTAGAGTTCATGGGGGCGACCCGCACCGATGTCACGGTGGCGGGGCGCAACTACACCGTCTTTCAGAAGGGTGAACGGGTCGAGGTCATCCGCCTTGGCCATGCCCGACGTGGGGAACATCAGGCAATCCGTGCCACCATGATCGAACTGATCCCGCGTGTCACCGGATGTCGCCTGCTTGAACACAGCCTCAGGGGCGACAGCGGCGAAATGCGCGGCAGCCTCGACTGCCCGGCTTGACTTGGGGGCGTGAAAGCCCAAGAAGCAGGCAGCTTACCGGGGGCCTGCCATGCCGAAGATCGACCTTTCCCGCCGCTTGCCCGAAGCGCGGATCCCCGAATTGCCGAACCCCTATTACGGCAAGGTGCGCGACTGCTACGACCTGCCTGACGGCACGCGCCTTCTGATCTCGTCCGACCGGATTTCCGCCTTTGACCGCATCCTTGCGGTGATACCGTGGAAGGGCCAGGTCCTGACCCAGCTTGCGCGCTACTGGTTCGACCGGACCGCCGACATCGCCCCGAACCACGTCATCGGCTACCCCGACCCGAACGTGGTGCACTGCAAGCGGGTGACGATCCTGCCGGTGGAAATCGTCGTGCGCGGCTATCTGGCCGGCACCACCTCGACTTCCATCCTGACGCAATACCGGGCAGGCAAGCGCGAGATGTATGGCCACCGCCTGCCCGACGGGCTGCGCGACAACGAGGCCCTGCCGCAGCCGATCATCACTCCCACCTCCAAGGCCTTCGACGGCGGCCACGACGAGCCGCTGACGGCGGCAGAGATCGTCGGAACAGGTCTGCTGACGCAGGCGCAGTGGAACGAGGTCAGCGCAAAGGCGCTGGCGCTGTTCGCGCGCGGCCAGCAGATGGCGGCCGAACGCGGGTTGATCCTTGTGGACACGAAATACGAATTCGGCACCGATGCCCAGGGCAACATCCTGCTGGCCGATGAGATCCACACCCCTGATTCGAGCCGCTACTGGATCGCCGAGGGCTATGCCAAGGCGTTCGAGGCCGGCACCCGCCCGCCCAGCTTCGACAAGGACGTGATCCGCTCATGGGTGGTGGCGCGCTGCGATCCCTACCGCGACCCGATTCCCGCGATTCCCGAGGAGATGATCGAAAAGACCGCGATGGTCTATATCGACGCCTACGAACGCATCACCGGCCAACCCTTCATCCCCGATGCAAGCGGGGAAACCCCGCTTGCCCGGGTGAGGGCCAATCTTGCCCGGTTCTTCAGCCCTTCGTGATCGGCACGCGCGCGGCGGCCTTCTTCTCGGGCTTCTTGGGGACGGTCACGGTCAGGACTCCATCCTTCATCTCGGCCTTCACACCGGCCGAATCTGCATCGGACGGCAGGCGGAAGCTGCGGCTGAAGCTGCCGAACTGGCGTTCCGAGAAATACCAGGTATCGCCCTTTTCTTCGCGTTCGCTCTTCTTTTCGCCCTTCACCTGCAGGACGCCATCCTCGACCGTCACCTGGACATCGTCCTCGCCCACACCCGGCAGCTCCATCGCGATCCTGTAGCTGTCGCCGCTCTGGCTGGCTTCGGCGGCAGGCGACAGCCAGTCTGCCAGACGGGAGCCCATCATGCGGAACGGCTCGTAAAGGCTGGGCCAGAAGCTGCCCGGTGCTGACTTCTCTACCATGGAATCCTCCCATTCTTTTGCTGAATGCGGGCATTCTGGTGCGTTGACCGGCTTGCGCCATGACCTTGATCAAGGCGAAAAGCTTCTGGCATCAGGGAATCACGAACGCTATGTGCAACCGGGGCTTCGGCACGCTGTTTGCGCTAACGGCCACGGCACCCTATCCTGCCGAGGGCCAAGGGAGGGGACGATGATTCTGAGTTGCGGCGAAGCCCTGATCGACATGCTGCCCCGGACATCGACCGAGGGCGAGGCCTGCTTTGCCCCTTACGCCGGGGGCGCCGTGTTCAACACGGCCATCGCGCTTGGGCGGCTTGGGGCGCCGTCGGCGTTCTTTTCCGGTGTCTCGACCGACATGCTTGGCGAAATCCTGGCGGATGCGCTGGTCGCCTCGAAGGTGGATACCCGTTTCCTCGCGCGGTCGGACCGCCCCACGACCGTGGCCTTCGTCAAGCTGGTGAACGGTCAGGCAACCTATGCGTTCTATGACGAGGCGACGGCGGGCAGGATGCTTTCCACCGCCGATCTGCCCGACCTTCCGCCCGATGTGCAGGCCCTGTTCTTCGGAGGCATCAGCCTGGTGAACGACCCGGCCGCCTCGACCTACGAAGCGTTCCAGGCGCGCGAATGCGGCACCCGTGTCACCATGATCGACCCCAACATCCGCCCCGGCTTCATCGCCGGCAAGGAAGCCGCCTACCGCGACCGCATCGGGCGGATGATCGCTCGGGCCGATATCGTGAAGCTTTCGGACGAGGACCTGCACTGGCTGGAAGGCCCGGGAGACCCGACGGAGCTCGCGCGCGGCATCCTGTCAAGGGGTCCGAAAGTCGTGTTCGTCACCGAAGGTGCAAGGGGCGCGCGCGCGGTGACTGCAACACAGAACCGGTTTGTGGCGGCCCAGAAGGTTGCGGTCGTAGATACGGTCGGCGCGGGCGATACGTTCAACGCGGGCGTGCTTGCGGCCCTGCATCGCGCCCGGGTGCTGACGAAAGCCGGGGTGGCGGCACTGCCGGATGCCACGCTGGATGCGGCTCTTGACCTTGGCACGCGGGCGGCTGCGGTCACGGTCAGCCGTGCGGGGGCCAATCCCCCCTGGGAGGTAGAACTGTGAGGGCGGTTCTCCAGCGCGTCACCCATGCCGAGGTGCGTGTGGACGGCGAGCTGGTCGGCGCGACTGGCACGGGGTTCCTGATCCTTGTCTGCGCCATGGCCGGCGACACCGAGGCGCAGGCGGAACGGCTGGCGGCAAAGGTCGCGAAGCTGCGGGTGTTCCGGGACGAATTCGGCAAGATGAACCTCTCCATCCGTGACATCGGCGGCGGCGCGCTGGTTGTCAGCCAGTTCACGCTTGCCGCCGACCTGCGCGGCAACCGGCCAGGCTTTTCCACCGCCGCACCGCCCGATCTGGGCGAGCGGCTCTATCACCATTTCAGCGACAGGCTGCGGGCCGAGGGTGTGCCCGTCGCCAATGGCCGATTCGGCGCCGACATGGCCGTAAGTCTTGTGAACGACGGGCCGGTGACCATCTGGATGGACACCGACCAGCTTTAGGCCGTCAGTTGAACGGGTTGCCCGGCGTCTGCCGCTGGATCACGTTGCCGCATTCGACAAGCGCATCAATCGAAGCCCGCGACCCGGCCAGCGAATAGTTCTGCACATCCGAACCGGCGGCCGTGCGCAGATACAGCCGGTTGCCTCTGGCGACCTCGACAATGAAATCGACCCCCGCCTTGTCATCCGGAAGAAAGAACAGAACCGAATTCTTGTAAAGCTCGGCATTGGTCAGGTTCCACGGCGCGCGGCGGTCGATCTGAACCTGCAGGTCGGCCCTGTCCCCCTCGCCGAACTGCCAGGCGGTCGAATAGAACTGCAGCTGCACCGACCCATCCGGGAAGGTCCAGATCGAGAAACTTTCGCCGGGCGCCGAGACCTGGGCCACGCAGCCCAGTGACCCGTCATCCCAGCCGACGATTTCGACCTGCCAATGCTTGTGGGAAAACAGGACCTCGGATTGCTGTGCCGAGGCAGCCCCCCCGACAACCGCCAGCGCCGCGGCGGCAGCGAACATGTGCAGTCCCATCTTTCCCGTCCCGTCTGTTTCGTTCCCAGATCGCTTTTCGCCCCTGGTCACGATTCAGGCAAATGAATCTTTTAGTCATCTTCGGGGCAGGTCTCGGGAGAGTTCGGGACAACCCCAGATCAGGGGGGCGGGTCAGGAATTCCATTCCCACGGGTTGCTGAACTGGCCCAGAACGGCTGCTACTGCCGCATCCTCGACCGGGGCGAGGCGATCCAGCCTGGCGACAAGGCCGCGCTTCTTGTCCTCGACGACCACGCCCACGCGGGCGGGGATCCCTGCCTCGGACAGTGCCGCATCGAATACGCGCGCGATCGCCAGCCGCCGCAGATCAGGCTTGAAGACCTTGCCGACAGCTGTCTTGGGCAGTTCGGGCAGCACCTCCAGATACTTGGGCAGGGCTGCGCGTTCGTGGATGTGCTGGCTGGCATAGGCCATCAGATCGTCAACCGTGGCCGAGGCCCCCTTGACCAGTTCGACATAGACGCAGGGCAGTTCGCCCGCGTGGGCATCGGGCTGGCCGACCGCACCGACGAAGGCCACCGCCTCATGCCCCATCAGCGCCTCTTCGATAACCGCCGGGTCGATGTTGTGCCCGCCCCGGATGATCAGATCCTTCGCCCGTCCGGTGATGAACAGATAGCCGTCGGCGTCGATCCGGCCCAGGTCGCCGGTGCGCAGGAAACGGCCTTCGGCGAACAATTCGTGGTTCTTGTCGGCCTCGGTATAGGTCGAGCCCGCGTAGACGCCGGGGTTCGAAATGCAGATCTCGCCCACCTCGTCAACCGCGCATTCGCGAAAGCCGATGGCGCCCTGACTGGTCAGGATGCGGACATGGGTATAGGGAAACGGCAGGCCGACGGACCCGATCTTCTTCACGCCCTCTGGCGGGTTGATCGAGACAAGGCAGGTCGCTTCGGTCAGGCCGTAGCCTTCGACGATCTCGATACCGGTTTCCTTCCTGAAGCGGTTGTAAAGCTCGACCGGCAGGGGCGAGGAACCGGAGAAGGCGTTCTTGAGGCTGGAGATGTCGGCATTGACCGGGCGCTGCATCAGCGCGGCAAGCGCCGTCGGGACGGTGATGAGGTAGGTCACGCGATAGCGTTCGATCAGCTTCCACAGGTTGTCGAACACCCCCTCGCCCCGATAGCCCTGCGGGGTGGGAAAGACCACATGCGCACCGCTGGCGATCATCGACATCAGGATCGGATAGCAGGCGAAGACGTGGAACAGGGGCAGAGGGCACATCACCACGTCGGTCGGCTTGAACAGCAGGCTGGCCCCAAGCCAGCCATTGTAGACCATGCCGGAAACCTTGTGCTGCGCGACCTTGGGCATGCCGGTGGTGCCGCCGGTGTGGAAATAGGCGGCAACGCGGTCGTGGTGGCTGTCCCTGAAGGTCAGCCGGTCGGCCGGCATTTTCGCCATCTCGACGGCGAAATCCTTGATGTTGGCAGTATGCTGCGGCGGATTCTTCGGCCGGATCCAGGGCACGATGACCTTCTTCAGCCCGGACAGATAGGGCACCAGGTCCACCTCCAGCACCGTCCGCACGTTCGGCGCGAACTGGACCGCTTCCGAAACCTTCTGGGGCAGGTCGGTCTTGGGGAAGGCCTTCAGCGTGACCACGACCTTGGCATTCGTCTCGCGCAGGATGGCGCTTATCTTTTCCGGTTCAAGCAAGGGGTTGATCGGATTCACGATCCCCGCCACCGCCCCCCCCAACAGGGTGACGGCAGTCTCCGGCGCATTTGGCAGGATGTAGGCGACCACGTCCTTTTCCCCCACACCGAGAGATCGGAACAGGTTCGCAGCCCGCGTGACCTGGCCATGCAGTTCCGACCATGTCAGCGTGACCTTCTTCGTCCCCGGCCCCGAAAGTAGCTGATAGCTGATCGCCGGCCGGTCGCCATGGGCATCCCGTGCGCGGCTCAGGAATTCGTACATGCTGCGCGCCTGGCCGCGGTCTTCCCAGGCGGCCTCGGCCTCAATGGCCTTTACATCCGCGGGCGTTGCGAATCTGGTCATCGGTTCCTCCCCTGTGCTGCCCGCTGTTGATCCGCAGGCTTCAGGGCAGGTTGCGGGAACGGGGCGGGTTTGTGAAGCTGCTTTGTCCCCGCTTCCCGGCCGGGAAACGCAACGTCAGGCCGCGCCGTCGGTGAACTGAAGCCGCGCCAGCCGCGCGTAAAGCCCGCCTTCGGCTACCAGGGCGTCATGCGTGCCCTGGGCCACGATACGGCCGCCCTCGAAGACCACGATCCGGTCTGCCCGCTTGACCGTGGCAAGCCGGTGCGCCACCACCAGCGTCGTCCTGCCTTCGGAAAGTCTTTCGACCGCCGCCTGCACCAGGCCTTCGCTTTCCGCATCCAGGGCGCTGGTCGCCTCGTCCAGAAGCAGGATCGGCGCGTCGCGCAGGATGGCGCGGGCGATGGCCACCCGCTGCTTCTGCCCGCCCGACAGCATCACGCCGCGTTCGCCCAGCCAGCTGTCATAGCCCTGCGGCAGCGCGGTCAGGAAGTCATGCGCAGCGGCGGCGCGGGCGGCGGCCTCGACCTCGGCATCCGTGGCATCGGGACGGCCGAAGCGGATGTTCTCGCGCGCCGAGGCGGCAAAGATCACCGGGTCCTGCGGCACCAGCGCGATGGCCTGGCGGAAATCGGCGCGGGCCAAGTCGGTCAGGGGTATGCCGTCCAGCGTGATCTGGCCCGACTGCGGATCGTAGAACCGCATCAGCAATTGCAGGATCGTGGTCTTGCCAGCCCCGGAAGGCCCGACCAGCGCGACCGTCTCGCCCGGGCGCACATGCAGGCTGACCCCGTTCAGCGCGCTGGCCTCGGGCCGGGCGGGATAGCGGAAAGTCACATCCTGAAAGGCGATCTCGCCGCGCACCGGCCGGGGCAAAGGCACCGGGCGCACCGGATCGCGCACGGTGTCCTCGGCGTTCAGCAATTCGACAAGGCGTTCCGTCGCACCCGCCGCCCGCTGCAATTCGCCCCAGATTTCCGACAGTGCCCCCACGGCACCGGCCACCATCACCGCGTAGATCACGAACTGGATCAGCTCGCCCACGCTCATGGCCCCGGCCCGGACGTCGCGCGCACCGACCCACAGGACACCGACGATTCCCGCAAAGGTCAGGAAGATCACGATCACAGTCATCACCGCGCGTGTCCTGATCCGCGTCTTCGCGCTCACGAAGCTTTTTTCGGTCACATCGGCGAAGGTGGCCCGGGTGGGCCCCTCATGGGTGAAGGCCTGCACCGTCTGCACCGACAGAAGCGCCTCGGAAGCCGCGCCCGAAGAGTTGGCGATCCAGTCCTGGTTTTCGCGCGACAGCCGGCGCAGCCGGCGGCCCAGCACGACGATCGGCACCACGATCGCCGGCACGATCAGCAGGACCAGCCCCGTCAGCTTGGCCGAGGTCAGGAACAGCAGGACCAGCCCGCCGATCAGGATCAGCAGGTTGCGCAAGGCGACCGAGACGGAAGAACCGATGACCGACAGGATCAGCGTGGTGTCGGTGGTGATCCGGCTCAGCACCTCGCCGGTCAGGATGCGTTCGAAGAAGGCGGGCGACATGCCCAGCACCCGATCGAACAGCGCCTTGCGGATGTCGGCCACCACCCGTTCACCCAGCCGCGTGACCAGGTAGTAGCGCAGCCCCGTTCCCAGCGCGAGAAGCGCCGCAATGACCAGCGCGGCGCCGAAATACTGGTCCAGCAGGGCGGCATCGCCGTCGTTGAAGCCGTCCACCACCCGGCGCACGGCCAGGGGCAGGATCAGGCTGATCGCCGCCGTCAGGATCAGCGCGACCACGGCCAGCGCCGCCAGCCCGCGATAGGGCCGCAGGAAGGGGGCCAACCCCCGCAACGCGCCCAGCCGCTTCGACTTCGGCCGTTCCTCGACCGCTTGCGAGGTATCAGTCATCCACCCGCCTCTTGCCGTTTCGGCAACGGGTTTAGTCCGCACCGCCGCCGCCTACAAGCATGAGGGGGCTTCAGCCGGCAACCTGAACCTCGGTTCCCCAGGCTTCGCACTTGCGCATGAGGTCCTGCGGCAGGGGCTGGTCGGTGAACAGCGTGGTGATTTCCGACAGGGATGCCAGCCGCGCAGGGGCGGACCGGTCCAGCTTGGAATGATCCGCCACCAGAAACACCTTGCGCGATTGTCGGATGATCGCCTTCGAGACCCTTACCTCGGCCAGGTCGAAATCCAGCAGGTCGCCGTCACGGTCCAGGGCCGACACCCCGATGACGGCATAATCGACCTTGAACTGTTCGAAGAACTGGGTGGTCAGCTCGCCCACCAGCCCGCCATCAGTGCGCCGCAGCGCACCGCCTGCCACAACGATCTCGCAGCCCGGATTGGCGACCAGCGTGTTCGCCACGTTCATGTTGTTGGTGATGACGGTAATGTTGCGATGGCTCAGCAGCTCACGCGCCACCGCCTCGGTCGTGGTGCCGAGGTTCAGGATCAGGCTGCAATTGTCCGGGATCGCCGCCGCGCAGGCCTTGGCAATGGCGGCCTTGGCGCCCTCGTTCATCCGCCGCCGCGCCTCGTAGCCGATGTTCGCCACGCCCGTTCGCAGCACCGCCCCGCCATGCACCCGGTCCAGATGCCCCGCATCGGCCAGGTCGGACAGATCGCGCCGGATGGTCTGCAAGGTCACATCAAAGCGCTGGGCAAGATCCTCGACCATGACGCGCCCCTCGGCCCGGGCGAGTTCCAGGATTTCCGTCTGACGGAAGTTGAGAGCCACGTTCCCTTCCCTTCGTATCCCGCGCTTTTGCTTTCTGCCACGTCCCGGCGCACCTGTCAGCGGCTTTGTTGGGCTGTGACATTTTCGCTTTCTTGCGTTTGCAGAAGAATCCCGCTGCACTTGCAGCATTTTCCACAATAGTTTGCGCGTAGATGTTCGTTTTGGAAAAAAGCGCGCGTAAACGAAAAATTCTGGGTTGACGGAATCGTGACGATCGGCACAGGTTGTGCCCGGGGAGGAACCCGCGTGACAGACGTATCGGCAGGGGTCGCAAGCGACCTCTTCATCATCGGGGGCGGAATCAACGGCTGCGGCATCGCGCGCGACGCGACTGGCCGCGGGTTGACGGTGACTTTGGCCGAACAGGGTGATCTGGCCCAGGGCACCTCTTCTGCTTCGACCAAGCTTTTCCACGGGGGCCTGCGCTATCTGGAATATTTCGAGTTCCGCCTGGTGCGCGAGGCGCTGGAGGAACGCGAGACGCTGCTGGTCGCCATGCCGCACATCAGCTGGCCCATGCGCTTCGTCCTGCCCCTGTCGCCGGACATGCGCTTCGACAGCGACACGCCTACATCGCGGCTTCTGGGCTGGGTGATGCCCTGGGCCAGGGGGCGTCGGCCCGACTGGCTGATCCGGCTGGGGCTCTTCCTCTACGACACGATGGGCGGACGGAAGATCCTGCCACCGACCCGCACGCTGGACCTGACGCGGGATCCGGCCGGCAGGCCCCTGAAACCCGGGTTTCGCAAGGCGTTCGAATATTCCGACTGCTGGGTGGAGGATTCGCGCCTTGTTGTGCTGAACGCCCGCGACGCGGCCATGCGTGGGGCGCGGATCCTGACCCGGACCCGCGTGGTCAGCGCGGAACGCCGGGACGATCTGTGGCACGTCACCACCGAAGGCCCGCACGGTCGGCAGGAGCACATGGCGCGCGTCCTGGTCAATGCCGGCGGGCCGTGGGTCGAAGAGGTGATCCGCAATGTTGCCCGGATCAATTCGTCGGAAGGCGTACGGCTGGTGCGCGGCTCGCACATCGTGACGCGCCGGCTTTTCGACCATGACCGCTGCTATTTTTTCCAGGGAACCGACGGGCGGATCATCTTTGCCATCCCCTACGAGCAGGACTTCACCCTGATCGGCACGACCGACAAGGACCATCAGGGCGCGCCCGGGGATGCCCGCTGCACCGACGAAGAGCGCGACTACCTTCTGGCCTTCGCCAGCCAGTACTTCGCCAATCCCGTGACGAAGGAGGATGTGGTCTGGACCTATTCCGGTGTCCGGCCGCTGTACAACGACGGGGCCAAATCGGCCACCGCGGCCACGCGCGACTATGTGCTCAGCCTCGACCGCAACGGCGCGCCCCTTCTGAACGTGTTCGGCGGCAAGATCACCACATACCGCCGTCTGGCCGAATCTGCCCTGGCGAAGCTTGCACCCTTCTTCCCGAAGGCGACTTCCGCCTGGACCGCCCGCATGGCGCTTCCGGGCGGCGATTTTCCGCATGACGGTGTGGCCGCACTGACCGCAAAGCTGAAGGGGCGGTATCCGTTCCTGACCGATTACTGGGCAGGCCGGATGATCCGTGCCTACGGGACCGAAGCCTTCACCATCCTGGGCAACGCGGGCAGCGCCGAGGCGCTGGGCCGGGATTTCGGCGCCACCCTGACCGAAGCCGAGGTTCGATGGCTGATGGCGCAGGAATGGGCGGTGACCGCCGCCGACGTCGTCTGGCGCCGCTCGAAGCTGGGGCTGCGGATGACGGCCGAACAGATCGAAGAACTCGACCGTTTCATGGCCGGACAGGTCGGGGCGGACGCGGGCCGGGCAGTCAGCCCGGCGGCGGAATAGGGGACTGGAATGACGCTTGAACTGAAAGGGGTCTCACGGTCGGTGGCGGGCAGGGTGCATATCCACCCGACCGATCTGACCCTGCAGAACGGCACGATGAACGTGCTGCTTGGTCCGACCCTGTCCGGCAAGACCAGCCTGATGCGGCTGATGGCCGGGCTCGACCAGCCGACCACGGGACGTGTCCACTGGGAAGGCCGCGACGTGACCGGCGTGCGCGTGCAAGACCGCAAGGTGGCGATGGTTTACCAGCAGTTCATCAACTATCCGGCGATGACGGTCTACGACAACATAGCCTCGCCCCTGCGGCTGATGGGCCGGCCCAAGGACCAGATCGACCGCGCGGTGCGCGAAACGGCGGAAATGCTGCGCCTGACCCCCATGCTGACCCGCAAGCCGCTGGAACTGTCCGGGGGCCAGCAACAACGCTGCGCCCTGGCGCGGGCGCTGGTCAAGGGCGCGGGTCTGGTGCTGCTGGATGAACCACTGGCGAACCTGGACTACAAGCTGCGCGAGGAACTGCGGGTCGAGATCCCGCGCATCTTCGAGGCCTCGGGCGCGATCTTCGTCTATGCCACGACCGAGCCGGAAGAAGCGCTGCTCCTTGGCGGCAACACCGCCACCCTTTGGGAAGGCCGGGTCACACAGTTCGGGCCGACGCCGCAGGTCTACAGGCTGCCGGGCGATTCCACCACGGCGCGCGTCTTCAGCGACCCACCCATGAACTTCGTCTCCTGCCGGAAGGAAGCCTCCCGCCTGACCTTTGGCGAGACTGCCCATGCCCCGGCCACAGGTGCCGCGCGTGACCTTGCCGACGGCAGCTATCTGGCCGGCTTCCGGGCGAACCATGTCACGCTGAACCGCCATTCCGGCGACGCGGTGGAATTCCGCTGCACGATCGGCGCAACCGAGATCACCGGGTCGGAAACCTTCCTGCATCTGGACCATGGCGCGGACCGCTGGGTCGGGCTTGTGCACGGAGTGCATCCGATGGACGCAGGCACCCGGGCCTCGGTCTATGTCGATCCGGCGCATGTCTATCTGTTCGACCAAACGGGCCGCCTTGCGGCGCCAGCCCCTTACGCGATGGCGGTGTGACATGTCCCGGATCACGCTTTCGAACCTTGCGCACAGTTACCTGCCGAACCCGGCCAGCGAGGCCGATTTCGCGCTGAAGGAAATGGACCATGTCTGGGAGGACGGCGGGGCCTATGCGCTCCTGGGCGCCTCGGGCTGTGGCAAGACCACACTTCTGAACATCATTTCGGGCCTGCTGCGCCCCAGTCAGGGCCGGGTTCTGTTCGGCGACCGCGACGTGACCGACGCGCCGACGACCGAACGCAACATCGCCCAGGTGTTCCAGTTCCCGGTCGTCTACGACACGATGACCGTGCGCGACAACCTTGCCTTCCCCCTGCGCAACCGGGGGATGGACGCGGCCTACATCGCCCGCCGGGTGGACCAGATCGCCCGCATGATCGGGATGGAGGACATGCTGACCCGCAAGGCGCGCGGGCTGACTGCGGATGCCAAGCAGAAGATCAGTCTCGGCCGCGGCATGGTGCGCGAGGACGTGAACGCGATCCTCTTCGACGAGCCGCTGACCGTCATCGACCCGCACATGAAATGGGAACTGCGCACCCAGCTGAAGTCGCTGCACCGCGAATTCGGCCATACGATGATCTACGTCACCCATGACCAGACCGAGGCGCTGACCTTCGCCGACAAGGTCGTGGTGATGCACGACGGCCGCGTGGTGCAGATGGGCACCCCCGAGGATCTGTTCGAGACCCCGGCGCATACCTTCGTGGGCTATTTCATCGGCTCGCCTGGGATGAACCTGCTGGACGCTGAGATTTCAGGATCCGAGGCGAGCGTGCAAGGCGCGAAGATCGCCCTTGGCGCGACCTATGGTCCAATGACGGGCCGTACCCAGATCGGCATTCGCCCGGACTATGTGACCATCTCTGACGAGGGGCTGCCGGTAAAGGTGAAACGCGTCGAGGACGTGGGCCGCCACCGGATCGTCCGGGCCGAGTTCCAGGGCCAGCCGCTGAACGCGATCCTGCCCGAAGGCATGAGCGTGCCAGCCGAGGCGCGCGCCGGCTTCCCGCCGGCAAAGATAAACGTCTACGCGAACGACTGGCGCGTTGCGCCGGCGGGGGGCTGAGCCATGGAAAAGACCCAGAACAACAAGGCCTGGCTCCTCGTCCTGCCGGTGCTGGTGCTGGTCGCGTTCTCGGCCGTGCTGCCGCTGATGACGGTGGTCAACTATGCCTTCAACGACACGTTCGGAAACAACCAGTTCTTCTGGACCGGCATCGAATGGTTCGATGACATGATCCATTCCGAACGCCTGCGCGCGGCGCTGGGCCGGCAGGTGATGTTCTCGCTCATCATCCTGGCGATCGAGGTGCCCCTTGGCATCTTCATCGCCCTGAACATGCCGAAGAAGGGCTTCTGGGCCAGCCTCTGCCTCGTCCTGATGGCCCTGCCGCTTCTGATCCCGTTCAACGTGGTCGGCACGATCTGGCAGATCTTCGGCCGGGTGGACATCGGCCTTCTCGGGCGGGCGCTGCAAGGCATGGGCATCGACTACAACTACACCAATGACCCGCTGGATGCCTGGATCACCGTCATCGTGATGGATGTCTGGCACTGGACCTCGCTGGTGGCGCTTCTGGCATATGCCGGGCTGCAGTCGATTCCGCAGGCCTATTATCAGGCCGCCAGGATCGACCAGGCCACGCGCTGGTCCGTGTTCCGCTACATCGAGCTGCCGAAGATGAAGGGCGTCCTGCTCATCGCCATCCTGTTGCGCTTCATGGACAGTTTCATGATCTACACCGAGCCCTTCGTCGTCACCGGTGGCGGTCCGGGCAACTCGACCACCTTCCTGTCGATCGACTTGGCGAAGATGGCCACAGGCCAGTTCGACCTGGGCCCCGCCGCCGCCTTCTCGATCATGTACTTCCTGGTCATCCTGCTGATCTCGTGGGTTTTCTACACCGTGATGACCAACCTCGACCGCGAGGAGGCCCGCTGATGCGCATCCGGTCCAATGCCATCGTGATGACGATCTACCTGTTGTTCCTATTGGTGCCGATCTACTGGCTGGTGAACATGAGCCTGAAGACGAACACCGAGATCACCTCGTCCTTCACGCTCTGGCCGCAGAACCTGACCTTCCGCAACTACATGGTCATCCTGACCGACCCCAGCTGGTACATGGGCTATGTCAACAGCCTGATCTATGTCGTGCTGAACACGGTCATCTCGATCACCGTCGCGCTGCCTGCGGCCTACGCCTTCAGCCGCTACAGCTTCATGGGCGACAAGCACCTGTTCTTCTGGCTGCTGACAAACCGCATGGCGCCGCCGGCCGTCTTCGCGCTGCCCTTCTTCCAGCTCTATTCGGCGATGAACCTGATCGACACCCATATCGCCGTGGCCCTGGCGCACTGCTTGTTCAACGTGCCGCTGGCCGTCTGGATCCTGGAAGGCTTCATGCGCGGCGTCCCGAAGGAAATCGACGAGACCGCCTACATCGACGGCTACAGCTTCCCGACCTTCTTCGTGAAGATCTTCATGCCGCTCATCGCCAGCGGGATCGGCGTCGCCGCCTTCTTCTGCTTCATGTTCTCGTGGGTGGAACTGCTGCTTTCCCGCACGCTGACCACGACCTTCGCCAAGCCGATCGCCGCCACCATGACCCGCACGGTCTCTGCCTCTGGCATGGATTGGGGGGTGCTCGCAGCCGCCGGCGTCCTGACCATCGTGCCAGGCGCCTTGGTGATCTACTTCGTCCGCAACTACATCGCCAAGGGCTTCGCCCTGGGGAGGGTGTGACCATGACCGCATCCCGCTGGACTGTGATCTACCTTGTCATCGCGGCGATCATGCTGGCCATCCTTGCTGTGCTCTATGCCGCCGTGCCAGTGAAGGACGGGGCGAAGGAATGGACCGGCCAGCTGATCCCCGGCTTCTGGATGGCCTGGACCTTTCCGGTCGCCCTCTTCTTCTGGTGCATCGCGGCGCTGCTGATCGTGATGACGCTGCTTGCCATCCGCTTTCCGGAAACCCCGCGTGTCGGCATCCTGCGGATCGAGACAACGCGCGGCGACCGGCTGTTCATCACGCTTCTGGGTTCGGCCTTCATCCATCTTGGCTGGCTCTACGTTGCGGGCCCCGACGCACTGTGGGGCGCGCTCATCCTCTGCCTCGCCTATGCCGCAGCGGTTTTCCGCTGGGTCTAGTGGGGAAAGCAAGACCCTCGGGCGGAGGAGACAGAATCGCCCGGGGCCACAACCGAAACGTCTCAACATTCTGGGAGGAATCACGATGAGACTTCGCACAACCGCAACGGCCATGGCGCTTGCGCTCATGGCCATGCAGGCCCCCGCCTGGGCCGACATGGAGGCGGCGAAAGCCTTCCTCGATGCCGAGATCGGCGATCTGTCCAGCCTTTCCCGCGCCGAACAGGAAGCGGAGATGCAGTGGTTCATCGACGCCGCCAAGCCCTATGCGGGCATGGAGATCAAGGTGGTCTCGGAGACCATCACCACCCACGAATACGAATCCAAGGTGCTGGCCCCGGCCTTCACCGCGATCACCGGGATCAAGGTCACCCATGACCTGATCGGCGAAGGCGACGTGGTGGAAAAACTGCAGACGCAGATGCAGTCGGGCGAGAACATCTATGACGCCTACATCAACGACAGCGACCTGATCGGCACCCACTGGCGCTATCAGCAGGCCTACAACCTGACCGACTGGATGGCGAACGAGGGCAAGGCCGTCACCAACCCCAACCTCGACATCAACGACTTCATCGGCATCAAGTTCACCACCGGGCCGGACGGCAAGATCTACCAGCTGCCCGACCAGCAGTTCGCAAACCTCTACTGGTTCCGCTACGACTGGTTCACCGACCCCAAGACCATGGAGGACTTCAAGGCCAAGTATGGCTATGACCTTGGCGTGCCGCTGAACTGGTCGGCCTATGAGGACATCGCCGAATTCTTCACCGGCCGCGACATGTCCTACATCGGCGGTCCGGCGACCGGCGTCTATGGCAACATGGACTACGGCAAGAAGGATCCCAGCCTCGGCTGGCGCTACACCGATGCCTGGATGTCGATGGCCGGCATGGGCGACATCGGCGAGCCGAACGGCCTGCCGGTCGATGAATGGGGCATCCGCGTGGACGAGAATTCGCGTCCCGTCGGATCCTGCGTGGCCCGCGGCGGCGCGACCAACGACGCGGCGGCGGTCTATGCCGTGACCAAGGCGATCGAGTGGCTGCAGAAGTACTCGCCGCCGGAAGCGCAAGGCATGACCTTCGGCGAGGCCGGTCCGGTTCCGGCGCAGGGCTCGATCGCGCAGCAGATGTTCTGGTACACCGCCTTCACCGCTGACATGGTCAAGCCCGGCCTGCCGGTGATGAACGAGGACGGCACGCCCAAGTGGCGCATGGCCCCCTCGCCGCATGGCGTGTACTGGAAGGAAGGCATGAAGGTCGGCTATCAGGACGCCGGGTCCTGGACCCTGCTCAAGTCCACCCCGGTGGACCGCGCCCAGGCGGCCTGGCTTTACGCCCAGTTCGTCACCTCGAAGACCGTGGACGTGAAGAAGTCCCATGTCGGCCTGACCTTCATCCGCGAATCGACCATCCAGCACCAGAGCTTCACCGACCGCGCACCACAGCTTGGCGGTCTGGTCGAGTTCTACCGCTCTCCCGACCGGGTGCGCTGGTCGCCGACCGGGACGAACGTGCCGGACTATCCGAAGCTGGCCCAGCTGTGGTGGCAGAACATCGGCGACGCCATGTCGGGGGCCAAGACCCCGCAAGAGGCGCTGGATGCACTCTGCGCCGAGCAGGAGAAGGTGCTGGAACGTCTGGAACGCTCTGGCGTGCAGGGCGACATCGGCCCGAAGCTGAACGAGCCGCAGGATCCGCAGGTCTGGCTTGATGCCCCCGGCGCCCCGGTCGCGAAGCTCGAGAACGAGGACGAAGAGCCCAAGACCATCAGCTATGACGAGCTGATCAAGTCCTGGCAGTAAGCCTTCCGGGGCGGGCGGTGCCGCATGGCGCCGCCCGCGCCAAGTTTCTTGCAAGAAATTTGGCAAGAATTTTCGAAAATTCTTGCCCAAGCCGCTGGCGCCGGGCATCGGACAACCGTTAAGGTTTTCTGGCTGCCTACGGGCAAGCGCTTGAAATCGCTCGACCCTACCTGTCTGTCCCGCGTGGACGCAGCTTTCCGCAGGCTCGCCCCATGACCCACATCCTTGCCATCGATCAGGGCACCACCTCTTCCCGCGCGATCCTCTTCGATGCATCGCTGCGGCCGGTCGCGACCGCGCAGGAGGAATTCGCCCAGCACTACCCCAGCCCCGGCTGGGTGGAACATGCCCCGGCCGATCTCTGGTCCACCGTCGCGGCAACTGCGCGGGCCGCGATCGAGAAGGCGGGGATCAAGGCCACCGACATTGCCGCCATCGGCATCACCAACCAGCGCGAGACGACCCTGATCTGGGATCGCGCCACCGGCCAGCCGATCCACCCCGCCATCGTCTGGCAGGACCGCCGAACCGCCGAGACCTGCGCCGATCTCAAGGCCGCCGGGCACGAGGCCATGATCACCGAACGCACGGGCTTGCTGCTTGACCCCTATTTCTCGGGCACCAAGGTCAAGTGGCTGCTTGACAATGTCGAAGACGCCCGCCCCCGGGCCGAGCGGGGCGAGCTTGCCTTCGGCACGGTGGACAGCTGGCTGATCTGGAACCTGACCGGCGGCAAGGTGCATGCTACCGACGCCACAAACGCCTCGCGGACCATGCTTTACAACATCGCCGAAGGCCGCTGGGACGCAGACATCTGCCGGCTTCTGGGAGTGCCCATGGCCCTCCTGCCCGAGGTGAAGGACTGCGCCGCCTATTTCGGCACCACCCGGCCCGATCTTTTCGGCCGCGAGATCCCGATCCTTGGCGTTGCGGGCGACCAGCAGGCGGCAACCGTGGGCCAGGCCTGCTTCAGCCCCGGCATGATGAAGTCAACCTACGGCACCGGCTGCTTTGCCCTGCTGAACACAGGGCGGGACAGGGTGCCCTCGAAAAACCGACTGCTGACCACCATCGCTTACCAGCTGAAGGGCAAGCCGACCTACGCGCTCGAAGGCTCGATCTTCATCGCCGGCGCCGTGGTCCAGTGGCTGCGCGACGGGCTGAAGATCATCCGAGATGCGAAAGAGACCCAGCCCCTTGCCGAAGCCGCCGAAGAGGCGCAGGGCGTGATCCTTGTCCCCGCCTTCACCGGGCTTGGCGCGCCCTACTGGCGGCCCGACTGCCGGGGCGCTGTCTTCGGGCTGACCCGCAACTCCGGCCCCGCAGAATTCGCGCGCGCGGCGCTGGAAAGCGTGGGCTACCAGACCCGCGACCTGCTGGAAGCGATGCGCGCCGACTGGGGCACCGAAGCGCAGGGCGTCCTGCGGGTTGATGGCGGGATGACCGCCAGCGACTGGACCATGCAGTTCCTGGCCGACATCCTGGGCGCCCCGGTGGACCGGCCGAAGGTGACCGAGACGACAGCCCTAGGCGCGGCCTACCTTGCCGCAATGCAGGCGGGCGTGGCAGGCGGGCCGGAGGAGTTCGCAAAATCCTGGGCGCTCGACCGCCGGTTCGAACCCGCGATGGACGCCGCCACCCGCGACGCTAAATACGCCCGCTGGCGCAAGGCCATCGCCGCCACGATGTCGGTATGACCCCCTTCGGCATCACAGCGCCCGGTCGCATCCTCTTTGGCCGGGGCGAGGCAGCGAAGGCCCCGAACCTGATCCGCGCCCTAGGCGCGCGCGTTCTGGTGATCCATGGCGCAAACCCTGCCCGGGCGGCCTGGCTGGTGACGGCCCTGGGGCCGGATACGCTGGCCCTGCCTTGTGCGGGCGAACCCACGCTGGCCGACCTTCAGACCGCCCTTGCCACCGCGCGCGCGCACCGGCCGGATTGTGTGGTCGCGCTGGGGGGCGGGGCGGCGCTGGACCTCGGCAAGGCGCTGGCGGCGCTGATCCCCGCCCCCGACGGGCCGATGGAGCATCTTGAGGTTGTGGGCAAGGGCCTGCCGCTGACCGCCAACCCCTTGCCCTACGTCGCGCTGCCTACCACGGCTGGAACCGGAGCCGAGGTAACGAAGAACGCGGTCATCGGCTTGCCTGATCTGGGCCGCAAGGTCAGCCTCCGCGACGACCGGATGGTGGCGCGGCTGGCCATCGTCGATCCGGCGCTGACGGACGGTTGCCCGCGGACGGTGACTCTGGCCTCGGGCCTCGACGCCGTGACGCAGGTTATCGAGCCCTATGTCTCGCTCAAGGCCACACCCTACACCGATGCGTTGGCGCGGCCCGCCATCGCCACCGGGATGCAGGCGCTGATGCGCCTGATGCGGGGCGAAGAGGCCGAGGCGCGGGATCGCATGGCTTGGGTCAGCTTGTGCGGCGGGCTGGCGCTGGCCAATGCAGGGCTGGGCGCGGTGCACGGGCTGGCGGGCGTGATCGGCGGGATGACCGGCGCAGCCCATGGCGTGATCTGCGGCGCGCTGCTTGGCCCGGTCCTGGCCGCGAACCGGGCAGCGGCAACGGGCGCGGCCCGGGCGCGGCTGGACGAGGTCTGTTCCATCATTGCCACGCAACTTGGCTGCTCGGTCGAGGCCGCGCCCCTTGCGCTTCAGTCCTGGGCGCGGGGAGCCGGCTTGCCCGGCCTTGCCGAGCTGGGCCTCGCCGCAAGCGACCATGCCCGGGTTGCCGAGGCGGCCTGCTCGGCCTCGTCGATGAAGGGAAACCCAGTCCCGCTGTCGCCAGAGGCACTGTGCATGGTGCTGGCGACCGCCTGACGGCGATGTGCCGCACGAGGGGGCACCTCCTCGCGGAAACTTGATCGGGATCAAGGCATGCCTGACCGGGCCCCGCCAGTTTCGGCACAGGCATCAATCGCAGAAGGGTTCCGCAATGCGCCTGATGATGATCCTGTTTTCCATGATTGGCGTGGCGATGGCCGGGTCAGGGGTCATACTGGTCCTGTCCCTTGGCTACGTCACGCTATGGCCAATCGTCGGGGCAGCGGCGGCGGGGGCGATCCTCGCCTTGCCGGTCAGCTGGTTCGTCGCCCGGCAGATCCAGACCTGAGCCGGCCCGAGGCAAGGCGCAGCAGCGGCCAAAAGGTGCATTCCCCATTCCGTCAGGAACGGCGAGAGGGCGGCAGCGACCCGTCTCATTCTGCCCTGCTGCCTGCATCACGCGAGCTGGCGGGCGCCTGCTGCACTGTGCAGGCGGTTCGGCGCAGTTCTAGGTGTCCAGGAAGACCCTGACGGTTTCCTCGAATTCACGCGGCTTCTCGGCGTGCAGCCAGTGCCCTGCGCCGGGGATCCTTGCAAAACGCGCCTTTGGGAACAGGGCCCGGATCGTCTCGCGGTGCTCGGGGCGGACATAGGGGCTTTCCGCCCCGGTCAGGAACAGCACGGGTCCGTCGAAGCGCCCCTGTGTGCCGGGCCAGCCGACGATCTTCGGCATCTCGGCTTCCAGAACTTCCAGGTTCAGCTTCCAGCGCGGCGGGTGCTGGCGCAGATCCAGCGATTGCAGGAAGAAGGCCCGCAGCGCCGGATCCCCCACCCCCGCCGCGGCAAGTGCGGCATCGGCCTCGGCGCGCGAGGTGATGCGTGTCAGATCCAGAGAGGCCATGGCGCGGGCATGGCGCGTCTGGTCATGTTCGTAGGCCACCGGGGCGATATCGGCGACGATCAGCCGCCGGATCAGCCCCGGCTGCGTCAGCGCCAGCTGCATTGCCGCTTTCCCCCCCATCGAATGCCCCAGCAGATCGACAGGTGCGCCGATGGCCCTTATGACTTCTGCCAGGTCGGCTGCCATCTCGGGATAGCCATGCACCGGAAAGCGCGGGCTGTCGCCGTGGTTGCGCATGTCCACTGCCACGACATCCCGGCGGTCGGCCAGCCGGCGCGCGATCACCCCCCAGTTCCGCCCCGAACCGTACAGGCCATGGGCAATCACCAGGGTCGGGGCAAGGGACGCAGCGGCCGGATGGCGGATCGTGGCAAGCATGGCGACTGTCTAGCCCTGTCGGTGTGGCGTGACCAGACCGGTTGAATAGCGCCTGCCTTGGCCTTAGCTTCACAACCGAACCAGGAGGGTCAGGCATGAGCGCGGTTGCGATCCAGCAGATGGCCGATCGGGTGGCGCAGCTTCTTGAAGAGCGCCTGGCCGTGAGCGGGCGCGATCTGGCGGCAAAACTGCGCCGCGGCGGGCGGCTGCTGCCCAGGCGAGTGCGCGAGGGGGCCGAACTTCTGGCTGTTTCGGCCGAACGGGCGCAGAACCCAAAGCTTCTGGGCCAGATCGACATGGGCGCGGTAGCTGAAGCCTATGACGCCTGCGTGCGCCACCTGACCGCCATCGACCCCGCCAGTCGCCGGAAGGAAACGATTGCCGGCATGGTGGGCTTTGTCGGCTACGGCATCCTGTTCCTGATCGTCGCGGTCATCGCCGTGCTGGTCTGGCGCGGATTTCTGTAGCCCCGCCCCCTGAGGGTGGCAGAGCGGGCCCACCGGCGCATCCTGCGGCAAGGCAAGACCCTGTTGCCACAGCCATTCGACGCAAAAAACTTCTGGCCGCCCCTCGCCAAGTCTGGTCCGATCCGGCACAAAGCCGGCATGGACACCGCAGACCGCGCCCGACTGATCCGTAACGGCGACCGCCGGGCGCTTGCCCGTGCGATCACGCTGGTCGAAAGCGCCCGCCCCGACCACAGGGCACAGGCGCTGGCGCTGCTGGACGCGCTGCGCGAACCGAGGCGCGAGGCGCTGCGCATCGGGCTGTCCGGCACGCCGGGCGTCGGCAAGTCCACCTTCATCGAAACCTTCGGCCTGATGCTGACCGGGCAGGGCCTCAAGGTCGCCGTGCTGGCGGTCGATCCCTCCTCGGCGCGCTCCGGCGGCTCGATCCTCGGCGACAAGACGCGAATGGAACGGCTCTCGCGCGACCCGCGCGCCTTCATCCGCCCCTCGCCCAGCCAAAGCCAACTCGGCGGCGTCGCACGCCGCACGCGCGAGGCGGTGGCCTTGTGCGAGGCCGCGGGCTTCGACGTGGTGCTGATCGAGACGGTGGGCGTCGGCCAGTCGGAAACCGTGGTGGCGGAACTCTCCGACCTCTTCCTCCTCCTCCTCGCCCCGGCGGGCGGGGACGAGTTGCAGGGCGTGAAACGCGGGATCATGGAGATGGCCGACCTGATCCTGGTCAACAAGGCCGACGGCGACCTGAAACCCGCCGCTCTGCGCACGGTGGCCGACTATGCCGGGGCGCTGCAACTCCTGCGCCGCCGCCCGCAGGATCCACCGGGCTTCCCCAAGGCGCTGCCGGTCTCGGCTCTGGCCGACGACGGGCTGGACGCCGCCTGGGAGGCGATGCAGACGCTGGTCGCCTGGCGCAAGGAACACGGCCACTGGGACCGCACCCGCGCCGCCCAGGCCCGCCACTGGTTCGAGGAAGAGGTGCGCCAGGGCCTTCTGGCCGCGCTTTCGCGCGAGCCGCAAAAGGGTCTGATGGCCAGCCTCGGCGACCGGGTGGCCGAGGGCGCGCTTACCCCCGAGGCCGCGGCGGCAGAGATGCTGCGGCTGCTTGGGCGCTAAGCTCAGGACCGGCCGGATCGCGCGCCTTCCCGCTTGACCTTGGCGCGCGTTCCCCGTAAACGCCCCCAATCGCATTCGAGGGCCGGGGATTCCCCGCCTTCCCCCGCTTTTGACGAATCGAAGGAACACCGCAATGTCGCGCGTCTGCGAACTCACCGGCAAGGGACCGATGACGGGCAACACCGTCTCCCACGCCAACAACAAGTCCCGCCGCCGGTTCCTGCCGAACCTGAACGAGGTTACGCTGATCTCGGACGTGCTGGGGCAGTCGTTCAAGCTGCGTGTTTCGGCAGCCGGCCTGCGCTCGGTCGATCACCGGGGCGGTCTTGACGCTTATCTGGCCAAGGCCAGGGACGAGGATCTTTCGCCCGCCGCGCTGAAGATCAAGAAAGAGATCGCCAAGGCCCAGGCTGGCGCCTGAGCCATCGCAATCACGTAATAGGGCCCCGTCTTCCGGTCGAAGGCGGGGCCCTTTCGCATGGGCGGCTTCGCGCCCTCCGGAGACCAAAGGCGCACTTCCCGGTTGACTGTGCGGGAATCACGGCCGCCCCTTCCCGTCATGTCGCCTTGATAAGGAAGCAAGCAGCGTCCTTGTCCCGTCGGTGATCTTTGGTACACACCTGACCCGTGCCCAGAGGTGCAACCCGAACCATGCCGGCATCTGCGTTCCGGAAGCCCCTGACGCC
Organism: Tabrizicola sp. YIM 78059; assembly: GCF_004959785.1. Lineage (NCBI taxonomy): Bacteria > Pseudomonadati > Pseudomonadota > Alphaproteobacteria > Rhodobacterales > Paracoccaceae > Tabrizicola > Tabrizicola sp. YIM 78059. The sequence goes on from NZ_SJZH01000003.1 coordinate 338,682, forward strand.
GATTGCGCCGAAGGATCGGGAACGGCCCGATCCATGTCACGGACCCGATCCATGCGATCGGCACCGATATCCATGAACTGGGCACTCACGGCGATCGGCTTGCCTGCAAGCCGAAGAAGTGGCGCGCGCGGTCTTCCCGCCTGCCAGCGGGTTCAGCGGCCGCAATAGGCCTCGGCTGTCTGGCCGAAGGTCTTGTAACGCTCCCAGAAGGCATCGTCCGCCTTGGTCTGCGACACCCAGGTCGCATGGGCAAGATCGGGATCGCGGAAGAACTTCGCCGCCCGCCGTTGATCGGCACCCGACAATGTCATGTCCGCCGCCTGCTGGATGCAGCTGCAAAGGGCCCTGTTGCCGCCGCGGTCTGATGCCATGCAGGCCCGCTGGATCGGACCGGCCCATACGGCGGCGGACATCATCGAGACGCTGGTCGCCACCGCGACTGCAAGGATATGGATCTTCATATGCTCTGCCTCTGTTGCCGGGCCGACAGACGGGCAAGCCCCCCTCCGCTCCGGTCGTTTTCCTATGGAAACTATGACCGCACCAAGACTTTTTTTCAACCTTGCCATGGGCTTGGCGAAAACCGGCCGATCGGCGCAATTCCTCGCGGACCCGAGCGGCCCCTGCCACAACATCCGGTGCCCCGGGGGCCGGAAGCATCCTGGCCCACACGAAAACGTGAGACACTCTGCCGCATCGGTCGGCATTTCCCCTTCCTGCCAGCACCTCAGCCGGCGCGCCCGCTGGGACGAGAAGCCGAAACCGCATGAGGAGCCCCCCCTTTCGCGGCACCTCGGCTCAGGCTATACGCGCCCCATGATCGAGCTCGACCGCATCCGCAACTTCTCCATCGTGGCGCATATCGACCACGGCAAATCCACGCTGGCCGACCGCCTGATCCAGATGACGGGCACGGTGGCCGAACGCGACATGAAGGCCCAGCTGCTGGACTCGATGGACATCGAGCGCGAACGCGGCATCACGATCAAGGCCAACACCGTCCGCATCGAATACCCCGCGAAGGACGGCAAGACCTATATCCTGAACCTGATCGACACCCCCGGCCATGTGGATTTTGCCTACGAGGTCTCCCGCTCCATGCGCGCGGTCGAGGGATCGCTGCTGGTCGTGGACGCCTCCCAGGGCGTCGAGGCACAGACGCTGGCCAACGTCTATCAGGCGCTGGACGCGGGGCACGAGATCGTACCCGTCCTGAACAAGATCGACCTGCCGGCGGCCGAACCCGAGCGGGTCAAGCAGAACATCGAGGACGTGATCGGCCTCGACGCCAGTGACGCGATCCCGATTTCCGCCAAGACCGGTCTCGGCATCCCCGACGTGCTGGAAGCCATCGTCCACCGCCTGCCGCCGCCGAAGGGTGATGCCAACGCGCCCCTCAAGGCCATGCTGGTGGACAGCTGGTATGACGCCTACCTCGGCGTCGTCGTGATGATCCGGGTCGTGGACGGGGTGATCCGCAAGGGCGACCGGATCAAGATGATGCAGACCGGCGCGGTCTATGGCATCGACAAGCTCGCCGTCCTGAAGCCGCAGATGGTGGACATCGAGGAGCTTGGCCCCGGCGAGATCGGCGTCTTCACCGCCTCGATCAAGCAGGTCCGCGACACGCGCGTGGGCGACACGATCACGCACGAGAAGCGGCCCTGCGACGCGCCGCTTCCCGGCTTCAAACCCTCGGTCCCGGTCGTCTTCTGCGGTCTCTTTCCGGTGGACGCCAACGACTTCGAGGCGCTGCGCGACGCGATCGAGAAGCTTGCGCTGAACGACGCCTCCTTCACCTACGAGATGGAGACTTCGGCCGCCCTGGGCTTCGGCTTCCGCATGGGCTTCCTCGGCCTTCTCCACCTCGAGGTCGTCCGCGACCGGCTGGAACGCGAATACGACCTTGACCTCATCACCACCGCGCCTTCGGTGGTCTTCAAGCTGCACATGAAGGACGGCGAGGTCCGCGACCTCCACAACCCCGCCGACATGCCCGACCTGACCTACGTGGACCATATCGAGGAGCCGCGGATCAAGGCCACGATCATGGTGCCGGACGAATATCTGGGCGACATCCTGAAGCTTTGTCAGGACCGCCGCGGCATCCAGCTGAACCTGACCTATGCGGGCAACCGGGCGATGGTTGAATACGACCTGCCGCTCGCCGAAGTGGTCTTCGACTTCTACGACCGGCTGAAATCGGTGACCAAGGGCTACGCGAGCTTCGACTACCAGATCAGCGGCTACCGCGAGGACAATCTGGTGAAGATGTCGATCCTGGTGAACGACGAACCCGTGGATGCGCTGGCGATGATGGTCCACCGCGACCGCGCCGAGGCCCGCGGCCGGTCGATGGTCGAGAAGCTGAAGGACCTGATCCCGCGCCATATGTTCAAAATCCCGATCCAGGCGGCCATCGGCGGACGGGTGATCGCGCGCGAGACCATTTCAGCGATGCGCAAGGACGTGACGGCGAAGTGCTATGGCGGTGATGCGACCCGGAAGAAGAAGCTTCTGGAGAAGCAGAAGGCCGGCAAGAAGAAGATGCGCCAGTTCGGGAAGGTGGAGATCCCGCAGGAGGCGTTCATCTCGGCTTTGAAGATGGATGGGTGAGGCGCGGCTGCACTCATTGGGATTGCAGCCTTCCGAATGGAAGTGATTTGACCACCTGATAGCAAGTCTTTATTAGAGGTCCTTTACCGCAATAGGATAGCCTTGCGCGCTCATTTCCTTTGCTAGTAGGGGTCCAGCATCTTTTTGCAGGTTATCCTTGAACGGAATGTATATGAGGCCCTGAATGTCTGAGGGCCTTTTCATATTATCCTGCTGCTTCATGAGGATTGCAACATTCTTGCGACCAAGCAGTGTGAGCATCATACCAAGTTCAAGCACCACGTTCTGCCTTGCTCGGAATGCCTTCTCGTCTTCATGACCTGCGCGATGTCCCTCGTCATCGGGTGTCGCCAAGACTATCGCAAATTTAGCTTCACCTGTCGCCTTCTCGAGTTTTTCGATGATGGTTTGCCCTTCATTCGGTAGCTGGTCCAGAATAAGCGGCTCAAGCTTCCAGCGTCTCAGCATGGCTTCAAGTTCAGTACGAGAAGCCATGTCATGGCCATAAACGACAAACACCTTGCTGAGAACCGGCTTCGGACCACCGTTGGCAGGCGCAGCTGCCACTACTTTTTGCTCTACCCCAAGACCCAAGCAGACCTTCACTGGATCCTGGTTCTTACCTTGGACAACTACCTTTCCGCTATCGTACACATTAACGATTGCCCCATTGGCGAGGGTCAACTTGCTACCCGTACCATTTGGCAGACGAGACACATCTACAAGTGCAAAACCTCCAGCTTGGAGGCAATCCTTTGCTTCGTCTATAGTCACATTCGCCCTCAGGTTCTTTGTCGGATATCCAAGCAACTTAGTCCCTTAACCAAGGGTATTGAGAATTTTTCCGCCAATCAAGAATAAGCAATGCGGCAACGCATATTGCGTGTGCCAAGCCACCTCCTGCCTAAATGACGTTCTCCGGTGCAATGGGTTTCACGCACCCCACCCCTTAAACCAAGCGGGACGCGCCGCCGATGACGGAACTCGTCACTGCACTGCCGCCCGTCGCGTCGGCGATCACCACGTCGCCGGCGGCACCGGCTAGGAGGCGTTCGCTGTTTGTCGTCAAGCAGTCCCAGAACGTCAGCAAGCGTAGGGTGCGTGCTCGCAAGCGCCATTCCTTACCCATCACCTCACCCACGGTCTTAACGCCTCCACCTCCGGCGGACCCTCCTCCGCATACCGCCGCTGCAACGCCTCCTGCAGCGCCACCCGGTCCGCCTCGACCGGCTTCCCCTCCTCCCCCTCGAACCCCGGCTTCGGCCCGTCATGGGCCCCCCGGTTGCGGTAATGGGAAATCGTCTCCGCCCCCCGGATCACCCCCGCCAGCCGGGCGTGCATGTAGCTGCGCAGGACGTCGTTGATCCGCGGCCCATAGTCCGGCCCCATCGACCGGCAGAACTTCAGCACATCCGCCTCCAGCCGCAGCGTCACCTTCTCCTTCCCGCTTGTCGGCCGCTTCTGCGCGATCTCGTGCCACTCCGCCGGGATGCGGCCCGTCATCTCGATGGAGTTGTGCAGGTCCCATTTCGGGTGCCGCATCACGTCCATCATGTAGGTCATCTGGGCGGCCTGGCGCGGGGTCAGTTTCCGAAGGTCGGGCATGGGCGGTCTCCTGTGCGGCCGCCATCCTGCGACGAAAAGGTTAACGCCCGCGAAAGCCAGCTACCTGCCAGACAGATGCCAGACGGAAGCCGGCAGGGGGGGCGAGCCGTTCGTTAACGCCCAAGGGCGTTCAGTTCCCGTTCAGGATCTCTTCCAGCGCGCGGCGTGCCTCGTCTTCCAGGGCTTCCTGCGCGCGGCGGATGGCGGCGTCTGCGGCCGATTCGCCCGGGGCGATCTCGACGCCCAGCTCCTGTTTCAGGCGGGCTTCCAGTTCGGCACGGGCGCGTTCTTCCGCGGCCTTTGCTGCCGCCCTGGCACGTTCCTCTGCCGCCTTTGCCTCGGCCTCCATCCGCTCGCGCGCGATGCTTTCCAGATCAAGCCGATAGCTCGGGTCGGACCAGGGCCCGGTGATCAAGAGGGGCACCATCACTCCGCCCGTCCCGTCCTCGGCTGCCAAGGCCGTGGGCCGGATGCGATAATCCAGCTCACGCGCGCCCAGCCCGATCTTGCCCGCGCCCGATGCGGTAAGGTAGGGCGCCACCAGCTTCAGGTCGCTGTTCGACAGGACACCGCCCTCGATGGTGAAGGTGCCGGCCAGAGCATCGAAGATCGTCCGCTGGCCTTCGCCCACATACCCCGCGTCCAGCGTCCGCAGCATCCCCGCAATATCAAGGCCCCGGAGTTCCCCCTTGCCCAGTTCCAGCGCCCCCTCGCCCTTGAGCCCTGCCATGATCTCGGCGACAGAGTTGCCGACGCCCAGGAATTGCAGCTGCACATCCCCGGTCGCGATCAGCCGGTCCCACCCGGCAAGATCGGACAGAAGCGGCTGGGTCTGCATCCCGGCAAGCGAGAGCCGGCCGCCGACCGACAATCCGCCGCGCCCGTTCACCACGAAATCGCCGGTCACCTGACCGCCGTACGCCACCATCTGCCGGATCTCGAACACGGCGCGGGACCGATCCACGGTGACGCGGCCGCGGGTCTCGCCCAGCTTCAGGGCACCCAGATCCAGAGATGGTGCCGAAAACGCGACATCGGCATCCAGCAGGCCAAGGGCGCTGACATCGATCCTGTCCTCGGGCCAACCCGGCGTCTGCGCCCCCTCCGGCGCTGCGTCCCTGACGGCGCCGATCATGATTGGCCCGGCAGTCACCGTGCCCGAGAGCTTTGGCCGTGCCTCGCCAGGCCGCAGGTCAAGGTCACCGGTGATACGGTTCCGGTCTGCCACGATCTCGGCCTCGCGCAGGAAGGCCGCGCCGGTGCCGTCCAGCGTCAGCTGGCCCGTGACCGTCAGCCGGTCCTGTCCCAGCCCCGGCCCGGGGCGCGACAGGTCGCTGCCGATCAGCTGCCCCAGGGCAGGAAGGTCTGCCAGGTTCGCCGTCAGCGCTCCATCTGCGGCCAGTGGGGCAAGACCGGCACGCCCCTCGAAACCGATCCTGGTGCTTCCTGCGGTCAGGCCCAGCGTGACCGGCACCACCCGCCCTGCGGCGAAGGCCGAGAAGACCCCGCCCTTCAGGTCCAGCCCCACCGCCTGACCGCCCGACAGTGCGCTGAGGGTCAATGTGAAGGGGCCGGCATAATCGGGGACGTTCAGCACCGCATCGACATCATCCAGTGCCACCAACCGGCCCGACTGCCGGTCGGCAAACCGCAGGCTGCCGTTGCGAACCGTGCCACGATCCAGGGTGAAGCCCGTCGCCGGGGCAGGCACCGCGCCGGCCCCGGCAGCCTCGCCGCCACCGAAGACCCAGTTCTCACGCCCGTCAGGCGCGCGCTCCAGGTTGATCTCGGGCCGCTCGGCCACCAGTCCGGTGATCCGAACCTCCCCCCCCAGCAGCGCCGAAAGGTTCACCTCGACCGCCAGGCTTTCAGCACGGAAAAGCGGCGCCGCGCCTTCGGCCCAGTCGGCATTGGCAATGCTGACCGGGCCGGTCGTCACCCCCAGCACCGGCCAGAGGCGCGGGCGGATCTCGCCCTCCAGCACCAGCTTGCGGCCCGTCATGCCCTCGAATTGCGCCGACAGCGCGGCGGCGACCCGTTCCGAAGGCACCATCGCCATGAGACCCAGCGCCAGCAGGACCAGAACCGCCAGCCCGGCTCCTATGCGGATGATCCAGCGCATGCCCGCCTCCTGGATTTTATGGTTTTGCTTCGAAGTTTATGCCCCACCGCACCCTGCTGCCAAGCCGGACCTCACCCCACGGCATCAAATGGCCGAGAGCCGTTCGCCCCCCCCGGCGCTCTGGCACCTTTCCACGGTAGCGCCTGCACCGTATAAGGCGGCCCATGTCACAAAACCCGCCCCTCCTTCGCCCCGACCTTGCCCGCGCCCAGGTGCCCGACACCCGTCGCACCAGATCTGACGGAACGGCCCAGCCGACCATCGGCATGGTCAGCCTCGGCTGCCCCAAGGCGCTGGTGGACAGCGAGCGTATCCTGACCCGGCTGCGCGCGGAAGGCTATGCGATCAGCCCCGATTATCAGGGCGCGGATGCGGTGATCGTGAACACCTGCGGCTTCCTCGACAGCGCCAAGGCGGAAAGCCTGGAGGCGATCGGCGAGGCCCTGCAGGAAAACGGCCGGGTGATCGTGACCGGCTGTCTGGGGGCGGAACCCGAGTATATCACCGGGGCGCATCCGAAGGTGCTGGCCGTGACCGGCCCGCATCAGTACGAGGCGGTGCTGGATGCCGTCCATGCCGCCGTGCCGCCCGCACCGCACCCGTTCATCGACCTCCTGCCCGCCTCGGGCGTGAAGCTGACGCCGCGCCATTACAGCTATCTGAAGATTTCCGAAGGCTGCAATCACAAGTGCCGCTTCTGCATCATCCCCGACATGCGCGGCCGTCTGGTCAGCCGCCCGGCCCATGCCGTGCTGCGCGAGGCGGAAAAGCTGGTCGAGGCAGGTGTGAAAGAGCTTCTGGTCATCAGCCAGGACACCTCGGCCTATGGGGTGGACCGCAAGCACGACCTGTCGCCGTGGAAGGGCGGCGAGGTCCGCGCGCACATCACCGACCTCGCGCGCGAGATGGGCAAGCTCGGCGCCTGGGTGCGGCTGCACTACGTTTATCCCTACCCCCATGTGCGTGACCTGATCCCGCTGATGGCGGAAGGGCTGGTGCTGCCCTACCTCGACATCCCCTTCCAGCACGCCCATCCCGACACGCTGAAACGCATGGCCCGCCCGGCGGCGGCGGCGCGGACGCTGGACGAGATCGCCGCGTGGCGCGCCATCTGCCCCGAGCTGACGCTGCGGTCCACCTTCATCGTCGGCTATCCGGGCGAGACCGAGGAAGAGTTCCAGACTCTGCTGGACTGGCTGGACGAGGCGCAACTGGATCGCGTGGGCTGCTTCCAGTACGAGAACGTGAAGGGCGCGCGGTCGAACGACCTGCCGGACCATGTGGCCCCCGAAGTGAAGCAGGAACGATTTGATCGCTTCATGGAAAAGGCGCAGGCAATTTCGGCGGCGAAACTTGCCGCGAAGGTTGGCAAAGTGCTATCTGTGATCGTGGACGAGGTGGACGACGAAGGCGCCACCTGCCGCACGATGGCCGACGCTCCCGAGATCGACGGCAACCTTTTCATCGACGAGGGCTTCGACGGCCTCGCCCCGGGCGACATCGTGACCGTCGAGGTGGACGAGGCCGGCGACTACGACCTCTGGGGCCGACTGGTATAGACCCATTGACAGGCGGGGGTCACGGCCCATCTTGCTGCCCAGCAAAACCCAGCAGGAGCGCCAGATGTCCAGCACCCCGATTGTCGCCGCAACCACCCCCTTCAAGGTCGAGGTCGAGGAAGGCAAGTCCTACTTCTGGTGCGCCTGTGGCAGATCGGCGCGTCAGCCCTTCTGCGACGGCAGTCACAAGGATACGGGCATTTCGCCGTTAAAGTGGACGGCCGATGCCTCCCGTACGGTGTTCTTCTGCGGCTGCAAGCAATCGGCCAAGGCCCCGATGTGCGACGGGTCGCACAAGTCCCTCTGACCCCCGACCGGTCGCTTGGCCCGGATGCGTGACCCACTGTCTCAGGCTCTGGCCGGCGTACCCCGCAGGGCCATGTCCCGGCCCATGACCGATGAAACCCGTGTTCTCTACAATCAGGACTGCCCTATCTGCCGGTTCGAGATCGAGGCCTATCGCCGGCGCGCCGGGTCTCTGGGATTGCCGATCCGGTTCGAGGGTCTCGACCAGGCCGAGGACTGGGGCCTGACCCCCGACCAGGCTGCCCGGCAACTGCACGTCCGGCAGAATGGCCGCGTCCTGTCGGGGATTGAGGCATTCCGGGCACTCTGGTCGGCCCTGCCGGGCTGGCGCTGGCTGTCGCGGGTCTGTGGCTGGCCCGTGATCCGCCCCTTTTCCGAGGTGCTTTATGCGCGGATCGTCGCGCCGGCCCTTTACCACGCGCATCTGCGCCGGCAGCGACGGCACCGCTAGCCCACCAGCACAACCGCCCAGGCCACCCCCGCCGCGATGGCCGCCAGCGCCACGCAGGCCGAGCCGCAGTCCTTGGCCTTCTTGGCCTTGGGGTGCACCTCGGGCGAGACGAGATCCACAACCTCTTCGACGGCGGTGTTCACCAGTTCCGCCGCCAGCACCAGCAGCCCCAACGCCAGGACCAGCGCCCGCTCGCCCGGCGTCAGGTCGAGGGAAAACGCTGCCGCCGCGGAAAGCACATTGGCCAAAGTCCATTGCCGCAGCGTCTTTTCCGTTGACCAGGCGGCGCTGAAGCCTTGCCATGACCAGAGCACCGTATTCGACAGCCGCCGCAGTTCGCCGCGGATAAGATCGCGCATGAGATCCCCCTTCACCCCGGCGGCAGCCTAGGCCGCTGGCCCTGCAGGGCGCAACTGGATCAGCCCTGGAAAGCGAAGCCCGGCGGATAGCTGTGGAAGCCGTCGAAATCCGCCTTGCCCAGCGGCACCCCTGCCGCGCGCAAGGCCGCATAGCCCATCGTCAGATGAAAGAAGAAGTTTGGCAGACCGTAAAGATACAGGAATTCGGTCCCGGTCTGCTGCAATTCGGCAAAGCCTGCGGTGTGGCGGATGATCCTGTCCTCGGCTCCCGCGAACTCGGCGGGACTCATGGCGCCCAGCATGGCGCGGGCTACTGCCAGCCTTGGCCCCAGCGCCTGCGGCAGGTCGGGCACCTCGCGCCCGGACAGGGGGCAGGCGATGCGCAAGCTGAAACCCGCGGCCGTGGCGAACTGCTGGCTGGCCGGGAAGGCATCGGCGATGCGCGCCTCCAGCGCCTCGGGCCCTGCCTTCTCGACCATCGCGGCCACGCGGGCCAGGTAGTGCCGGAAGACGGGGACCGAGGCGTGATACATCACGCCTCCTTCGGCAGGACGCGCAGGCGCAATTCACGCAGCTGTTCGTTGGTCGGCTCGGATGGCGCGCCCATCATCAGATCCTCGGCGCGCTGGTTCATCGGGAACATGATGACCTCGCGGATGTTCTGCGTATCGGCCAAAAGCATCACAAGCCGGTCAATCCCCGCCGCGCAACCACCATGCGGGGGCGCGCCATACTTGAAAGCCTTGACCATGCCGCCAAAGCGCTTTTCCACCTCGTCCCGGCCATAACCCGCGATTTCGAAGGCGCGATACATGATTTCGAGCTTGTGGTTGCGGATCCCACCCGAAATCACCTCATAGCCGTTGCAGGCCAGGTCATACTGGAAGGCCAGCACCTTCAGCGGATCGCCGTTCAGCGCCTCGAGCCCGCCCTGAGGCATCGAGAAGGGGTTGTGGCTGAAGTCGATCTTTCCTTCGTCGGTCTTTTCATACATCGGGAAATCGACGATCCACGCAAAGCGGAAGCAGTCCTTCTCGGTCAGCCCCAGCTCCTCGCCGATCACGTTCCGCGCCTTGCCGGCGATGCCCTCGAAAGCCTCGGGCTTGCCGCCCAGGAAGAAGGCCGCATCGCCCTTCTCCAGCCCCAGTTGCAGCCGGATCGCCTCGGTCCGCTCCGGCCCGATATTCTTGGCCAGGGGGCCAGCAGCCTCCATGCCGCTGCCATCCTCGGCCTCGCGCCAGAAGATGTAGCCCATCCCCGGCAAGCCCTGCTGTTGCGCGAATGCGTTCATCCGGTCGCAGAACTTGCGGCCCACGGGCTCGCCCGACGGCCCCTTGGGCGCGGGGATCGCGCGGACCTCGTTGCCCTCCTGCTCCAGCAGTTTGGCGAAGATCGCAAAGCCCGAGCCGCGGAAATGCTCGCTCACGTCCTGCATGCGGATCGGGTTGCGCAGGTCGGGCTTGTCGCTGCCGTACCACTTCAGCGCGTCGCGATAGGCGATGCGCGGCCAGTCGGAATAGACCTTCCGGCCCTTGCCGAAGGTCTCGAACAGGCCCCGGATCACCGGCTGGACGGCCGCGAAGACGTCGTCCTGCGTGACGAAGCTCATCTCGATGTCCAGCTGGTAGAAGTCGGTGGGGCTGCGGTCGGCGCGCGGATCCTCGTCGCGGAAACAGGGGGCGATCTGGAAATAGCGGTCGAAACCAGCCACCTGGATCAGCTGCTTGAACTGCTGCGGCGCCTGCGGCAGGGCGTAGAACTTGCCCGGATGCAGGCGCGACGGCACCAGGAAGTCGCGCGCGCCTTCGGGCGATGAGGCGGTGATGATCGGCGTCTGGAATTCGGTGAAGCCCTGGTCCCACATGGCATTGCGCAGCCAGCGCACCACGTTCGACCGCAGCATCATGTTCTGATGCATCGTGTCGCGGCGCAGGTCGAGGAAGCGGTAGGTCAGCCGCGTCTCCTCGGGGTATTCGGTGTCGCCGAAAACCGGCAGAGGCAGTTCATCGGCCGGGCCGAGGACTTCCATGTCGGTGACATAGACCTCGATCTCGCCGGTCGGGATCTTCGGGTTGACCAAGGCCGCATCGCGCGCCTTGACCCGACCATCGACGCGGATCACCCATTCGGCCCGCACCTTTTCAAGTGCGGCGAACGCCGGGCTGTCGCCATCGCACAGGATCTGGGTAATCCCGTAATGGTCGCGCAGGTCGATGAACAGCACGCCGCCATGATCGCGCACCCGGTGGACCCAGCCCGACAGGCGGACGGTTTCGCCCACATGGGCCTTGTTCAGCGCGGCGCAGGTGTGGCTGCGATAGGCATGCATCGTCGTTCCCCTTTCCAGGGCCACCAATTCCATCGCGCCGATACACCCTGCCCCGCGCCGCAAGTCAACCCCGCCGCTCCGGCCCCGCTGCCTGCCATTTCCAAAAATACTCTTCGGGGGTCCGTAGCGCGATGTGCCCCCTGCGGTCTCACCCGGGAAACCGGGCTGGAACAAGCCCCCGCAGCGCGTTGCCAACCCAGAGCCGCACCTTCGGCAGATCGTCTGCCAGCAGCACCTCCTCCGGGACGCCAAGCTCGGCGCGCAGCACCCCGGGCAGCAGGCCGCAGGCCACCGGCGGCGTGCGCATCCCCTGCCCGCGGTCGAAGAAGATGGTCGTGATCGTGCCCTCGCAGACCTCGCCGCGCTCGTTCAAGAACAGCACTTCATCCACGCCTTCGGGCAGGGCGGCGCGGGCCGCGTCATAGACCGCGCGCCGGGTGGATTTCACCCGCAGCCAGGGATCGTCCGACGCAAGCCGGGCCGTGGCCAGACCCACCCGCCATTCCGCCTTGGCGGGCGGCAGGGGGGCAACCTGCCACTCCACCTGGCCCGCGCGGTCCAGCGTCAGCCGCAGCCGGGCCGGGTGGTCGGGGCCAGAGGGCGCCAGCTCGGGGCAATCCCAGCCCAGCATCGCCGCCGACCGTTGCAGGCGAGAAAGATGCAGCGGCCAGCGCGGGGCCGCCGTCCCGTCCCAGAGCAGCGTCTCGATCAGTTTCAGCCCGGGCGCACCGCCGCCTTCACGAAGCGCGCTTTCCACAGCGCCTCCTCCCATTCGCCTTGCGCGGTCGAGCCATGCGTCAGCCCCCCGCCCACGTTCATCACGATCCGGTCGCCCGTCACCGAGAGCGTGCGGATCGCCACCGAGAAATCCGCGTCGCCAGAGGGCGACATCCAGCCCACCGCGCCGCAATAGACGCCGCGGGCATGGGGCTCGACCTCGCGGATGATCTCCATCGCGCGGATCTTCGGGGCGCCGGTCACGCTGCCGCACGGGAAAAGCGCCGTCATCAGGCCGGGCAGCGTCGCCGGCCGCTCCAGCACGCCTTCGACGGTCGAGGTCATCTGGTGGACCGTCGAATAGCTTTCGATGGCGTAAAGCGCCGGGACCTTCACCGTCCCCACCTTCGACAGGCGGCTGATGTCGTTGCGCAAGAGATCCACGATCATCAGGTTCTCGGCCCGGTCCTTCTCGGCCCCGCGCAATTCGGCGATGATCGCCGCATCCTCGGCCGCATCACGCCCCCTGGGCCGGGTGCCCTTCATCGGACGGGTGACGATCTTGCCCTGTCGGACCCGGAAGAACAGCTCAGGGCTGCGCGACACCACCACCGGCCCTACGCCCAGATCGACATAGGCCCCGTGCCCCACCGCCCCGGTGCGGCGGAAGGCGCCATAGAGGCCCAGCGGCGTGCCGGACGCCAGCCGCGCCTGCATCGGGAAGGTCAGGTTGACCTGATAGCAGTCCCCCGCCGCGATGTAGTCGAAGACCCGGCGCGCGGCATTGCCATAGGCGCGGCGGCCCACCAGGGGCACGGGCGCGGTCATCGCGGTCGCGCGCCCCTCTTCCGCCGCCCGTGCAAGCGCCGTCTCGGCCGGTTCCGGCGCGTCGAAGACCCCCAGCGCCACCAGCGGCCCGGGGCGGCGGCGGGGCATCAGGCGGGCGAGCTTCGGCTCCAGCGCATAGCCCGCCTCATAGGCGACATAGCCCGCGATCCAGGCACCCCTGGCCCGGGCGGCCTCGGCCCTTGCGAGGGCGCGGGGCACCTCCGCCGGCGCATGGGCGGCAATGACCGCACGCGGCGCGTCGAACAGCGCCGGCTTGCCCGAAGGTCCATGTTCCAGCAGGATCACCGCGCACGCGCCCCAGAAGCTTCTCGCGCCCCAGATAGGCCGATCCCGGCCCCCGCGCCAGTGGCTTTCCCGACACCGCCGCCCGGCTTTCCGACGCGTCAGATCGGGTCGGCACCAAGGCCGCGATACCAGCGCACGATGGCCGCGCGTTCCGAAGGCTCCATCCAGCTGAGGTTTCCCGGCGGCATGGCATGGCTGATCCCGGCCTGAAGGTAGATGCGCCGCGCCTCATGCGCGATCTGCGCCTCGGTTTCCAGCACCACGCCCTTGGGCGGCCAGTGCAGCCCCTCCCAGGCCGGTTCGGCCGCGTGGCACATCGAACAGCGGCCCTGAACGATGCCCACCACCTCGTCGAAGCCTTCAGCCGAGGCCAGCCGCAGCGCCTCGCCCCGAAGTGCGGCCTCCTGGGGCGGAGTGTGCATCGGCGCGGTCGAAAGCCAGGCGATGATGAGGAACAGGATCGCCGTCACCCCCCAGGTCCAGTGCGGATTGCCCTTGCGCGCGTGGCGGGTGTTGAACCAGTGCCGGATCGTCACACCCATCAGGAAGACCAGGCTGGCGATGACCCAGTTCCACTGGGTCGCAAAGACCAGCGGATAGTGATTGGACAGCATCAGGAAGATGACCGGCAGGGTCAGATAGTTGTTGTGGGTGGACCGCTGCTTGGCGATCTTGCCATATTTCGGGTCGGGCTTGCGGCCAGCCTTGAGGTCGGCCACCACGATCCGCTGGTTCGGCATGATGATGAAGAAGACATTGGCCGACATGATCGTTGCAGTGAATGCCCCCAGATGCAGCATCGCCGCACGGCCACTGAAGACCTGCGTGTAGAACCAGCTCATCCCCACGAGAACGACGAACAACGCCACCATCAGCACATTCTGGTCGGCGTTCACGAAAACCTTGCACAGGGTGTTGTAGGCCACCCAGCCGAAGGCCAGCGAGGCCATCGAGATGCCAACCGCCTGCCAGACCTGAAGCTCCATCACCGTGGGGTCGATCAGGAACATCTCGGCGCCCAGATAGTAGACCAGAACCAGAAGCGCGAAACCTGACATCCAGGTGAAATAGCTTTCCCATTTGAACCAGATCAGATGGTCCGGCATCTGTGCCGGTGCGACCAGATATTTCTGGATGTGGTAGAACCCCCCACCATGAACCTGCCATTCCTCGCCGTCCGCTCCGCTGGCCAGGTTGCGGTCGCGATGCAGGCCAAGGTCGAGCGCGATGAAATAGAAGCTTGATCCGATCCAGGCGATTGCGGTGATCACATGCAGCCAGCGGACCGCGATTTCCAGCCATTCCCACAGGACCACCCAGTCATACATCGCGGCCTCCCTTCGTTGTGCCGAAACGCTATCCCGGCGCGGACCTTTCTGTTAATCCATCGAAAGCCCGCATCACTTTCAAGCCGTGCCGAACAATGTCCTATGTCAGCAACATCCGCATGTTCGTCCGCGTCTATGAATTGGGCAGCATGTCGGCGGCGGCGCGCGACCAGCGCACCTCGCCCGCGGTCGCTTCGGCGCGGATCTCGGAACTGGAAAAGCACCTCGGCGTGCGCCTGTTCAGCCGCACCACGCGCAGCCTGCAACCCACCGAGAACGGCCGCATCTTCTATGACGGCGCCCGCCGCGTGCTGGAGGCGATCGACGAGGCCGAAGCAGCCGTGATGGACGTGACGCAGAACCCGCGCGGGACGATCTTTGTTGCGGCGCCCCTGGGGATCGGCCGACGCTTCATCGCGCCGCGCGTGCCGGCCTTCAAGGATCTCTATCCGCAGATCGACGTGCGGCTGCGCCTGTCGGACCGCAACATCGACGTGGTGGCCGAAGGTATCGACGTGGCCTTTCACCTGGGGCTTCTGGACGATTCGACGTTGAAGGTCCGCACCATCGCAGATTGCCCCCGTCTGCTGTGCGCCGCCCCCGCCTATATCGCCCGCCGCGGCATGCCCGAGGACGGTGAGGCGCTGGTGCGTGATCGGCACGATTGCCTGAACCTGCGCTTTCCCGGCGCACGCGAGTTCCAGTGGACCCTGGTCACCCCCGAAGGCCCGCGCCGGTTCGAGATCACAGGGCCTTTCGAAAGCGATGATGGCGACGTCCTGACCGGCTGGGCACTTGACGGGCGCGGCATCGTGCTGAAACCGCTGTTCGAGGTGGCCGATCACCTGCGGTCGGGCGCGCTGGTGCCCGTGGCCACCGCCACGCCGCCCCTGCCGATCCAGCTGTCCACGCTCAGCCAGCACCGCCGGCTGAAGGACCCCAAGGTCCAGCTGTTCACCGATTTCATGGCGGCGCAGATCAAGGAGGACCTGCGCCGGGCCACTAGGGCCGACTAGGGGTCACTGCCGCTCATCTCGAAGCGGCGCCGCGACCCTGACCGGCCCGAAGAGCCCCGCATTCTTCGGGTGCCGCGCCCAGGCCCAGGCGATTGCCAGTGCCACGACCGCCCCGGCCAGCAGGTCGATGAAGTAATGGCCGCCATAGACCGGTGTCGAGGCGATCATCACCGCCGCGTAAAGCGCCGTCGGGATCACCAGCCAGCTTCGCCAGGTCGCGGCAACCATCAACAGCCCCGCCGCCGTATGGAAAGACGGGAAGGTGACCAGCCCCGGCAGGTTTCCCAGCACCAGTTCGACCGGCGCACCGCTGCGCAGGCGCTCCAGCGAGGTCAGGTGGTATAGCCCCGGCTCCATCGGAAAGGCGGAAAGGTCGGCACCGGCGCCAAGATAATAGTCCACGGCGGCGCGGGCCGGAAACAGCGCCCCCAAGAGCGTGCAGAAGACGGCCGTGAAGGTGAAGGTCTCGAGAAAATAGATCGAACGACGGGGGTGCGAGAACAGGCACAGCAGCAGATAGGCCAGCAGGCTGAGAAAGGTCAGCGAGGTATAGGACTGCGCCATAAGTCCGCGCCACAGCGGGCTTGAGCCGACCCAGTCGAAATAGGCTGGCCAGTCGAGCCCCAGCGCCGCGTCCCAGCGGGCCAGAAGCTCATCGGCCAAAGGCCAGGCCAGGGCCATCGTGGTGTGGTTCAGAAGCCGGATGACGTCCCAGGCAAGGATCAGGAAGGCCAGGCCGGATGCAAGCAGGATCAGTCGCGAGGCGACCGGATGGTCATGGTCGAAACGCCACAGGACCAGGACGACAAGCCCGACCAGACCGGCGACAGCCGTCATGGTCGAAAGCGGCCCGCGTGGATCAAGAAAGGTCGGCCCGACCGCCAGCAGAACCGCCACGATCAGGCAAGAGACCAGCAGACACAGAAGCGCAGCACTGCCGGGCATCAGATGCCGTGCCGTGGCCCACTTGCGCACATGCTGCATGACAGGGTCCAAGAACGCCGTTCCTGCATGGGGATCGGCCGGCGCACGGAACCCCGCACGCCGATCGCAGACATCTCACTTACTGGATACGCTGGCCGTTCACATAGATCTCGAAGCCTTCCTTGGCCTCAATCTTCGAGGTCAGCTCGTCGGGGTTCGCGCCCGGCGACATGAAGGCCCCCATCATCATCCGCGCACCCATCGCGTCTTCATCCGCCATCAGGCCTGCCGCGATCAGCCCGTCGATCAGCGCGTTGGCCCCGGTGATCGAGACATTCGCCTCGCCGAGGGGCATCGGAATGCCCATCGAGTTGTCGAAGGTGAAGGCCCCGGTCCCGGCCAGCGCCGCGCCCGCGACCTTCAGGCCAAGCTCGGTGATGTTCAGCGTCTCCAGCGCCGGAACGGGCGGCTCGATCCCCTTTTCGCTGGCCTCGATCATCCCGATGAAGTCGAGTTTGGTCTTGCCCGTGATATCGACAGCCAGATCCGCGGCATCCCGCTTCAGCGCACCGGCAGGGTCGATCAGCGCCCAGGCTTCCTCGTTCACGCTGAACTGGCTCAGCTTCATCACAAGCCCGTACTCGCCCGCCGTTTCGGTCGCGATCACCGGTGAGGTCAGGCCGAACCGGATCGGTCCCGAGGTCACCCTGACCGGGGTCGGCATGGCATCCGAGGTCACGTCCAGCTCAAGCCCGGCCCCGGAGGACTGGATGTCGAAGGTGTCCTTGTTGAACATGAGTGATGCATCGCCCCCACCGGCCTTGATGGCCATGTTCATCGGGAAGTCCGGGCTTTCCTGGTTCATCGAGCCATTCGAGTCGCCCTGCCTTGTGGTCACTGTCAGCGCCAGACCGTCCTGCAAGGCCGCGCCGAAGACGGAAGGCTCATTGGCCGCAGCCAGCGAAACCGATGCCGGCAGGGTCAGGCCCAGCGTCAGCTCGACCCCGTCGGTTTCGCTTTTCGTGGTCTGCTTCATCTGCATCATCGGGTCATCCACCGCCGTCTCGTAGGCCAGCTTGTCGGCCTTCAGCGTCAGTCCGAAGTTGCGGTTGGCACCCGGCCTGTCGGAATAGCTGCCGGCAAGACCAGCAAAGCCGAAGGTGCCCGCAGATTTCACGTCCTGGGCGGGTGTCTCGTCGAAGGAATAGCCCGGCGTGACGGTATCGTAGACGACATCCAGCTTGTCCGCGCCGAAATCGTAGACCAGGCCATTGCCGTCCTGGCGGGCAGTCAGCGCCAGGCCTTCATGGACCAGCTTGAAAGACCCGCTGCCGTGGTCGGACCATTCTGCCCCGATGTCGGCGCCGGGCACGATCGAAACCGATCCGTCCCCGGTCTCGGTCAGCACCATGTCGGAAATCGTGAACGCGGGGCCGCCGGGGGGTGCGATGGAAATTCCGTTCAGCGTCAGCTTGCCGCCATCCTTGTTCTCGGTGGCGGCCTTGACCTCCAGGCCGACCATGGCGGCTGCATCCTGCCAGGATTGCCAGACCTGATCCGCCGTCAATGCAGCGTGGGCGGTCCCACCCATGAGAAATGCAAATGCCGGGACAGCAAATGAAGTCGTTCTAATAAACATGCGGTTCTCCTTTAACCGAAGCAGGCGACCCCATTACCAAACCCTGTCTGGGGTCGAACCGCAAGTGACCCTTTCACGACCACTTCCCGGGTATCGGTCGACAAGGGTCATGACCCCCGGTAGGTCGAATAGCCGAAGGGCGAAATCAGCAGCGGAACGTGATAGTGCTGGCCTGCATCCGCCACACCGAAGCGGATCGGGATTTCGTCCAGGAACAGGACTCCTTCGCCCGCCTGCCCGCTGGCCCGCAGGTAGTCGCCTGCCGAGAAGACCAGCTCATAGCCGCCCGCCGTCAGATCGGCCCCCTCCAGCAGTGGGCCATCGGTGCGCCCGTCGGAATTGGTGACGACCTCCTTCAGCTTGTGGCGTTCCTGCCCGGACAGACGGTAAAGCGCGATCCTCACCCCGGCTGCGGGCGTTCCCCGCGCGGTATCCAGCACATGCGTCGACAGCCGTCCCATAACTTCCTCCGTTTGCGCCCATCACAGCATGAAAGCGGTGAGCCCGCGACCCTGCATTGCACGCAAATGACCTTTCGTGAAATGCTGAAAGTATCTGTTGCCACTCTGGCCTAATCTCGTTGCGACAGGAGGTGCCCCTTGAACCGCTACCCTCGAGATTTCCGCGG
Source organism: Tabrizicola sp. YIM 78059 (assembly GCF_004959785.1). Lineage (NCBI taxonomy): Bacteria > Pseudomonadati > Pseudomonadota > Alphaproteobacteria > Rhodobacterales > Paracoccaceae > Tabrizicola > Tabrizicola sp. YIM 78059. The sequence goes on from NZ_SJZH01000003.1 coordinate 357,415, forward strand.
CTACGGACCCAACCCGCCCGATGCTGCATGGCCCGGTGGCGCGAAGATCGCCATCTCTCTGGTGCTGAATTACGAGGAAGGCGGCGAGAACTGCCTGCTGCACGGCGACGCCCAGTCCGAGGCCTTCCTGTCCGACATCGCAGGTGCCCAGCCCTGGCCGGGCCAGCGGCACTGGAACATGGAATCGCTTTACGACTACGGCGCGCGGGCCGGGTTCTGGCGGCTGCACCGGCTGTTCATCGGATTGCAGATCCCTGTCACAGTCTACGGCGTGACCTCGGCACTGGCGCGCAACCCCGAACAGGTGGCCGCGATGAAGGCCGCGGGGTGGGAAATCGCCAGCCATGGCCTGAAATGGGTCGATCACCGCGACATGCCCGAGGAGGTGGAGGCCGCCCAGATTGCCGAAAGCTTCCGTCTGCACGAGGAAGTCGTGGGCCAGCCGCCGCAGGGCTGGTATACGGGCCGGTGCAGCATGAACACCGTCAGGCTTGCGGCCGAAACCCGGCGGTTGGCCTGGATTTCCGACAGCTATGACGACGACCTGCCCTACTGGCGCGAGTTCGGGGATCACGACCAGCTGGTAATCCCCTACACGCTGGAAGCCAACGACATGCGCTTTGCCACCGCGCCGGGCTACATCACGGGCGAACAGTTCTTCCAGTATCTGAAGGACACGTTCGATACGCTTTACGCCGAAGGCGCGGCGGGTGCGGCGAAGATGTTCTCGATCGGCCTGCACTGCCGTCTGATCGGCCGCCCCGGCAGGATTGCCGGACTGAGGCGCTTTCTTGACTACGCGCGCGGCCATTCCGGCGTCTGGTTCGCCCGCCGGATCGACATTGCCGACCACTGGCGGGCGACCCATCCGCACAGGCGGTTCGAGCGGCCCTCGCAAATGTCGCGTGAACGCTTCATCGAACGGTTCGGCAGCATCTTTGAACATTCCCCCTGGATCGCGGACCGCGCCTTCGACCTGGAACTCGGCCCAGCGCATGACAGCGCGGCGGGCCTGCACAACGCGCTGGCGCGCGTCTTCCGATCGGCCTCGCCCGAGGAACGGCTGTGCGTCCTGCGCGCCCACCCGGACCTTGCCGGGAAGCTCGCCGCCGCGAAACGCCTGACGCCGGAGTCAAGTGCCGAACAGGCCAGCGCCGCCCTCGACGCACTGACCGACGACGAGCGCAGCCGCTTCCAGCGGCTGAACGAGGCGTATGTGGCCAAGCACGGCTTCCCCTTCATCATCGCCGTGCGCGACAACACCAAGGCCAGCATATTGCAGGCCTTCGAAACCCGCATCGGCAACGACACCGCCACCGAATTCGTCACCGCCTGCGCCCAGGTGGAACGCATCGCCGAACTGCGCCTGAAGGACCAGCTTCCATGACCGGCTATTTCGCCCCCCCCGGCGGCCTGCCGCCGCAAAGCCAGCTGATGACCCAGCGCGCGGTCTTCACCGAGGCCTATGCCTTCATCCCGCGCGGCTGCTTTTCCGACATCGTGACCAGCTTCCTTCCAGGCTGGGAGCGCACCCGCCTGTGGCTCATCGCGCGGCCCATGACGGGCTTTGCCGAGACCTTCAGCCAGTATGTGATGGAGGTTGCACCCGGGGGCGGTTCGGACGCGCCCGACCGCGAGACCGGCGCGGAGCACTGGCTGTTCTTCACGGAAGGCCTGGCCACCCTGACCATCGGCGGGACCGGATACGAGATGGAGGCAGGCAGCTACGCCTACATCCCTGCCGCCACGGCCTGGACGCTGCTTGCCGAAGGCAGCGGCCCGGCCCGCTTCCACTGGCTGCGCAAGCTTTACGAACCCGTCCCCGGCCTGCCAGCGCCCGACCCAATCGTGATCAACGAACGCGACGTGCCGATCCGCTGGATGCCCGATACCGCGGACCGCTGGGGCACCACACGCTTCGTCGAACCCGACGACCTGCGCCATGACGCGCATGTCAACATCGTCACCTTCCAGCCGGGCGGCACGATCCCCTTCGAGGAGACGCATGTCATGGAGCACGGCCTCTACGTCCTGGAAGGCAAGGCGGTCTACAAGCTGAACCGCGACTGGGTCGAGGTCGAGGCCGGCGATTTCATGTGGCTGCGCGCCTACTGCCCGCAGGCCTGCTATGCCGCCGGCCCGGGGCGCTTCCGCTATCTGCTCTACAAGGACGTGAACCGCCACGCGAAACTGCGCGGGCCCGGCGCCTTCGGGGCCCTGCGGTGAGGACGGCACGTCGTTGCCTTCGGCTTTCCTCGCGGGCGATCCCGCGCCCCCCGGCGAGGCGAAGCCCAAATCGTACGAGGAGCCTGGGATGAGCGTCATCCGCCCCGAACCCCTGACCGCCGCAGCCTTCGCCCCCTTTGGCGATGTGCTGGAGCCCTCGGGCGACTTCCGCCTGATCAACAACGGTCTCTGCCGCCGCCACCACGACCGCGCGAAGCTCGACTTCGGCGCGGACGGCCGGGCAGGCATTTCGATCTTCGACGCCGAACCCAGGGCGATGCCTTACGTCTTCGACCTGATCGAACGCCATCCCGACGGGTCGCAGGCCTTCCTGCCGATGACCCAACACCCCTTCCTCGTCATCGTCGCGCCCGATCCCCAGGCAGAACCGCGCGCCTTCCTCACGAACGGCGCGCAGGGCATCAACCTGCACCGGGGCACCTGGCACGGCGTGCTGACGCCCCTTCACGCCCCCGGCCTTTTTGCCGTGATCGACCGGATCGGACCGACCCCGAACCTGGAGGAATACCGTTACACCCAACCCTGGATGGTGGTTGCCCCGTGATTCGGCCCGTCTGACCGGATCGCACCCCAGGGCAGGGCGAAGACGGCACGAACATGAATGCCCCGAGGGAAAGGACAGACCGAATGACCGCTGCCGCAATCGGAACGCCAGAGCAGCTGCGCGACCCCGACTATCTGCCGCCGCTTGCACAGGCCGTGCCGCTGGGCATCCAGCATGTGCTGGCGATGTTTGTTTCGAACGTGACCCCCGCGATCATCGTCTGCGGCGCGGCTGGCATCGGCTTCGGGTCCGATCAGGCGGCGCTGGGATTCCCGGACATGACCTACATGATCCAGATGTCGATGCTGTTTGCCGGCGTCGCCACCCTGTTGCAGACCATCGGCATCGGGCCAGTCGGCGCGCGCCTTCCCATCGTGCAGGGCACCTCTTTCGCCTTCGTGCCGGTGATGGTTCCCGCCGTCGCCGGTCTGGGCACGGCGGGGCTTGCGGGCCTGATGACGGGCGTCGTGCTGGGCGGCCTGTTCCATTTCTGCCTAGGCTTCATCGTCGGACGCATCCGCCATGCCCTGCCGCCGCTTGTCACCGGCCTGATCGTGCTGATGATCGGCCTCGCACTGGTGAAGGTCGGCATTCAGTATGCCGCAGGCGGTGTCCCGGCGATGGAGGCCGGCATGCACGCCATCGCCGAAGCCAGGGCCGCCGGAACCGAGGTTGACTGGTCAACCATCAGCTTTGGCCGCTTCGACCAGTGGCTGCCCGCAGTGGTGGTGATCCTTGTGACGCTGGCGCTCAAGTTCTTCACACGGGGTTTCCTGGCCGTGGCAGCCGTGCTTGTCGGCATCCTGGTGGGCTATGTCGTGGCGCTGGCCATGGGCCAGGTCAGCTTTGCCGCGGTCGAGCGTGCCGGTGTCTTCGCCCTGCCGAACCCCTTTCGCTGGGGCTTCGAGCTGAACGCGGCCATCGTCATCGGCATGTGTTTCATGGCCGTGGTCTCGGCAATCGAGACGGTGGGCGATGTCTCGGGCATAACCAAGGGCGGCGCAGGACGCGAGGCGACCGACCGCGAGATACAGGGCGCGACCTTTGCCGATGGTGCGGGTTCGACACTTGCCGGGGTGTTCGGTGCGCTGCCAAACACCTCGTTCAGCCAGAATGTCGGCCTTGTCGCCATGACGGGAGTGATGAGCCGCCACGTCGTCACCATCGGCGCACTGTTCCTGATCCTGTGCGGCCTGGTGCCCAAGATCGGCGCCGCAATCAACACCGTGCCGATCAACGTTCTTGGCGGCGGCGTGGTGGTCATGTTCGGCATGGTCTGCGCAGCCGGCGTCAAGATGCTGTCCGAGGTTCGCTGGAACCGCAGGAACATGGTGATCTTCGGCACCGCCCTTTCGGTCAGCCTGGGCCTGCAACAGGTGCCCGAGGCACTGCAACACATGGGCCGCACGGCGCAGATCCTGCTGAGTTCGGGCCTTCTGCCCGCGGCGGCAATCGCCATCGGGCTGAACCTTGCGCTGCCAGAAGATCCGGGCGACTGATCCCCGCCCCCGCGCGCCCTGCGGCACCTTCCCCGGGGTCCGGCGCGGGCACCGGGCTGCGGGACTATTTCAGCTTGATGCAGAAATGCTTCCGCACCGGCGCCTCGATGGTCCAGGTTCCCTTGAAACCCGGTTCCACCACGAAGGCATCGCCCGGCCGCATCGTGACCGGCTGGCCCCCGTCCGGGGTGATGGTGATCTGCCCCTCGATCAGGTGCACGAATTCGTAGAACCTGTAGGTGGCATGCCAGGTGCCGACCGTCGCTTCCCAGGTGCCGCTGATCACGCTGCCATCGGCCGAAGTGTGCTGCACCCAGGTCTTCATGCTGGGCGCGCCCTCGGTCTTCACCCAGCCTTCCAGATCGGTCGTCATCGGCTCGGGGCCGGGGGCGGGCAGACGGAATACGGTGTCGGTCATGGGTTTCTCCCTGTCAGTGACCCTTGGTAGGATCGCAAGATCGGGCAGGCAAGTGCGGCATGCGCCATTTCCCGGCGGTTTTCGCCTTGCGGTGCTGGCGGCGGTCTGCTTCATCCGGGGCATCAGGGATGACGGAAGAGGGTTCCATGCTGATCCGCGAAGCCAAGGCGTCCGACGCCGAGCATCTGGTGCGCTTCATCAACATGGCGGCCGACGACCTGCCCCTGCATTTCTGGAAGAAGTCCGCCGGTCCGGGGGCAGATCCAATCGCCTTCGGCCGCGAACGTGCCGCGCGCGACAGTGGTAATTTTTCCTACCGGAACGCCTGGCTGGCCGAGGTCGAGGGCGAGGTCGCGGCCTGCCTTCTGGGCTATCCCGCCGCCGACGAACCCGAACCGATCGATCCCGGCACCCCGGCGATCTTCGTGCCGCTGCTGGAGCTCGAGGCGCTGGCGCCCGGCTCGTGGTATCTGAACGTGCTGGCCACCTATCCGCAGTTCCGCGGCAGGGGGCTTGCTTCTGCGCTGCTCGCCCGGGCCGAGGACATCGCCCGCGAGGCCGGACGCAGCACGATAAGCCTGATTGCCGAGGACACGCACCTTGACGCCCTCCGCCTGTACCGCGCCAAGGGCTATAACGAAGTCGCCCGCCGGCCCGTGGTTCGCGAGGACTGGCAGGTCGATGCGACAGAGTGGATCCTTTTCACGCGACCGCTCTGACCTCGCCTTTCCATCCGCGCAACACGCGAGGAGTGGCCAAGTCAGAGACGATCGCGCCGGGCCCGAGGCCCGGCGTCGGCCTACTTCTCGCGCAGGTAACGGGCGTTCACCCAGCCGGTGACCTCTACCCCGCTGGTGGTGCGGATACGGCACCAGCGGGTCTGGCCCGATTGCTCGCAGCCCAGGTTGCGCACCCGCACCCCTTCGGACAGCCGCGCGATGACCTCGGCCTGGGTCGATGGCCGTGTCCTCACGTTCAGCGTGTCACCCGCCGGAAGACCCCGCACCACATAGAAGTCGGGCCCGGCGCCACCGCCGCCACCGGGTGCAGCCGATTCGCGCAGGAAGCGGGCGTTCACCCAGCCTGTCACGTCCATGCCGATGGTCGAACGGATCCTGCACCAGCGCGACGCGCCGCTGTTCCTGCACCCGAGGTTCCGCACGATCTCGCCATTCCGCAGGGTCGCCAGCACCTCCGAACCCGGCCGCGGCTCAAGGCGAACGCCCAGACGTTCGTTGTTGCCCAGCCCCCTGACCACCCAATAGTCCGGCCCACCGGCCAGATCATCATCCGTGGGAGGGGCAGCGCCCTCTACCAGGAAGCGGCCAGAGACATAGCCGGACAGCTTGCCGTCCAGGGTCGAGACCTCGCACCACCGTGCGCTGCCGCCGCCAATGCAAAGGCCCTTGTTCACCCGCGTTCCATATCCCAGGGAACCGACGACGGGAAACAGCACCGAGGGCCCGGCGCGCAGGTTGACCCTTGCATTGGTCGCGATGTTGCCAATGGTCACGATTCCAGGGCCGGTCACCGGCTCGGCGCGTTCCGAGACCTGGGCCTGTGCCCGGTCTGCAAGCATCGGCTGCAAGGCAATCAGCGCCCCGAATATGAGTGAGGATAACCAGGTGAAACGGCGGCGGCGCAGATCAGGCATCGGCAACTCCTCGACTCATGCTGTACTCTCACTAGCCCTTATACCACAGCGCAAGCACGCAAGCACCGCCGTCGTGCCCGCCCCTTGCCCCACCCCCCGCCAGGGGCTAACGTCCGCCCGAACCGAAAGGATTACTCCCATGCACCCGATCGAACAGCGCCTCGCCGAACTTGGCGTAACCCTGCCCGACGCCCCCGCGCCTGCCGCGAACTATGTGCCCTTCGTGCAGACCGGGAACCTTGTCCACATCTCCGGCCAGATCAGCCAGAACGAGAACGGCCTGATCAAGGGGCGCCTGGGTGAGGATCTTTCGTTCGAACAGGGGGCCGAGGCCGCCAGACGCTGCGCCATCTCGCTGCTTGCGCAGTTGAAAAAGGCCTTGGGCGGCGACTGGAACCGGCTGTCGCGCGCGGTGAAGCTGGTGGGCTTCGTCAACTCCACCCCCGATTTCACCGACCAGCCCAAGGTGATCAATGGCGCCTCGGACTTCCTTGTCGCGGTTCTGGGCGATGCCGGCCGCCATGCCCGATCGGCCGTTTCGGCCGCATCCCTGCCCCTTGGGGTCGCGGTCGAAATCGAAGCGATCTTCGAGCTGAAATGACCCGCGTCCCCCTGCCGGACGGCTTCCTTCGCCTGCCCATCGCGCACCGCGCGCTGCACGACCCTGCCGCAGGGCGGATCGAGAACTCGCCCGCTGCCGTAGCGGCGGCGGTGGCAGCAGGCTACGGGATCGAGATCGACCTGCAACTGTCGAAGGACGGGGAGGCAATGGTCTTCCACGATGAAACCCTCGACCGCCTGACGGACGAGACCGGGCCGGTAAATGCGCGCACGGCTGCCGAACTCGGGCATGTCCGATTGAAGGGCTCGACCGATACGATCCCCACATTGGCGCAGGTTCTGGCACAGATCGACGGCCGGGTGCCCCTGCTGATCGAGATCAAGGACCAGTCCCTGACCATGGGGCCGACCGACGGACGGCTGGAGGCCGCCACAGCCGATGCGCTGAAGGGGTATGCCGGCCCGGTTGCGCTGATGTCCTTCAACCCCGCCTCGGTCGCCCACATGTCGCGCCTGGCCCCACACCTGCCGCGCGGGCTGACCACCTCGGCCTACGATCCCGACGACTGGGCGCCACTGCCGGCCGACACCTGCGCCCGGCTGCGCGAAATTCCCGATTATGACGCGACCGGATCAAGCTTCATCAGTCACGAGGCACACGATCTGAACCGGCCGCGCGTGTCGGAGTTGAAGTCACAGGGCGCGGTGATCCTGTGCTGGACGATCCGTTCGCCGGAAGACGAGGCACGGGCCCGAACCATTGCCGACAATGTGACCTTCGAGGGCTACGCGGCACCGCTGCCCGCTTGACGCGGCGCCGCCCCGACACAGTTGCTCCTTGCGAAATACTCTGCGGGGGTCCGGGGGTGCAAACCGCCGGGCCTGCACCAGCCGCGAAAGCTCCGATGGCCGACCTGACCCTTCTCGACAGCCTGACCGGGATCGCCGCCCCCGACTGGGACGCGCTGGCAGCCCCGGAACAGGCGACCGGCCGTCCGATCGACCCCTTTACCACCCACCGCTTCCTTTCGGCGCTGGAAAGTTCCGGCTCGACGGGCCCCGGCACGGGCTGGCAGGCACGACCCCTGTTCCTGCGCGAGGGCGCAAGGCTCCTTGCCGCCGCGCCGCTTTACGTCAAGACCCACAGCCAGGGAGAATACATCTTCGATCACGGCTGGGCCGACGCACTGGAACGGGCGGGTGGCCGTTACTATCCGAAACTGCAGATCGCCGTTCCCTTCACCCCGGCCACCGGGCGTCGCTTCCTTGGGCCGGATGAATACCGTGAGACGCTTCTTCGCGCCGCCATCGGCATCACCGCCCAGAACGGGCTGTCCTCGCTCCACGCAACCTTCTGCACTGCAGAAGAGGCCAACGCCCTGGAAGGCATCGAGGGAACCTTGCACCGCATCACCCAGCAATTTCACTGGGAGAACCGGGGTTACGCCAGCTTCGAAGATTTCCTGTCGGACCTTGCCAGCCGCAAGCGCAAGATGATCCGCAAGGAACGCGAAACCGCCCGCGCCTCGGGCCTGACGATCCGCGCGCTGACCGGCGACCAGATCGAGCCGCGGCATTGGGATACCTTCTGGGCCTTCTACCAGGACACCGGCAGCCGGAAATGGGGCCGGCCCTACCTGACGCGCGCGGCCTTCACCGCCTTTCACGAGACCATGCGCGACGACATGCTGCTGATCCTTGCCTGCGACGGCGACCGGCCCGTGGCAGGTGCGCTCAACTTCATCGGCCGCGATACGCTTTTCGGCCGTTACTGGGGCTGCATCGAGGATCACCCCTGCCTGCATTTCGAATTGTGCTATTATCAGGCGATCGACTGGGCCATCGCCCATCGCCTGAGCCGGGTCGAGGCCGGGGCCCAGGGTGAACACAAGCTTGCGCGCGGCTATCTGCCGGTCGAGACCCATTCGCTGCACTGGATCGCCGATCCCGGCTTCCGCGCCGCCGTCGCGCGCTACCTGCAGGCGGAACGGCGCGCTGTGGGGCAGGAAATCGAGGTGCTGACCGCCTATGGCCCCTTCCGCCGCTGCGAGGCGCGGGATTAGGGTCAGGCAGCCTCTCCCTCACCCATCAGGGGCCGGGCAGCCACCCGGCTCCGCCATTGCGAGAAAGGACAAGACCATGGCCGACCTCCTGTCACCGGAAGACCGTGCGACACAGCTGCCGCCCCTCGCAGAAACCGGCTGGGCCGCCGTGCCGGGGCGCGACGCAATCCGCAAGATCTGGAAATTCCGCGGCTTTTCCGAAGCCTGGGGCTTCATGTCGCGCGCGGCGCTGGCGGCGGAAAGGCTGAACCATCACCCGGAATGGCGAAATGTCTACAACGTCGTCGATGTCACGCTGACCACGCATGACTGCCGGGGCCTGTCCCGCCTTGACATCGACCTCGCCCGCGTCATGGACCGTTTCGCCCCCGAGGCGGAAATCCAGCGCGACCACGGCGAACCCGTAACCAGCCTGTGCCAGGCCCGAACGCGCCAGGCCTGAGGGTGATGGCCGCTCTTCGAAGACTTCGTCCCCTCGCCGACCGGACGCTGACACGGGTACGAAGTCGAACAAGAACGAAGGCAAACGTCGCCGCTAGAGCTGCGCCAACAGATGTTCGCCCGCGGAAATTTCGCACCCTGTCCCGGGCTCCGGGTTGAAGCGGGTCACGACGCCATCCTCGACCAGCGCCGAATAGCGCCTGGACCGCGCGAAGAACCCCAGGTGCGGCACGTCGAAAGCCATGCCGATGGCCTTCGTGAAGCTGGAATCCGCGTCCGCCAGCATGGTGATTCCCGCCGCCGTCGCCCCCGTCGCCTCGCCCCAGGCCTTCATCACGAAGGGATCATTCACGGAAATGCAGATGATCTCGTCCACGCCCTTGTCGGCAAAGGCCTTCGCAGCGCGGATGAAGCTTGGGACATGCGCGGTCGAACATGTGCCGGTATAGGCCCCCGGCAGACCGAAGATCACCACCTTGCGGCCCTTCAGCCGCTCGGACAGCTTCACCGACTCCGCCCCGCCATCGCCCATGCGCAGAAGCGTGGCTTCGGGCAATCTGGAGCCCACTGCAATCGTCATTCTGATGTCCTTTCGTCAAGCTGCGCGTTGCGCCCGTTGCCCGGTGGGTTATAGGGTCCGCCGCAGGACGTTCCAGAGGGGTAGCGCAATGCGGATCGTGATCGTTGGCGCCGGACAGGCCGGGGCAGCCCTGGCCGCGAAACTGCGGGCGCAGGGCCACGCGGGCGAGATCGTGATGCTGGGCGACGAACCCGCGCAGCCCTATCAGCGACCGCCTCTTTCCAAGGCCTATCTGCTGGGTGAAATCGGCGAGGACCGTCTGTGGCTGCGCGCGCCCGAATTCTGGGCCGAGAACCGGATCGACCTGCGCCTCGGCCAGCCGGTGACTGCCATCGACGCTGCGGCGCGCACGGTCACGGTCGCAGGCGAAGCTCTCTCCTACGACCAGCTTGCGCTGACCACCGGCGCCACGCCACGCCGCCTTCCCATGGCGATCGGCGGCGGACTGGACGGCGTCTTCACCGTGCGCACCCTGGCCGATGTCGATGCCATGCGGCCCGAATTCCACGCCGGCCGCAAGGTCATCATCGTCGGCGGCGGCTATATCGGGCTTGAGGCGGCAGCGGTGGCCTCGAAGCTCGGGCTTCAGGTTACCGTGCTGGAAATGGCCCCCCGGATCCTGCAGCGGGTGGCCGCGCCCGAGACCAGCGCCCATATCCGTGCCCTGCACCAGTCGCACGGGGTGACCATCCTCGAATCGACGGGCCTTGACCGGCTGGAGGGCACCTCGCGCGTCACCGGCGCCCGGTTGGCTGACGGCCGCGTGCTGCCGGCCGATTTCGTGATCGTCGGCGTCGGCATCACCCCCAACACCCAGCTGGCCGAGGCGGCAGGCCTGGCCATCGAAAATGGCATCGCCACCGACGCCCTTGGCCGCACCTCCGACCCCGCGATCTGGGCAGCGGGGGATTGCGCCTCGTTCCCATGGGGCAGCGGCAGGCTGCGGCTGGAATCGGTCGGCAACGCCATAGACATGGCGGAAGCTGTCGCCGCGAACATGCTGGGCGCGAACGAACCCTACCTCGCGAAACCGTGGTTCTGGTCGGACCAGTATGACCTGAAGCTTCAGATCGCGGGCCTGAACACCGGCTACGATCACATCGTCACCCGGCGGGGCGAAGGCGATGCGGTCAGCTTCTGGTATTACCGTGGCGCAACGCTTCTGGCGGTGGATGCGATGAACGACGCCCGCGCCTACATGGTCGGCAAGCGGCTGATCGAAGCCGGCAAATCCCCCGCGCCCGAGGTGATCACGGCGACCCCCGACCTGAAGGCGCTGCTGAAGGGATGAGGATCATCGGCGGCACCCGGCGCGGCCTGAAACTGGCCGATGTCGGCGAAGGCGACCCGGCCGCACACCTGCGCCCGACCTCGGACCGGGTGCGCGAGGCGATCTTCAACCTGCTGATCAACGCCCATGGCAATCCGGTGTCGGGCGCGCGGGTGCTGGATCTCTTCGCCGGCACCGGCGCCCTGGGGCTTGAGGCTCTCAGCCGCGGCGCCGCCGAGGTGACCTTCGTCGATGACGGCACCCGGGCGCAGGCGCTTTTGAAAGCCAATGTCGCAAAGATGCGCGCCGAAGGTGAAACCCGCATCCTGCGCCTGAACGCCACCCGCCTGCCGCCAAATCCCGGCGCGCCCTTCACGCTGGTCTTCCTTGATCCCCCCTATGGCAAGGGGCTGGGCGAGGCGGCGCTTGCCTCGGCGCTGGCAGGCGGCTGGCTGGCACCCGGTGCCGTGATTGTCTGGGAAGAGGGCACCATCCCGGCTGCACCCGCCGGTTTTGCGCCCTTCGACCAGCGGCGCTATGGCGATACTGTTGTGACGCTGTTGAAGGCTACCGCATGAACCGCCCCGCTGCCGTGCTGTTCGACTGCGACGGGGTGATCGCCGACAGCGAAGGCCTGACCTTCGACCTGATGATCGCAGACTTTGCCGCGCACGGCCTGGTGCTGACCCGTCATCAGCTGGAATCCGACTACATCGGCGGCACGATCGAGACGGTGGCCACCCGCGCCCGCGCCGCCGGGGCACGGCTGCCCGACGATTGGGTGCAGGCTTTCTACGCCCGGATGTATGCGGTGCTACGCCGGGGCACCCCTCTCACCCCCGGCATCCTCGACATCTTCGACAGGCTCGACGCGGCAGGCATTCCCTATGCCGTCGGCTCGAACGGCCCGCCTGAAAAGATGCGGATCAGCCTGGGCCAGCACGGGCTGATCCCACGGTTCCGCGCCGTGCTGTCGGGTCAGGCGATCGGTCGCCCGAAACCCGCCCCCGATGTCTATCTCGCCGCAGCCGCCGCCTGTGGCGCCCCGCCTGCCGCCTGCGTGGTGATCGAGGACAGCCCCTCGGGTGCCATGGCCGCACTCGCCGCCGGCATCCCCTGCCTGGGCTTCGCCCCCCATGGACCCGACACCCCGCCGGCGCGCGGATTGATCGGCCTTGGCCTGCCCCTCTTCCACCGCATGGCCGACCTGCCCGCCCTTCTTGACCTCTGATCCTTCCCCTCTGCCCAAATATCCCGGGGGGATCGGGGGGCAGCGCCCCCCGTGAACCCGTCAAGATACAGGGTTGCCCTCGCCAACAGGATCCGCGGCAGCTCCATCCGCACGGTTCCACTGCCGCCCGTGACGCGGCGTTGCGGGTGACAAGGCCTGCGCGCCCGGCCATTCTGCCAACGAACAAGAGGCCGCCATGTCCAGCTACCCCAACCTTCTGTCCCCCATCACCCTGGGCACCATCACCTTGCGCAACCGCAGCCTGATGGGCTCGATGCATACGGGGCTAGAGGAAACCGGTGACTGGGGCCGCATCGCAGCCTTCTACGCCGCGCGGGCGAAAGGCGGGGCGGGCCTGATCGTCACCGGCGGCATGGCCCCGAACCGCGAGGGCGGGGTCTTTCCGGGTGCGGCTGGCCTGTTCACGGATCGGGACATCGCCAACCACCGCCGGGTGACGGATGCCGTCCATGCCGAGGGCGGGCACATCGTCATGCAGATCCTGCACGCCGGGCGCTATGCCTATGGCAAGGACTGCGTGGCGCCTTCGGCGATCAAGTCCCCCATCTCTCCCTTCCCCCCGCGCGAACTGGACGAAGCGGGAATCGAGAAGCAGATCGCCGACATCGCAACGGCCGCCACCCGTGCCATCGCGGCGGGCTATGACGGGGTAGAGGTCATGGGATCCGAGGGCTATTTCCTGAACCAGTTCCTCGTCGCCCACACCAACCGCCGCAGCGACCGATGGGGCGGAACCTATGCCAACCGGATGCGCCTGCCGGTCGAAGTCGTGCGCAGGGTGCGCATAGCCCTGGGGCCCGAGGCGATCCTGATCTACCGGATCTCGCTGATCGATCTGATTCCCGACGGCTCGACCTGGGACGAGGTGGTGCAACTGGCAAAGGCGATCGAGGGGGCGGGGGCAACTGTCCTGAACACCGGCATCGGCTGGCACGAGGCACGGGTGCCCACCATCGCCACCTCGGTTCCACGCGCGGCCTTTGCCCACCTCACCGCACGCCTCCGCCCCGAGGTCGGCATTCCCGTGATCACCTCGAACCGGATCAACACGCCCGATCTGGCCGAACGTCTGCTGGCCGAGGGCATGGCCGACATGGTGTCCATGGCCCGGCCGTGGCTTGCCGATGCAGAGTTCGTCGCCAAGGCCGCCAGCGGTCGCGCGGCGGAAATCGCACCCTGCATCGCCTGCAATCAGGCCTGCCTCGACCACACCTTCTCGGGTCGGCTGACCTCTTGCCTCGTCAATCCTCGCGCCTGCCACGAGACAGAGCTGACCTATCCCCTCGCCCCCGCGGCGAAACGCATTGCCGTGGTTGGCGCCGGCCCGGCCGGAATGATGGCCGCCATCGTCGCGGCCGGACGGGGCCACGATGTCACCCTGTTCGAGCGGTCGCCCGAAGTCGGGGGCCAGCTGAACCTTGCAAGGCGCGTGCCGGGGAAGGAGGAATTCCACGGCCTCGTCGCCTGGTTCGCGACTATGCTTCGCCAGCCCGGGATCACCCTGCGCCTCGGCGCCCAGGCCACGGCCGACGATCTGTCCGGCTTCGACGAGGTGGTGGTCGCAACCGGCGTCATTCCGCGCGATCCCGGGATTCCCGTGGAACCGGGCGCGCGCGTCTTCAGCTACATCGACATCCTGAACGGTGCCGATCCGGGCCGCCGCGTGGCCATCATCGGCGCGGGTGGCATCGGCTTCGACGTGGCCGAAACGCTTGTGCAGGAAGGCCCCAGCCCCACGCTGGACCCCGCGCTCTGGCGGCGGGAATGGGGCGTGGCCGCACCATGGGACGCACGGGGCGGGCTGGATCCGGACGGCCCGCACCCGCACCCTGCCGCGCGCGAGGTGCATCTGCTGCAGCGCAAGGCGGAAAAGCCTGGCCGGCAGCTTGGCAAGACCACCGGCTGGATCCACCGCGCCAGCCTCGCCATGAAACGGGTCAGGATGCGCGGCGGAGTGAACTACGAAAGGATCACCCCCGAAGGCCTGTGGATCAGCCAAGGGGCGGACCGCACGCAACAGGAACTGCTCGCGGTCGATGCCGTGGTGCTTTGCGCCGGGCAGGAACCCGAACGCGGGCTCAGTGCAGAACTGCACCGGCGCGGCCTTCGCCACCACCTGATCGGCGGGGCGGATGTGGCCGCCGAGCTGGACGCAAAGCGCGCGATCGATCAGGCCGCGCGCCTGGCCGCGCGCCTGTAGCGCGGGCGGGGCGATGCCCCCCGCGGCCTCACCTGTTGCCGGGGCTTTCCAGTCGATCCTGGCGTTCGGCCTGCATGCCTTTCGCACCGGTTCGGTTGCGCCGGCACACCGTCGCGTCGCGCGCGAAGAGGGGCCGGGTTTCTCTGCCATCAACGATCCCTGACATTACCCCGGATAGGTCGCGCCTTTGCCGCCATGCTGCCCGATTTGGCAGCGACACATTTCTGCAAAGAAAACCGGCGTGTCTGCTGCCAAGAGGGCAAGAAATGGATCGACTGACCGAGATGGAGGCCTTTGCCACTGTCGTGGACCAGGGCGGCTTCACCGATGCAGCCAAGAAGATGGGAATTTCGAAATCTGCGGTTTCGAAGCATGTCTCTGCGCTTGAGGCGCGTCTTGGCGCCAGGCTTCTGAACCGGACGACCCGCCGCGTCAGTCCGACTGAGATCGGCCTGGCCTACTATGACCGCGCCCGGCGCGTGCTGAACGATGCGGGCGAGGCGGACGCCCTTGTCACCTCGATGCAATCTGCACCTTCGGGCCTCTTGCGGGTGTCGGTCGCCACCGACTTCGGGGTGAACCTGTTGTCGCCGATCCTCGGGGATTTTCTGCTGGAATACCCCGACATCACGGTAAACATGGTTCTGAACAACCGCTATGTCGAACTGATCAGCGAAGGCTTCGACATGGCGATCCGCGTCGGCGATCTGGAAGACAGCAGCCTGCGCGCGCGCAAGCTGACCGAAACGACGAAGCGAATGATCGGTGCACCGTCCTATTTCAAGAAATACGGTCGGCCGCAGAAGATCGACGATCTGAACGACCACAAGCTCTTGCACTATTCGAACCAGGCCAATGGCAATGTCTGGAAGATCACCGCTCCCTCCGGCGAAAAACGGCAGGTCCGTTCGGTCGGCTGGCTTACGGTGAACGACGGGCAAAGCCTGCTGAACGCGGCAATCTCGGGCCTGGGTATCGCCTATCTTCCCAGCTTCCTTTATGCCGACGCCATGCGGCAGGGATTGGTAGAGGAAGCGATCCCCGGCCTTCCGGTGGAAACCCTTGGCATCTATGCCGTCTATCCCCCCGGCAGGTTCACCCAGCCCAAGGTTCGGGCTTTCATCGACTTTCTGGCCAAACGCTACATGGACAAGGGCCCCGACAACTGGTGAAGGCCGGAACCTGGCCGGCTCAGCGCGTCGAGGTGACGATCACCTCTACCCTGCGGTTCTTTTGCCGGCCCTCCTCGGTCTGGTTCGTGGCCCGCGGTGCCAGGAATCCCACGCCTTCGGCCGAGATCCTCGCCCGATCGACCCCATAGCGTTCGATCAGCGCCTGAGCCACCGCCTTTGCCCGGCGCTCTGACAGGGCGATGTTCGCAGCCAGACTGCCGGACGCATCAGTGTGGCCGACCAGCGCGACCGTCGCCGTGGGATTTGCCTTCAGCCATGCCGCCACGGCGGCCAGAGACGCATAATCCCCCTCGGTCAGACTGGCCGAGCCGCTGGCGAAAACCAGATCTTCCAGCACCGCCGAACCGGTCGAATCGAGGGCGGCGGCGATCCTGTCGTCAGCGGGTGCAGGGTCAACCCCGCGCGGCGACTCGATGTCTAGATCGACCACCGGCCCGGTCGTTTCGGGTGCCACCGTCGACACCAGAGGTGCCGCCGAGACCCTTGTGATCTGGACATAGGCCGTCAGCGCAGATCGGCTGACCAGGACCGTCACAGCCTCGCCCTCCTTCTCGGCCGCCAGAAAGCGGAAATCGCCCAGATCGACATGCATGTCCGGTTCCGGCAGGACTTCGGTGCCGTAGCGGAAGTCGAAGCCGCCGCAGGCCCGCGTCGCGCATTCCATCAGCACCGTGAAACCGGCCGCCTCGATCTGCGCGCGCAGCGGGGCAAGGACGCCCAGCGTGGTCATGCCCGGGGCTTCCAGCTGATAGGCGCGCTGTTCGACCGCGCCTTCGACCATCCGCACCGGCAATTGCCGGCCATCGAACGGGGCAAGGGGCAGGGCATAGCTGCCCGGCACTTCGGAGCGATTTGCCTCGGCCAAGACGGGGGCCGGCAATTCCAGCGTCAAAGCCTGCGCGGGAAGCGTGAGGCAAGACAGAAGCCATGAAAGAAGGTGTCGCACTACTGCCCGCGCCGCATTCCGCGATCATTTCATCCGGTAATGATACTGTCCCACAACTTCCATCCCAAGGCGAGCGTAGAGCGCGCGGGCGGCAGTGTTCCGCTCTGTCACCACCAGCGACAGCCGTTCGGCACCCAGCGCCGCAGCCCAGTTGGCCGCGGCATGCACCAGCGTTCCACCCACGCCCCTGCCCCGCCGGTCGGGCCTGACCTCCAGTGCATGCAGCATGGCTTCGGTGCCATGCAGGGCGACGAAGGCCACGCCGGCGGGCCTGTCCTCGTGCCGCGCCAGAATCGCCACCTTGGCCCCCCGGACGCGTTCCATCACCGCCAGCCGGGCCGCGCCAATGCCGCCCTCGGCCCACAGCGAGGCAGCGATTGCGAGCGGCGGCCAATGCGGAAAGGCGGCCAGCGGGGGCAGGTCTGCCGCAAGTGCCGCAATCGGCGCGGAACACACCACGACCGGATCGACAATCCGCCAGCCCCGCGCCGCCAGCGCCGCATCCAGCGCGGCATCGGAAGGGCGGATCATCACCAGCGGCTCTGCCATCGCCCCAAGCCGGTCAAGATCGGCCGCGTCCCAGTCGCCTTCACAGCTTGCAGCGGATACCCGCTTGCCGCCTCCCGCACCGTCGCGGAAGTCGAACGCCCCCTCGCGCCAGCGCCGCGCCGGGGGCCATGTCGCCTCCATCACTGCCGACAATGGGTCGTGCGTCATCCGAAAAGCTGCGTCAGCCGGACCATGGCCGCATCGACCCGCGCCGGATCGGTGCCCCGTATCACCAGGTTCGTGCCATGCGCCCCGTTCTGAATGAAGGGATAGGATCCCATCGAGAGGTCAGGAAACTCGGCCGCCAACGCGCCGAAGGCCCCGGCAATCTCGCCCTCGCCCCGGTTCACCCGCAAGGACTGCGACAGAAGCGGCGGCCCGCCGGTCAGCCTTGGCAGAACGCTGGCCACCATCGCCTGAAAGATGTTCGGCACGCCTGCCATGACATGCACGTTGCCGATCGTGAACCCCGGCGCGGTGGACACGGGATTGTCAATCAGCGCTGCCCCGTCCGGGATGCGCGCCATCCGCTGCCGCGCCTCGTTGAACGGCAACCCCGCCCGGTCGTAATGCGCCTGCAACAGGGCCATGGCATCTGCGCGGTGGCCGATCTTCACCCCCATCGCCTCGGCGACCGCATCTGCGGTGATATCGTCATGTGTCGGGCCGATACCCCCGCTGGTGAAGACATGGTCATATTTCGCCGAAAGGGCACGCACCGCCGCCACGATCTCGTCGTGTACGTCGCCCACCACGCGCGCCTCGCGCAAGGCGATGCCGATGCGGGTCAGTTCGCCGGCCAGATAGTGCAAATTCGAATCGCGTGTGCGGCCGGACAGGATTTCGTCGCCGATCACAAGCATCGCCGCGGTTGGATTGGTCATCGTTTCCCCCTTGCTCGGATCGGGTATAGCCCCGCCTCATGCGGTTTCAAACCCCGCCCTCTGGCCAATTCCGCCGAAGGCTCTTATGTAGACCCCAGAGAAGAGAGAGACGCCTTGGACGAACAGCGCGCCCGCATCACGAAGGACGGTATCCGCATCTACGAGGATGCGGATTTCGCCGGTATGCGCGCGGCAGGCCGGGTCGCGGCCGAGATCCTGGATGCCGTGGCGCCGCTGGTGGTGCCAGGCACGACGACCGGGGCGATCGACGATTTCATCACCGAGGAGATCCGCCGCCGCGGCGTCACCTCGGCCACCATCGGCTACAAGGGCTATCGGCACGCGTCCTGCATCAGCGTCAACCATGTGGTCTGCCACGGAATTCCGGGGCCCAAGGTGCTGATGGATGGTGACATCCTGAACGTGGATGTGACGGTCATCGTGGATGGATGGTATGGCGATACCAGCCGGATGTATGTGGCCGGCAGTCTGTCGCGCAAGGCGGAACGCCTGATCGAGGTCACGCACGAGGGCCTGATGCGCGGCATCGCTGCGGTGAAACCGGGAAACACCTTCGGCGACATCGGCCATGCCATCCAGGCTTACGTTGAATCGCAGCGCATGTCGGTGGTCCGCGATTTCTGCGGGCACGGCCTGGGCCGCGTGTTCCACGCCCCGCCGAACGTGCTGCACTACGGCCGTCCCGGCACCGGCCCGGTGCTGGAAGAGGGGATGTTCTTCACCATCGAGCCGATGGTGAACCTGGGCCGGCCTGAAACCAAGGTGCTTGCCGACGACTGGACTGCCGTCACCCGCGACAAGTCGCTTTCGGCGCAGTTCGAACATTCGGTGGGGGTCACGGCCACGGGCTGCGAGATCTTCACCCTGTCGCCGGCCGGCAAGTTCCACCCGACCTGGGGCTGATCCCCGGCGTACCGCCCCAAAGTTCAACTGCGTCTCCTCGTCGGTGCGCCGCGCAAGGCGTCAATGCGTCCTCGAAAGCGGGCGCAACTACGGCGGCCCTATCTGGGCGGCCGTTTCCGCGCAATGCCGACGGAAGGCCCGCTTCAACAGGTCCAGCTCGGCCCGCAGCAGGGCGATCTCGGCACGCAGGTCATCTTCCAGCGGCACCCCGGCGACCACGCTGACCTGCGCAAGCACCAGGTCGCCCATTCCGATCAGGACCGTATGCACCCCTTCGGTCAGCAGGGCGACGGGCAGCGGCACCCGCACCGTGAACTGACCCGCCCTGCCAGGCACGGGTAACACGTCCACGCCTGCAAGAACCCGGCCCTGGTGGGTGGCCTCGATGACCGGCGCATCCGGGGCACCGGACAGCACGCCCTCCCACAGGCCATGGGCAAACCGGGTCTGGGTCAGGGTCGGCGTGACGGTCATCGGCGTCTCTAGAATTCTGCACGGGGGCGACGGCTCAGCACCAGATCGCGCAGGATGATGCGGGCGTTGGCCACATCATTGAAGATCAGGTCCAGCCAGGCGCCCTCGATCGGGGCGTCGCCAAGCCCGCCGCTGGCCAGGTCGAAGTCCACCATCGCCTCTCGCCCCTCATCCGGCAGCGCGCGGACCATCTGCGTCACATTGTGGCCCTGGCTGCAATTCAGCCGGGCAAAGCCGCGCAGGGGCCGGTCGCTGTCGATCACCGCATCAACCCGCACCAGATGCCGCGCCTTCAAACCCGTGATCCCGGACGCAGGCAGGCGCAGGTCCAGCGACAGGAAGCTGCCGCGGAACCCGAACACCTCGACCGCAAGGCCATGGGGCGCCCGGTCGGCAGCGTCGTGATTGCGCAATTGCCGTACCGCGACCTCGCCCAGGGGGCAATCATGATGCAGGGTCAGATCGTCGCTGACCTTGGTGCGGGGGTCGGCAGCCACGGAGCCGGGCCCGGGCAGCGGGCCGCGCCAGGCATCGGCCCGCCAGGCCCAGTCGGTGCCCAGCGGTGGACGCGGCACGCCCGCCCCTGGGGCCGGCAGCGCCAGTCGCTGGTCCGCAGCATGGATCACCCGGTCGATCTGCCGTCGCAGAGCCCGTCCTTCGGCGCGCAGCGCACGCAGCTCGAAGGGCTCGGTCTCAGCCGCCGCGTCGGCGGCCCGCGCCCATCGTGCCTGCACACTGCGCAGGTGCCAATGGTCCAGGATCTGCGCCAGCCGCCCGGCCATCGATCCTATTGGTCCATGTAGACGTGGCTTTCCGCCTTCGCCCCCGGATGCGTGACTGCCCCCCAGCGCGC
This sequence comes from Tabrizicola sp. YIM 78059, assembly GCF_004959785.1. NCBI lineage: Bacteria > Pseudomonadati > Pseudomonadota > Alphaproteobacteria > Rhodobacterales > Paracoccaceae > Tabrizicola > Tabrizicola sp. YIM 78059. Next base: position 377,967 of record NZ_SJZH01000003.1, read on the forward strand.
ACCGCCGACCAGACGGGCGAACTTGTGCACGGCACCGCTGGTATAGGCCGTCTTGCGCGGCCCCTTCCATTCGGCCTTGCGCTTCGCCAGTTCTTCATCCGACAGGGCCACCGACAACTCGCCGGTCAGCGCGTTCAGAGTGATCATGTCGCCGTTCTTCAGCAGCGCGATCGGCCCGCCATGCGCGGCCTCGGGGCCGACGTGGCCGACGCAGAAGCCCCGCGTCGCGCCCGAAAAGCGGCCGTCGGTGATCAGCGCCACCTTCTTGCCCATGCCCTGACCGGACAGCGCCGCCGTGGTCGCCAGCATCTCGCGCATGCCGGGGCCGCCCGCCGGGCCTTCGTTGCGGATGACGATGACCTCGCCCTCCTTGTATTCGCGTTTCTTGACCGCCTCGAATGCCTCCTCCTCGCATTCGAAGACGCGAGCCGGGCCGGTAAAGACCTGCTCGGCCTCCGTCATGCCGGCGACCTTCACGATGGCCCCGTCGGGCGCGAGATTGCCGCGCAGCCCGACCACGCCGCCCGTCTTCGTGATCGGCGCGCTGATCGGATGGATGACCTTGCCGTCCGGCTCGCCGCGGATCTCCTCCAGGCTTTCGCCCAGGGTCTTGCCGCTGGCGGTGATGCAGTCCAGGTGCAACAGTCCCGCCTTGGCCAGTTCCTTCATGACCACCGGCACGCCGCCAACCTCGTAGAGGTCTTTCGCCACATACTGCCCGCCCGGACGCAGGTTCACGAAATAAGGCGTGTCGCGCATGATGTCGGCCACGTCGAACAGGTCGAAGTCGATCCCAGCCTCGTGCGCGATGGCCGGCAGGTGCAGCGCGGCATTGGTCGAGCCGCCGGTGCAGGCCACCACGCGGGCGGCGTTCTCCAGGCTCTTGCGGGTCACGATGTCGCGGGCGCGGATGTTCTTCTCGATCAGGTTCATCACCGCCACGCCCGAGGCCTCGCAGAACTGGTCGCGGCTTTCATAGGGTGCAGGCGCGCCCGAGGAGTTCAAGAGCGCCAGCCCGATCGCCTCCGAGACGCAGGCCATGGTGTTCGCCGTGTATTGCGCCCCGCAGGCACCGGCCGAAGGGCAGGCCACCCGCTCCATGATCTCGAGCTCGGCCTCGGACATGGCGCCGGCCTGCACCTTGCCCACGCCCTCGAACAGGTCCTGCACGGTGATGTCGCGGCCCTGATAGCGGCCGGGCAGGATCGACCCGCCGTAGATGAAGACCGACGGCACGTTCAGCCGCACCATGGCCATCATCATCCCCGGCAGGCTCTTGTCGCAGCCCGCAAGACCCACCAGCGCATCATAGCAATGCCCGCGCATCGTCAGCTCGACCGAATCCGCGATCACCTCGCGGCTGGCAAGGCTCGAACGCATCCCCTCGTGCCCCATGGCCACGCCATCGGTCACGGTGATCGTGGTGAACTCGCGCGGGGTGCCGCCGCCCTTCTTCACGCCCTGCTTGACCACCTGAGCCTGCCGGTTCAGCGCGATGTTGCAGGGTGCCGCCTCGTTCCAGCAGGTCGCCACGCCCACCCAGGGCTGGTGGATCTCTTCCTCGGTGATCCCCATGGCGTAGAAATAGCTGCGGTGCGGCGCGCGCGCCGGGCCTTCGGTCACATGGCGGCTGGGAAGCTTCGACTTGTCGAAACGGGCTTTGGTCATGGCGGTTCCTCGCGGATCATGGGCTGGCCGCAAGGGATAAAGGCCCGCCCGCGCAGGGGCAAGCCGAATTGGCTGCATCAGTTGCCGTTGATCGCCAGGGTAGCCGACCGCATCAGGCTGTCGAGGTGCAGACGAAGGCTGTCGATGGCAGCCACATAGCTTGCCAGCGGGCCATCAAGCGCCGGCACCAGGCTGCGCAGATAAGGGGCCGCCATGTACAGGATCGAGGCAAGGATCGCCAGGGTCATCACCAGCAGAAATCCGCTGCGAAAGCCTCGGACGGGTTCGGGCGGAGGAGGGGTGACAGCCGCTTCCTCGGGCTCCTCGACCGGGAACTCTTCGGGCCGGAGGGTTGAGTTGATCTCTTCGACATCGGGGAAAAGATCGCGCCGGGCGGCAGGCTTCGGTTCGGCATCGCTTTCCTGCTGCGCAGCGGAAGCAGGCACCACGGTCGGGGCGGGCGCGGGTGCGACGGGGCCGGGCGAGACCGGGATGGGCGGGGCGGCGTCCAATCCCAGATCGGGCTGGGTCTCCAGCGGGACTGCCTCGGCGCGACGGGCCTTGGCCTCGCGCTCGGCCTCCTCGCGCAGGATCGCAAGCACGGATTCATCCACGACATAGGCGGGCCCGGCCTTTGCCGGCGCGGTGTCGGCCTCGGGTTCCGCGGCCTCCTCGTCGGCCGCGGCTGCCTCTGCCTCCTCGACTGGCGCCTGCCCGGACCGTGCCTCTGCGGTCGGCTCTGCCGGCAAGACGGCGGTTTCGGTCGCAGCTTCGGGCGCCACCTCGGCCGCGGCTGGCGCAGCGGGCGGGGGCTCGGGCAGCGGTTCGGCAGGCGGCGCTGCTGCGGGGGCAGGGGTCCGTGCGGCCGGGGCCGGGCTGGCCGGGCCGTCCCCGGCCGGGGCCGACCCTGCGGGACGAGGGCGCATCTGGAACCAGGCATGGCCGCAGTTCGCGCACTGCACGTCGCGCCCCGTGTCCGGTATGGCGTCGTCGGGCACCTCGTACTTGGCCTCACAGTTCGGGCAAACCAACCGCATTCGTATCCCTCAAAGCCTTGATCCGGCTCCACCTATGGGTTTGTAACGCTTGATTCCTGTCGTTCCAAGGCTTTGTCGCTCGGTCTTGTGCAATCCTTTGCCCCTGTGCGATGGAAAGCGCAGTCCGGCGGGCACCGTCACAGGCCTGCCGCCTTCGAAACGCCGCCTGCCCTGCCCGGAGGAGCATCGTGATCGCCTTTGAGAATGTGGCCTACAGCTATGGCGGGGGCGATCTTCTGTCCGACGTGACATTGCGCCTGGCGCCGGGGTCGTTCCATTTTCTGACCGGTCCCTCGGGCGCGGGCAAATCGACCTTCCTGAAACTGGCCTATGCCGAACTGCTGCCGACCGCCGGTCGCGTCACGCTGTTCGACCGCGACGTGACCACGCTTTCGCGCGATGACGTGGCACGCACCCGCCGGCGGATCGGGATCGTGCATCAGGACTGCAAGTTCCTTGATCATCTGTCCGTCGCCGCAAACATGGCGCTGCCCTTCACCGTGTCCGACCGGGAAAGCGACCCGCAGGATCTGGATGAGCTTCTGGCCTGGGTGGGGCTTCGGCACCTGGCCGACGCACTGCCGCCCCAACTGTCGGGCGGCGAACGTCAGCGCGCCGCGCTGGCCCGCGCCGTCATCGTCGATCCCGACGTGATTCTTGCGGACGAGCCCACCGGAAACGTGGATTGGGAGATGTCGCTGCGAATCCTGACCCTGCTGGTCGAGCTGAACAAGATGGGCAAGACCATCGTGGTGGCCACCCACGACCTGAACCTGATCCGCCAGGCGAAGGCGCAGGTGCAGGCGCGTGTGCTGCGCATCGCAAAGCACCGCGTCCAGCTTGCGGGGGCCGACCTGTGAGGTTTCCCAGGGCCCAACCCGCCAGCCCCGCGACCCGCGCGCTTCAGGTCGTGCCGCCTTCGGGTCCCACCGCATGGCTGGCCACCTTCACCGCCGGCGCCATGACCTTTCTGTGCGTCTTTGCACTGGCGCTGTCGCTTGCCTCGGGGCGCCTGGCCGACCGCTGGTCAGAGGCGCTGGCCCGCACGGCCACCATCCGCCTGTCGGCCCCGGCAGAGCAGATGGAGATCCAGACCGCCGCGATCCTTTCGGTGCTCGCCACCACCCCCGGCATAGCAAGCTACCGCGCGCTGGATGAGGCCGAGACCCGCGCCCTGCTGGAGCCCTGGTTCGGCCCAGGCCTGCCCGTCGAGGCCCTGCCGATCCCCCGGCTGATCGAGGTGGTCGAAGGCGATCCGGGCTACGATTCCCAGGGCCTGCGGCAGCGTCTTGCCGCCGAGGCGCCTGGCGCGCTGCTGGACGACCACACCCGCTGGCGCCGCCCGCTGGCCGAGGCGGCCGAGCGGCTGCGCATCCTTGGTGTCCTCTCCATCGCGCTGATCGGCGCGGCGATGGCCGCGATGATCACCCTTGCCGCCCGCGCCGCGCTGGCCACCAATGCCGAGGTGATCCGCGTCCTTCGTCTGGTCGGCGCACGGGACAGCTACATCGCCCGCGCCTTCGTCCGCCGATTCACGCTGCGCACGCTTGCCGGGTCGGCCGTCGGCACCGCAGCGGGGATGGCCGGGGTAGCCGCCCTTCCCGCCGCCGACGCCGCCGGCGGCTTTCTGACCGGCCTCGGCTTCACGGGCGCCGGCTGGCTCTGGCCGCTGGTCTTGCCTCCGCTTGCCGCGCTGGTCGCCTTCCTTGCCACCCGCCGCGCCGCGTTTCAGAAACTGCGAGAGCTGACATGACCCCGATCCGCTGGATTCTGTCGCTGGTTTTCATCATCCAGATGTATGTGGTCATGGCGATCATGGCCCTGGCCTTCGCCCCTTGGGCAATGGTGTCTCGCCGGGGCGCAAGGATCGGTGTGCGCACCTATTGCCGCTGGGTCATCATCTCGTTGCGGGTCCTGACCGGATTGCGCTGCGAGGTGCGCGGAACCCCGCCCAGGGGCGAGGCGCTGGTCGCCGCCAAGCATCAGAGCTTTCTCGACATCATCCTGATCATCAGCGCCGTCCCGGCCGCCAAGTTCATCATGAAGCGCGAACTGCTTTATGCCCCGTTCCTTGGCCAATATGCCCTGCGCATCGGCTGCGTGCCGGTGGACCGCGGCAAACGGGGCGCGGCGATTGCGAAGATGAAGGCCGATGTGGCGAAGGGGGCTGCCGAACCTGGCCAGCTGATCATCTATCCGCAAGGCACCCGCGTCGCGCCTGGGGCGAAAATGCCCTACAAGGTCGGAACAGGCCTGCTTTACCAGCAGCTTGGCCAGCCTTGCCATCCCGTCGCAACCAATGTCGGCCTGTTCTGGCCCAAACGCGGCATCCTGCGCAAACCCGGCCTTGCCGTGGTCGAGTTCCTGCCCCCCATCGCGCCCGGCCTGCCCATCCCCGAATTCATGGCGCGGCTGGAAGAGGACATCGAAACCCACTCGAACCGCCTGATGGCCGAGGCGGGGTTCGGCGGCTGACAAGGACAAGGCGCCCCGCCGCGGGCAGCAAGAACATCGGGGGCCGCCCTTCGGCACCCGCACCCATCGCTTCAAGGCATGGTCAGCCCACCGTGCGAGGGCCCCACCTCAGCTCAGCGGGCAATCGGCGACCTCAAGATCCAGCGCAAGGCGGGCATTCGGCCCGTATCCCAGGCCGGATACGTTGATGTAAAGCGCGCCGCCCTCGGCCCAGACCTCGGTCACGCGCATCGTGGTTCCCTCGGGGGCGATGGCGACGCGATCGAACAGGGCGCAGTCCGTGACAAAGCGCAGCACATAACCGTTGAACCGGGCCTCATAGAACCTGCCGATCCCGCGCGGGTAGGACAGTTCGATCCGGGTCGGCCCGATCTCGACGGTGACCGGCACCACGTCCAGCCCGCCGGTCAGGCCTTCGGGTTCCAGCCCGAACTCGACCCCCTGCCCGACCATGACGGTCCGCCCACGGGCCTGAAGAAAGGGCTGCTCGCGGTCGTCCCAGGTTTCCACCGTGAAGGTGACAAGCCGCCCTTCCAGCGTTCCGGCCTGCACTTGCGCGGCCAGCAGCGCGGCAAGTGCCACCCACCGCATCATGCAAATTTCAGCGCCACGATTCCGGCGAGGATCAGAAGAATGCCGAAGACCCGCACAGCGTTGACCGCCTCGCCGAACAGGAACACCGCCGCAATCGCCGTGCCGATGGCGCCGATACCCACCCAGACGGCATAGGCCGTGCCGACGGGCAGGGCCTTCATCGCCAGCGACAGCAGATAGAATGATCCAAGCGCCATCACGACGGTGGCAACTGTCGGCCAGGGTTTCGTGAAACCCTCGGAATACTTCAGCCCCAGCGCCCAGCCCATTTCCAGACCGCCGGCCAGCATCAGGATCAGCCAGGGGCTCAAGCCGCCAGCCCCTTGGAGCCCATGTCCAGGAACTTCTGCCGCCGGTCGCGGATAAGCGTTTCGGGCTTCTTGCCGGACAGATCCTTCAGCATGGCTTCGATCGCCTTGCCCACGGCCTCGATGGTTTCCTTCGGGGCCCGTTGCGCACCGCCGACCGGTTCCTTCACGATCCGGTCGATGATGCCCAGCTTCTGCAGATCCTGCGCTGTCAGACGCAGGGCCTCGGCCGCTTCGCGCATCTTCTCGGCGTCCTTCCACAAGATGCTGGCGCAGCCCTCGGGCGAAATCACCGAATAGACGCTATGTTCCAGCATCGCGACCCGGTTCGCCGTTGCCAGCGCCACCGCCCCGCCGCTGCCGCCCTCTCCGATCACCACGCTGACCAGGGGCACGCCGATCGACAGACACTTCTCGGTGCAGCGTGCAATCGCCTCGGCCTGGCCGCGTTCCTCGGCCCCCTTGCCGGGATAGGCGCCGGGTGTGTCAACCAGCGTGATCACCGGCAGGCGAAACCGGTGGGCAAGGTCCATCAGCCGGATCGCCTTGCGATAGCCCTCGGGCCGGGCCATGCCGAAGTTGCGCTCGATGCGCGACTTGGTGTCGTTGCCCTTCTCGTGCCCGATCACCATCACCGGCTGGTCCTGGAACCGCGCGATTCCGCCCATCACCGCCAGGTCGTCGGCAAAGGCGCGGTCTCCGGCAAGGGTGGTGAATTCGGTGAACAGACCCTCGATGTAATCCTTGCAATGCGGCCGGTCGGGGTGCCGCGCGACCAGGCACTTCTGCCAGGGCGTCAGGTTCCTGTAGAGATCGCGCAGCGCCGCCTCGGCCTTGCGGTCCAGCGCCTCGGCCTCCTTGGTCAGATCCATGCCGCCGCCCGACCTGGCCAGGGCGCGCAGTTCTTCGGCCTTGCCTTCGATCTCGGCGAGCGGCTTCTCGAATTCCAGGTAGTTCATCGCACATCCTTCCCGCGGGCCGCCCCTATATGCCCCCGGGCCCGGCCTGATGCAACTCGGCTTGCCAAAGCCGGATGCATGGATGCGTCACGGCACCGAAAACAGCAGCGCCCCGGACCGCCGGTCCGGGGCGTGCATCCTCCCTTTCGCCGCGCGGGGCCTCCCCTCCCCGGGTGCGCGGCTCAGGCATCCTTTGCAGACTGCCCGATGTGCGGGCTTCCTAACGGGAAGGCTGCCCGTTCCGCGGGCGGTTTGTCAACGATTCATGACGCCCCGGCAATCATTTCGGCCTGCCGCACGATCACCTCGGCCTGGCGCATGCTGGCGATGTCCACCAGCCGGCCCTTGTAGGTTGCGGCACCTTGGCCCGCGGCCTTGGCGGCCTCCATCGCGGCCAGGATCTCGCGCGCTTCGCGCACGGCGGCTTCCGAAGGGGTGAAGACCTCGTTCGCCAGCGCCACCTGCTTCGGATGGATCGCCCATTTCCCCACCATGCCCAACGTAGCCGACCGCCGCGCCTGAGCGCGGAAGCCCTCATCGTCGCTGAAATCCCCGAAGGGGCCGTCCACGGGCAGAATGCCATGCGTCCGGCAGGCCGCCACGATTGCCGCCTGCGCCCAATGCCAGGGGTCGGCCCAGTATTTCTGCCCCTCGCGCAGCATGTAGTAGTTTTCCTGCGTGCCGCCGATGCCGGTCGTCTGCATCCCCATGCTGGCCGCGAAATCCGCCGCGCCAAGGCTCATCGCCTGCAGGCGGGGGCTACTGGCCGCAATCTCCTCGACATGGGCGATGCCGGCCGCTGTCTCGATGATGACCTCCAGGCTGATCCGCTTCTGCCGGCCCGCCGCCGCCTCGCAGGCAGTGACCAGGGCATCCACCGCATAGACATCCGCCGCGCAGCCCACCTTGGGGATCATGATCTGGTCCAGCCGCTCGCCCGCCTGTTCCAGCAGGTCCACGACATCACGATACCAGTAGGGCGTATCCAGCCCGTTGATCCGCACGCTCAGGGTCTTGCGCCCCCAGTCCACCCCGGAAATCGCCCGGATGATGTTCGCCCGCGCCTGCGCCTTGTCGGCCGGGGCGACCGAATCCTCGAGATCAAGGTTGATCACATCCGCCGCGCTGGCCGCCATCTTGGCGAACAGTTCGGGTCGCGAACCCGGGCCGAAAAGTTGGCACCGATTGGGGCGGGCGGGGGCGGGGGGTTGCAGGCGGAAACTCATAAGGCGGGCCTTCGGGCAATCATGTTTCTCAGGATGCTGCATCTGCGATATATTCTTGCGCGCCAGACCGCAAGCCCGATTTCGCAAACGCAGCAAACCCGCCGCTCATCTGGCCTGACGGCTTTCTTCGCTTGCGTGTGGCGCGTGGCCAGCGAAGAAAGCCGTCAGTGTTGATGAGCGACCCGATGATCACCGTCACCGAAGACCGTTTCCGCCTGGCGCAGGCCTTTACCATCAGCCGGGGGTCGAAGACCGAGGCGCAGGTGCTGACCGTGCGCGTCTCCCGTGACGGGCAGACCGGCCGGGGCGAATGCGTCCCCTATGCCCGCTATGGCGAGACGATGGCCAGCGTCCGGGCACGGATCGAGGGACTGCCCCCCGACATCACCCGGCAGGCCCTGCAATCCGCCCTGCCCCCCGGCGCCGCGCGCAATGCCGTCGACTGTGCGCTCTGGGATCTGCAGGCGAAGCAGGCGGGCCGCCGGATCTGGGACATCGCTGGTCTGCCCGCCCCCGGCCCCGTCGTCACCGCCTATACCCTGTCGCTCGCCCCGCCCGAGGCCATGCGCGCCGCCGCCGCCGCCAACGCTCATCGCCCGATCCTGAAGATCAAGCTGGGCACCCCCGATGACATGCCGCGGCTGGAGGCCGTCCGGCAGGGCGCGCCCCGCGCCACGATCATCGTCGATGCCAACGAAGGCTGGACGCCCGAGGTCTACGCCGACCTTGCGCCGCATCTTCTCCGCCTTGGTGTGGCGCTGGTGGAACAGCCGCTGCCTGCCGGGCAGGATGACATGCTGGCCGGCATCGAAAGGCCTGTCCCGGTCTGCGCGGACGAGTCCTGCCACGACCGCGCCAGCCTGGCTGCGCTGAAGGGGAAATATGACGCGGTGAACCTGAAGCTGGACAAGACCGGCGGGCTAACCGAAGCACTGCTGACCCGCGACCTTGCCCGCCAGATGGGCTTTCGGGTCATGATCGGCTGCATGGTTGGTTCCTCCCTCGCCATGGCCCCGGCGGTGCTGCTGGCACAGGGCGCGGAATGGACAGACCTTGACGGCCCCCTGCTTCTGGCCGAAGACCGCGAAGCGCCCCTGTACTATGACGCGGCAGGGGCCCACCCGCCCGATGCCAGCCTTTGGGGATAGACCATGACCCGCACCGTCTATGTGAACGGCACCTACCTGCCCGAAACCGAGGCGAAGGTTTCGATCTTCGACCGCGGATTCCTGATGGCCGACGGGGTTTATGAGGTGACAAGTGTGCTGGACGGCAAGCTGATCGACTTCGACGGCCACATGAATCGGCTGAAACGCAGCCTGCGCGAACTGGAGATGACCTGCCCGCTGAGCGCGGACGAACTGCTGGCGATGCACCGCGAACTGGTCGCGCGGAACGGGATCGACCAGGGGATGATCTACCTTCAGGTCACGCGCGGCAATCCGGGCGACCGCAGCTTCCTGTTCCCCGATGCCTCGGTGCCCGGCACGGTCGTGGCCTTCACCCAGAACATCCCGCACCTCGCCGACGCGCCCGCCGCCAAGACCGGGTTCAGGGTCATCACCATCCCCGACCTGCGCTGGTCGCGCGTCGATATCAAGACCGTGCAACTGCTTTATCCCTCGATGGGAAAGATGGCCGCCAAGAAGGCCGGCGTCGATGACAGCTGGTTCACCGACGAGGCGGGCATGGTGACCGAGGGCACCTCGAACAACGCCTACATCGTCAAGGGTAACCGGATCATCACCCGCCAGCTTGGCAGCGACATCCTGCACGGCATCACCCGCGCCGCCGTGCTGCGCCTTGCGACCGAGGCGCAGTTCGAGATCGAGGAACGCCCCTTCAGCCCCGCCGAGGCTCAGCAGGCGGACGAGGCCTTTGCCACCGCCGCCTCGATCTTCGTGATGCCCGTGGTCGAGGTAGATGGAATGCCCGTGGGCACCGGGAAGCCGGGCCCTGTCGCAACCCGCCTGCGCGAGATCTATCTGGAAGAGATGCGCAAGGCCGCGCTCTGACCCGTGGCCGCCGCGCCGTTCACGCTTGCAGGGTTTCGGCGCGGATTGCGCGACGGACTTCCCCTTGGCCTGTCGATCTTTGCCTACGGGTTGGGCTTCGGTCTGGTGGCCGCGCAGGCAGGGTTCGGCATCGCAAGAGCCGTGACCACAAGCGCGGCGATCTACTCCGGCTCGGCGCAGCTTGCAGCGGTGAACCTGTTGCAGAGCGGGCAGGCGACGCTATGGGCGCTGTTTGCCACCATCCTGGTTGTCAACGCCCGCTACATCCTGTTCGGCGCGGCGTTGCAGCCCTGGCTCTGGCAGGCCGGGCCGCTGCGGGCCTATGGCAGCCTGCTGCTGTTGGGTGATGCCAACTGGATGCAGACGATGCGCGCGATCCGGGCGGGGGAAGAGGACCGGGCCTATCTGGCGGGCACCGGCACGCCCATGCTGGCGGGCTGGCTTTCGGGTACCGCCCTTGGGGCTGGAACGGTCGGCCTTCTGCCGCGCCCCGAGGTTATGGGGCTTGATCTGATGCTGGCGGCCTTCGCCGCAGCGATGGCGGCGGCGATGGTGCGGGCGCGCACCGACCTGGTGCCGATTGCGGCAGGCGCCGGCGCGGCGCTGGCGATTGCACCAAGCCTCGGCCCCGGGGCGGCGATCATCGGGGCGGGACTGGCGGGCGGCGCTGTCGCCGCACTGATGCACCGGAATGCGGCATGAGTCATGATTTCCCCACCCTGCTTCTGGTCATGGCGGCGGCCGCCTTCCTCTGCCGCGCGGCGGGCTTCACGCTGATGCGGCTTGTCCCGGTTTCGGCCCGGATCGAAGCGGCGCTGCGAGCCACGCCGCTTGCCGTGATGTCGGGTATTGCGGCACTGGCCGTGCAGTCGGGCGGTCTGGCCGAGGGGGTGGCTCTGGCGGCAGTGGTGGGGCTGACGGTCTTGATCGGAAGCGATGTGGCCGCAGCCCTGCTGGGCGTTGTTCTGGTGGCCCTTCTGCGGTGGGCAGGGCTTTAGGCCGTCTGCACCAGATGCAAGGTGACAGCCGCGTAAAAAACCGCGCTCGCCGCCAAAACGCAGACATGCCAGATCGTGTAGTGGAAGGGCAGCCGCTCCAGAAGGAAGAAGGCCACGCCCAGGGTGTAAAGCACACCGCCGGTCACGATCAACGCCAACACCGGCAGCGAAATGGCCGCAAAGATCCCGCCCCCTGCCAGCAGGCCGGCCCACCCCATCAGCAGCGCCAGTGCGACGGCGGCCAGCTTCAGCCGGTCGGGCGCAAAGGCGCGGATCGCGGCCCCGGCCAGGGCGGCAGTCCATAGCCCGGCCAGCAGCCATCCCGCATCGGCGCCCGAGAGCAACGCGAAGGGCGTGTAGGTCGCGGCGATCTTCACCAGGATAGCGGTATGATCGAGGCTCTGGAAGATTCGCCGCGGCCGTGGGCGGGTGCTCATGTTGTACAGAGCCGAAAAGCCCAGCATCGCAATCAGCGCCAAACCATATACCGTCGTTGCCGCCACTGCCGGCCCATCGCCGCGCAGGACGACGGCCAGCGTGATCAACACCGGCACGGCAACCAGCGCAGCAGCCACGCCGAGGACATGGACAACGGCATCGCTGATCCATTCGGCGCGCGAATAGTCTTGGCGGACGGCAAGAAGCATTCTTGCAAGATAGCATGCCATCTGCACTTCTCCCATGCCCCGGCCGGGCAGAGAGACATCAACTTTCCGGGTCCGGCCTTTGGATCTAGGCAGGCCAAGCCGTCTTGCAATTCGCACAGCGGGCACTGACCGTGCGCTGCGCCAGAATTCCGTGAGAGCCCGGTCAGAAGAAGGGGCGGAACTCAGTCCCGCTTGCCAACATTTTCGGCGAAAGCCTTGTCGAAGGCGGCCTTCTTCGCCGCATCCGCCTCGGTCTGGTGCCGCGCCACCCAGTCGGCGTAGGGCATGCCGTAGACGATTTCGCGCGCCGCGTCCTTGGTCAGATCGATGCCGCGTTCGGCCGCGGCCTCCTGATACCAGCGCGACAGGCAGTTGCGACAGAAGCCCGCCAGGTTCATCAGGTCGATGTTCTGCACATCGGGGCGCTTCTGCATCAGGTGATGCAGCAGGGCGCGGAAGGTGGCGGCTTCCAGCTCGGTGCGGGTCCGGTCGTCCATGTCAGAGGCTCTCCATGACTTCGGTCAGGATCGGGGCCAGACGCGCGGCCCAGCGGGCCTGTTGCGCCGGGTCTGCGATCAGGTCGTTCCTCAGTTCGATAAGTGTGTTGTGCCGGCCCAGACGCAAGGCATGTCGGTCGATCGCGTCACCAGGCAGGTGCCCGGAATAGGGTTCGTTGTCGCCGACGCAAAGATCGGCCTCCTGCTTCAGCCGGGCGATCAGCGGCTTCGAGAAACGCTCGTCCAGATGCGAATACAGCACGCCCACCTGCCAAGGTCGGGGCGGGCGGCCCTTCAGGCAGGGGGTGAAGGAATGGATCGCCACGATCACCCTGTCGGGACGCAGCGCCGCCAGCCGGGCGTAGGCTGCATGATAGGGGCGGTAAAGCCGGTCAAGCCGTTCCTCGACCGCCGCGGGCGTTATGCCCCGGTTGGCCGGGATGATGGTGCCATCGTAAAGCTGCATCACCAGGGTCGGATCGTCCTCGCCACGGTTGGGGTCGATGACGAGGCGCGAGAAATCCGACAGGATCACCGGACTGTCCAGCAGGCGGCCAAGTTCCCGCGCTACCCCGGCGGCGCCTACGTCCCATGCGATATGGCGTGCCATATCCTCTGCCGGAATGCCCAGATCTCCGCCGTTCACCCAGGGCGGCACGCGGTTCGAGGCATGGTCGCAGGTCACCAGCCAGCGGCCGGGGCGGTGTTCTCCGTCGATCGTGAAGGCCAAGGCGGTCCTCTTCCGAATGCTCATCCTTCCCTTACGGTCGTTCTTCGCGCAAGGCCAGCGACCAGCGTCCGAAAGGCGGCGGGAAGGCGTTGCGGGACGACCGCGATTGCGCCATAAGGCACGCGGCCCACATCAACCGGAATTTCAAGCAGGAGGATGGCGATGCGCCGCCACCGCAACGTGAAGATTGTGGCCACACTTGGCCCCGCGTCCAGCAGCTACGAGATGATCCGCGCGCTTTTCGAGGCCGGGGCAGACGTGTTCCGCCTGAACATGAGCCACGGCGGCCACGACGACATCCGCAAGCGGCACGAGATCATCCGCCAGGTCGAAAGGGATCTGGGCCGCCCGATCGGCATTCTTGCCGATCTTCAGGGGCCGAAACTGCGTGTCGGCGTCTTCGCCAACGGGGCCGAGGAACTGGTCGAGGGCGCGGCCTTCCGCATGGATCTTTCCACCGTGCCAGGCGACGCGAACCGGGTGAACCTGCCCCACCCCGAGATCTTCGCCGCGCTGGAGCCCGGTGCGACGCTCTTGGTCAATGACGGCAAGATCCGGCTGCGGGTCAGAACCTGCGGCAAGGACTTTGCCGAATGCACGGTCGAGGTCGGCGGCACGATTTCCAACCGAAAGGGCGTGAACGTGCCCGATGTGGTGCTGCCGCTGGCAGCCCTTTCGGAAAAGGACCGCAGCGACCTGGAATTCGTCTGCGAACTGGGCGTGGACTGGCTGGCACTGTCCTTCGTCCAGCGCCCCGAGGACGTGATCGAGGCCAGAAGCCTGGCCAAGGGCCGCGCCGCGATCCTGTCGAAGATCGAGAAACCCGCTGCGGTCAAGGCCTATGACGCGATCCTTCAGGTCAGCGACGGCATCATGGTGGCCCGGGGCGACCTGGGCGTGGAACTTCCCGTCACCTCGGTGCCACCTATCCAGAAGCGGCTGGTCCGGGGCGCGCGGGCAGCGGCCAAGCCGGTGATCGTGGCCACGCAGATGCTGGAATCGATGATCGAATCACCGGTGCCTACCCGGGCCGAGGTGTCGGACGTGGCCACGGCCATCTACGAAGGTGCCGACGCGGTCATGCTGTCTGCGGAATCGGCTGCCGGCAAATACCCGGTCGAGGCGGTGACGACGATGGATTCCGTCGCCGTGAGCGTCGAGAAGGATCCGACCTACCGCGCGATCATCGAGGCCAGCCGCCATGTGCGACGGGAATCCGTGGCCGACGGCATCGTGGCGGCGGCACGCGAAATCGCCGAAGCCACCAACATCAAGGCGATCTGCTGCTTCAGCCAGACCGGCAACACCGCGGCCCTCGTCGCCCGCGAACGCCCGCATGTGCCGATCATCGCGCTGACCCCGCTGATGTCCACCGCGCGGCGCATGGCGCTGACCTGGGGGGCGCATTGCGTCATCACCGAACCGCAGGAACGCTTCAAGGGAGCCGTGCTTGCCGCCGTCGGCGCAGCCCGGGCCAGCGGCTTCGCCACCGAGGAAGACCAGATCGTGGTCACCGCGGGTGTGCCCTTCAACGTCAAGGGCACCACGAACATCCTGCGCGTCGCGCCCTGTGACGAGCGATTGATTTCGCGCGTCGATCCGGGGTAATCTGACCGGGCGAAGGCCAGGGAAAGGTATCATGGATACGGATCTGGTTCTGACGGTCGGAATCGTCATTGCCGTCCTGTCGGTACCTTCCCTGCTGTCGGCCTGGGCCGAAAGCCGTACACCAAGGGTTGGGGTGGTCATGCTAATCGTGGCGATCGGCATGGTGCTGTTTGCAGTCATGACGCGGCCCGGCGGCTATTCGTTCGAAGAAGTTCCCAACGTAATGCTGAACGTCTTCGCGCGCGTGATCCGCTGAACGCAGCCCCTTGCGCCTTCGGCCGGCAGCGCCTATAGGGGCGCCTTCAATACCCGCACGGCCGGCCCAGGTGGCATGCCGAGTCGTGCCTGAAACCACGGAGATGGAAATGCCCAAGATGAAGACCAAGTCGGCGGCGAAGAAGCGCTTCAGCTTCACGGCCACCGGTCGGGTGAAGGCCGGCGTCGCCGGCAAGCGCCACGGCATGATCAAGCGCACCCCGAAATTCGTCCGCGACGCGACCGGCACCATGCTGCTGTGCGACAGCGATGCGAAGATCGTCAAGAAATACATGCCCTACGACCGGTAAGGAGAGCCTCAGATGTCCCGCGTCAAGTCCGGCAAGGTCACGCACGCCCGTCACCGCAAGGTGATCAAGCAGGCGAAAGGCTACTACGCCGCCCGTTCCACCAACTTCCGCACCGCCACCCAGGCGGTGGACAAGGCCAATCAGTATGCGACCCGCGACCGCAAGACCCGCAAACGGAACTTCCGTGCGCTGTGGATCCAGCGGATCAACGCGGCCGTTCGGCTGTTCGATGCCGACATGACCTATTCACGCCTGATCAATGGCCTGGCCAAGGCCGGGATCGAGGTTGATCGCAAGGTTCTGGCCGATCTGGCCGTGCACGAGCCCGAGGCCTTCAACGCCATCGCCGACAAGGCGAAGGCCGCTCTGGCCTGAGCCGGGCGAACCGTTCCGATGCGAAAGGCCCCGCGATGCCGCGGGGCCTTTTTCTTTCGCCTTGCCGCTGCCTCAGATCAGGCGCGCGATCTGCCAGACCGACAGCGCCACGATCAGCACCCCCACGATCAGCGTCAGCATGCGCACCGGAAGGATACGCGTGACATAGCCGGCCAGAGGCGCTGCCGCGACCCCGCCCAGGATCAGCCCCAGCACCGGCCACAGATGGGACGCCAGCCCCTCGGCCTCTTCCCAGTGGCCGCTCAGCAGTGCTGTCAGGAAGGCTGCCGACACGGATGCGGTCAGGAAGAATTCGACCGTGTTCACCGTGCCGATCATCTGCCGCGGATTCCCGCCCGAGCCGATGAGCCCGGTGGTCACCACCGGACCCCAGCCGCCGCCGCCGACCGCATCCATGAAGCCCCCCACCGCCCCCAGAGGCAGAACCACGGCGCTGCGGTGGTGGTCCACCGGCCGGATGTCCCGAAGGCCGCGATAAAGGATGTAAAGCCCCATCAGTCCAAGATAGGCCGCAACCCAGGGCCGAAGCGCGTTGCCGTCCATGGCGGTGATCGCATAAGCCCCCAGCACCCCACCGGCAATGCCCGCCGGCGCCAGCCTGAGGAACAGCCGCCAGTTCACGTTGCGGTGCCAGACATGGGATGTCGCCGAGGCTGCGGTGGTGAAAAGCTCGGCCGCGTGGACGCTGGCCGAAGCAGCGGCAGGGGGCACCCCGAAGGCCAGCAGCACTGACGAGGACACAACCCCGTATGCCATGCCCAACGCGCCATCGATGATCTGGGCCAGAAAGCCCACGATCACGAACAGAGTGAATAGGTCTTCCATGAAGGTCTCCTGCCTCAATTATCCCTATTCTCTACCGACTTTATATGAAATCAAGACGTGCCCGGGCCATCCGCAGCAATAGGAACCGTGTCGCGCGCTCCGGACAGGATCGGGGCAGATGTTCGCTGCCGTCGTTCAGACGAAGGAAATCTTCGCGCCGCCGATCGCCTCTTTCAGCGAGGTGCCCTCAAGCAGCAGCGCGGTCGTGTCGCGCACCGCCAGTAGAACCGGGCGAATCTCGCAGGTCTCTACCGAGACGCAGTCAGGACAGGGGCTGTAGGCGGTCAGGCTGGCGCAAGGGGCCAGCGCCAGCGGCCCGTCGATGCAGCGCAGGACATCGGCAAAACTGATCGCCTCGGCACCCCGGGCCAGCACATAACCGCCCTGGGGGCCGCGCCTTGCCATGACCAGTCCACGCAACTTCAGCGCAGCCAGGATCTGTTCCAGGAACTTGCGGGGAATCCGCTCTGCCTCGGCGATCTCGGCGACCGTGGCCGATGCGTCCTTGCGGGCAAGGTAAAGCATGGCATGCAGAGCATAGCGGGCGCGTTGGGTCAGCATGAGACCCGTGCTAGCACCCCATGCGCGGCCATGCAAAGCGTATGACAGGAAGGTGGCAGGGGCAGCAGGGCTCGAACCCGCGACCTACGGTTTTGGAGACCGTCGCTCTACCAGCTGAGCTATACCCCTATACGCGCCACGGGTTACGGCAGCCGCAGGGCAAGGTCAAGGGCTTCCGTGTGCGCCCACGGCTTGCACAGGGGCGCAGAGACGGCTAGCCATCGCGCATCCTGCCGGAGGCTGCCATGTTCCCTGCCCGCCTTGCCCCGATCCTGTTCGGCTTCGTCCTGTCCGGCCTGATGAGCCTGATCGTATCGGGCCTGTCCACATTCCGTGCCGTCGGGCTGGTCCATGGCTTCCCCATCCTCTGGCTGGGCAACTGGGCGGTCAGCTGGGCCATCGCCTTCCCAACCGTGCTGGTCGTCGCGCCGCTGACGCGGAAGATCGTGGCAAGGCTCGTGCGGCAGAACTAGGCACCATCCGACGCCAGGGCCTGAAGCCGGGCGATGTCGGCCTGCAACAGCGCCGGGATCGCCGCCCTGATCCGGTCAATCGGCCAGTCCCACCAGGCCAGCCGCAGAAGAGCCTCGATCGTCGCTTGCGGATAGCGCGGGCGGATCAGCCGGGCGGGGTTGCCGGCAACGATGGTGTAGGGCGCGACATTGGCCGTGACCACCGCCCCCGCCCCGATGATCGCCCCATCCCCGACCTTCACCCCCGGCAGGATCAGACCGCCATGGCCGATCCAGACGTCATTGCCGATCACCGTATCGGGCAGGCCCTGGAACGCGGCCTTGTAGCCCTCGATCGTCGCCGGATCGAAGACCGGGAAGGGATAGGTCGTCAGCCCATCCATTGCGTGGTTGGCCGAAGCAGTGATGAAGCGCACGCCATGCGCGATCTGGCAGAAGCGGCCGATCACCAGCCGTTCGGACGCGCCGGGGTAGAGATAAGGCGCCAGCCGCGCCGCCCAGTCGTGGTGCGGGGCGGGGGGCGGGTCGAAATCGTTGGCGTAGGTGAAATCGCCAACCGAGATGTTGGGGTGATCGATCACCCGGTTCAGATGGACCATGTTCGGATGGATGGTGCCATCCGCGAATGTCAGCGGATACACGCGCAACGGGTCAAGAGCCATGATCGGACCTTTCGTGAACGGTTCAAGGGGAACGTTCAGCGGGTCAGGTCCATCGGTGCCTCCATTGCGATTTGGGCTGCTTAGCATCATGCGGGGCAAAAGAAAAGCCGGGCGCCCCGGTGGAGGCGGGGCGCCCGGCCGGACGCCGGCGGCAGACCAGGCTGCCGCCTGCCCCGGGTCAGATGTTGCCGGCGCTCATCTCGCGGGCAATGTGGTCGGCCTGGCGAATGGCCAGCGCCACGATGGTAAGCGTCGGGTTCTCGGCTGCGCCCGTGGTGAACTGCGACCCGTCCGATATGAACAGGTTGGCGATGTCATGCGTCTGGCCCCAGCGGTTGCAGACGCCGTCCTCGGGCTTTTCCGACATCCGGCAGGTGCCCAGGTTGTGCGTGCTGGGATAGGGCGGGGTCGGGAAGGCACGGGTCGCGCCCACCGCCTCGTAGATCGCCATGCCCTGCTGGTAGGCATGGTTGCGCATGGCGATGTCGTTCGGGTGGTCGTCGAAGTGGACATTGGCGACCGGCAGGCCGAACTGGTCCTTCGTCTCGGAGAGCGTCACCCGGTTCGTCGCCTGCGGCATGTCCTCGCCCACGATCCACATCCCGGCCATGTTCTCGTAATGGTCGAGCGCGGTGGTGAAGCTGCGCCCCCAGCCGCCGGGGTTCAGGAAGGCCGCCATGAACGGCAGGCCCAGGCTCAGCGTCTCCAGCTCATAGCCGCCGACGAAGCCGCGGCTGGGGTCGTGCCGCGCCTCGTCCTGGATGATCCCGGCCATGGTCGTGCCGCGCCACATGCGCACCGGCTTGTCGAAGATCGCATAGACCGATCCCGTGGTATGGCGCATGTAGTTGCGGCCCACCTGGTCGGACGAGTTCGCAAGACCGTTCGGGAACATGCCGGAGGCCGAGTTCAGCAGCAGCCGCGGGGTTTCAAAGCTGTTCCCGGCCACGCAGACGATGCGGGCCTTCTGCATCTGCAGGTTGCCGTCCCTGTCGAAATATTCGACCCCGGTCACCTTGCCTGCATCGTTGTGCAGGATCCGCGCGACATGGGCGCGCTCGCGCACTTCCAGATTGCCCGTCGCCTCGCCCGCCGGGATGTCAGTATAGGCCGCCGACCACTTGGCCCCCCACTTGCAGCCCTGGAAGCAGAAGCCGGTCTGCTGGCAGGCCATCCGGCCATCGTAATCGGCCGAGTTGATCGCCATGCGGCCGGTGTGGACCTCCTTGTAGCCCAGGGCCTTCGCGCCCTTCTCGAAGACGCGGTAGTTGTTGTTCCCCGGCAGGCCGGCGCGGTCGCCGGTGCGGGTCACGCCCAGCTTGGTTTCGGCCTTCTCATACCAGGGTGCCATCTCGGCCGCGTCGATCGGCCAGTCGAGCAGCGTCGCCCCCTCGACCTTGCCATAGGTGGTCAGCGCCTTCCACTCGTGGTCCTGGAACCGGATCGAGGCGCCGGCCCAATGGGTTGTGGTGCCACCCACGGCCTTCACGATCCAGGCCGGCAGCCCGGAGAAGTCCTTCGCCACCCGCCAGCTGCCGCTGGTGGTGCGGGCATCCAGCCAGGCCAGCTGGGTGAAGCTTTCCCATTCGTCGTTGATGTAGTCCTCGGGCAGGTAACGCCCGCCGGCCTCCAGCGCCACGACCTTGACGCCCTTCTGCGCCAGCTCGTTGGCCAGCACCCCGCCGCCCGCGCCGGTGCCAATGATGACGACCACGGAGTCGTCGTTCAGGTCGAATTTCGCAACCATGTCTGACCCCTCCCCTTACAGCCAGTCGATGTCGTTGAAGCCGCGCTCGATGTAGCCGCCCTTGCTGAAGCTCTCGCCCTCATAGCCGAAGATCGGCCAGATCTCCTTCTGGTTGTAAAGGCCGGTCACAAGCCCCGCCCGCACGGTCTGGAAGAAGGGCGTCGTCTCCATCGCCTGGAGAAGCTTCACCCGGTCCTCCTCCCAGCCGGTGCCTACATAGCTGGGGAATCCCGCGGCCTGCGCGGCGGCATCCAGCGACGCGACGCCCTCGGCGACCATGGCCTTGTGGTCCTCGGAATCGTAGCCCTTCACCGCGATGGCATAGAAACGGTCCGGCACCTGGTCATGCGGATAGATGTCGCGCGCCATCTGCAGCAGCGTCGCCATCTGTTCGGGGGTGATCGCCGTCACCTCCAGCGCCCAGGCAGCATCGGGCGCGGCGATGAAGCCTGCCCCCGTCACTGCCAGCGCCCCGGCCGCCGAAAGGCTTCGCGACAGAAGCTGACGCCGGGTCAGCCCCCTCAGGTCATGTCTTGTCATTGGTTCCTCCCTTGCTTTTGGCTGGGTCGGACCGCCCCTCCCTCCTCAGAGATAGCGGCCGCCCCGTTGCAGGACCTCGATCTGGTAGCCATCGGGGTCCGCGATAAAGAAGAAGCGGGCGATGACCGTTCCCGCCGGTGCAAAATCGACCAGCTTGCGCGGGGCAAGTCCCGCCGCCGTAAGCCGCGCGTGCTCGGCGACCACGTCATCGACGCTGACCGCGAGATGGCCATAGCCGTCGCCCAGGTTGTAGGGCTCGGTCCGGCCCTTGTTGATGGTCAGCTCAAGCTCGAAGGTGCTTTCGGGATTGGACAGATAGACCAGGGTGAAGGTCTCGAAATCCAGCCGGTCGGCGACCTTCAGCCCGAAGGCCGTGTCATAGAATGCCAGAGACCGCGCCTCGTCCAGGACGCGGATCATCGAGTGGATTGCCTTGGCCATGCCTTACCCCATCTTGCCGAGCAACGATATTGGTAAGGTTAGTGAACCACTTTCCGGCCCGGGTAGTAGCGGACTACTACAGTCGCACTTTTCTACTCGGCGGCGAAACGGTCCTGTTGCGGCACCTGGTCCAGCTCTCCCAGATGGATCGTACAGGCGCACCGCAGAAGCGAGGTGAAATTCGACGTCTCACCGTGCTGTTCCAGCACCTCGGAATGCAGCTTCGACAGGAAGGCGGGCGTGGATGTGCCCTCTTTCGCCGCCATCTGGTCCAAGATGCCCCAGAAGGCGCGTTCCAGACGGATCGAGGTGGACTGTCCGTTCAGCCGCAACCGGCGGGTGACGTATTCATAGCGGGCCGGGTCCTGCCCGGCGAACATCTGACACATCGCTGGCCTCCCCCATGTGGTCAGGGGATCAGTGTGGTGCCAGTGAAACGAATCGTCAATTCACGCTTCGACCGATGCGAAAGGGGCCGCCCGGACGGGCGGCCCCCGAAAGGTTGCTCGGCGCGGGACTTTGCCCCGCGGCACGCCTCAGGCGATGATTTTCGAGACGACGCCTGCGCCGACGGTGCGGCCGCCTTCGCGGA